>JBFGJV010000116.1:0-8940 GCA_041577015.1 Myxococcota bacterium
CGAGAGCTGGAGCTACGGCGACCCCACCGATCCCCGGAACCTGCAGGGTCCGCAGGTGAGCCGCCGCCAGCAGGAGCGCGTGCTGGCCTACATCGAGAAGGGACGGCAGGAAGGTGCGCGCCTCGTCCTGGGCGGCGGCGTCCCGAAGCACCTGCCCAAGGGCTTCTACGTGGAGCCGACGCTCTTCGCCGACGTGGACCCCGACGCCACGATCGCCCAGGAGGAGATCTTCGGCCCGGTGCTGTGCGTGATCCCCTTCGAGGACGACGACGACGCGGTGCGCATCGCGAACCGTTCGATCTACGGCCTCTCGGGCGCGGTCGCGAGCGCCAGCACCGAGCGCGCCCTCGCCGTGGCGCGCCGCATCCGCACCGGGACGCTCTCCGTGAACGGCGCCCAGTGGTTTCACGTGGACACGCCCTTCGGCGGCATGAAGCAGAGCGGCGTGGGACGCGAGAACGGGCTCCAGGGCTTCGAGGAGTACCTGGAGACCAAGGTGATGGCGGTGCCGGCGTGAGCGGCGCCGCGCCCCCGCGCCTCTCGGGCGGGCTCCCGCTGCTGGGGCACCTGCTCGAGCTGCGCCGCCGGCCGATCGAGCTGTTCTGGCGCGTGCGGCGCGAGTGCGGCGAGATCGGCACCATGAGCTTCGCGGGGAGCCGCGTCACGCTCCTCACCGGGGAGGCCGCCCAGGAGGCCTTCTTCCGCGCCCCGGACGAGCAGCTCGACCAGGCGGCGGCCTACCCCTTCATGACGCCGATCTTCGGCAAGGGCGTGGTGTTCGACGCCACGCCCGAGCAGCGCAAGCAGGCGCTGCGCAACCGCTCGCTGCGCGCCGACTTCCTGCGCGGGCACGCGGAGACCATCGCCGACGAGACGCGCCGGATGACCGAGCGGCTCGGCGACGAGGGCGAGATCGACCTCCTCGACTTCTTCTCCGAGCTCACCATCTACACCTCGAGCGCGTGCCTGATCGGCAGGCAGTTCCGCGAGGCGCTGCCCCCGGAGACCTACCGCGTCTTCTACGACCTCGAGAAGGGCACCGACGCCTTCGCCTACGTGAATCCCGACCTCCCGCTGCCCGCCTTCCGCAAGCGCGACCGGGCGCGCGCCCGGCTCGTGGCGCTGCTGACGAGGATCTTCGAGGAGCGCAGGACGCTCCAGGGCGAGGAGCGCGAGCTCTTCGACATCCTGCTCACCCTGAAGCAGCCGGACGGCGCGCCGCGTTACTCCATGGACGAGATCACCGGCATGTTCATCTCCATGATGTTCGCCGGCCACCACACCACCTCGGGGACGGCGGCCTGGACGCTGATCGAGCTGATGCGCCACCCAGTCTTCATGAAGCGCGTGGTGGAGGAGCTCGATTCGATCTACGCCGACGACCGCGACGTGAGCCACCAGGCGCTGCGCGAGATCCCCCAGCTCGAGAACGGCATCAAGGAGTCGCTGCGGCTGCACCCGCCCCTGATCCTGCTGATGCGCAAGGTGATGTCCGACTTCGACTACCGCGCCTGGACCGTGCCCGCGGGCGAGCTGGTGGGGGTCTCGCCGGCGGTCTCCAACCGCATGCCCGAGTGCTTCCCGGATCCGGACCGCTTCGACCCGGACCGCTACGACGAGGGCCGCGGCTCGGACCGCCAGCTCTTCGCCTGGATCCCCTTCGGCGCCGGCCGCCACCGCTGCGTCGGGGCGCCCTTCGCGATGATCCAGCTCAAGGCGATCTTCAGCGTGCTGCTGCGAGCCTACGACTTCGAGCTGGCCCAGCCGCCCGCGAGCTACCGCAACGACCACTCGAAGATGGTGGTGCAGCTCCGGCAGCCGTGTCGCGCTCGCTACCGACGCCGGGCGGCCTGATGCGCGTGGTCGTGGACCGCGACCTCTGCCAGGGGCACGGCGAGTGCCAGCGGGAGGCGCCCGAGGTGTTCCGGCTGGACGACGAGGGCGTCCTCCGGCTGGTCCAGGACGAGCCGCCCGAGGCGCTTCGCGATCGCGTCCAGCGGGCCGTCCGATACTGTCCCACGAGCGCCCTGCGCGTCGAGAACTGAGAGGAGAGCCATGCCGTCCTTCCCCCGCCCGGAGCTCGAGGAGATGGTGCGACGCTGGGTGGCCGCCAACGAGGAGGCCGGCCGCACCGGCGACTGGTCCAGGATGTCGCGCTTCTACACCGAGGACGCCGTCTACACCTGGAACAACGGCCCCGGCTGGGACTTCCTCGCGGAGGGGCGACAGCAGATCCACGACTGGGTGTTCGGGACGGAGATGGAGGGTCTCGAGCACTGGACCTATCCCTACGTGCGCACCCTGATCGACGAGCGGCGGGGCGAGGTGATCGGAATCTGGCGCCAGCTCGCACCCGTGAAGGATCCCGACGGCAACCCCTACGAGATCGCGGGCACCGGAGGCTCCTGGTTCTGCTACGCCGGGGACTACCGCTGGCGCTGGCAGCGGGACTTCTTCGACCACGGCAACGCCGCCGCCACCTTCGGCGCCATGGCCAAGGCGGGCCAGCTCACCCCCCGGATGCTCGAGCGCATGAAGAAGGGCGCCAAGATGCCCGGCTGGGTGCGGCGCGGGAGCTTCGACTGGTACGCGACCATCGCCGATCGCGAGGCGTAGGAGGGAGGCCATGGCGGGTAACGAGCGGCGCGCACGGGGCGTCGAGATGATGAACCGGGTCTACGCGGGTGACGTTCCGGTGCCGGAGCCGGGGGCGAGCGCCTTCGCCGACCTGATGCTGGAGCAGCTCTTCGCGGAGGTCTGGACGCGCGAGGCGCTGCCCATCCGCGATCGGCGCCTGCTGGTGATGGGCGTGATCGCTGCCCTTGGCGAGGCTCCCACCTGGAAGATCCAGGTTCGGGCCGCCCTGAAGAACGGCGAGCTCACGGCGGAGCAGGTGCGCGAGGTGCTGGTCCACCTGGCGCAGTACGTGGGCTACCCGCGCGCGGCAGGGCTCCTGCGCCCCACCGAAGAGGCGATCGCGGGGGTGGAGACCTAGGCGAGCGCGCCATGGCCCTGCTCGACCACTACGGCGGCGCCTTCGAGCCCGACTTCGGTCTCGAGAGGCTCTCGCGGCCGGCGCTGGCGCGGCTGGGCCGCGAGTTCATGCTCTTCGCCCACCTGCACGACCGCGGTCTCATGCCGCTGGTGGGGTCGCGCTTCGGGCGAACGGCCATGACGGCCGTCGCGTGCGACGAGTGGATCGGCGCCAGCCCCGTCTACAGCCGCCGCAATCGCGAGCAGCTCGGGATCCCGGGCGACGGCGTCTCGGCGATCCTGAAGGCGCTGCAGCTGGACGTGGGCTTCCCGCACCAGTACATGGACGTCCGCTACGAGCTGGTGGACGACAAGCTCGGCTACTTCTCGCTCGACTTCTGCGGCGCCTATCAGGACGTGTTCCGACACTCCGGCGGGAAGGAGGCGGCCATCGTCCAGCTCTGCCACCACATGGAGGACACCACCTTCGACGCCACGGTGATGGCGGTGAACCCACGCGCCCGCTGCCGCGCGGAGCACCGGCCGCCGCTCCGGATCGGAGACAGCGGGCCCACCTGCCGCTGGCGGGTCTTCATGGACGCGGAGGCGGGGGCCGTCTCCGAACACGCGCTCACCCGACGCGTGCGCGCGTCCCGCGCGGCACGGTTCGTCTTCCCGACGCTCGCTGGGCCGCACGAGGGGTTGGAGGACTACGCCGGCCCCTTCGAGTCGGCCCTCAGGCTGGAGCGCTTCGCCCAGCCGGTGCTGGCACGGCAGTGCAAGGAGTTCGCTCTGGATACCCATCTGCTGATGCGCGCGGCCTTCGCCTCGATCCGCGAGCGGTGGGGCAAGGAGGCGGCGGGCGAGCTGGTACGGGAGCACTGGCGCGCCGTGGCCCCCGTGCACCTGCCGCGCGTGCGGGCCGCCCTCGGCATCATGGGAGACGACGCGGCCTCGATCCTGAAGACGCTCCAGGTGGACCCGGCCTTCCCGCCCGACTACGTGCGCCGGCGCTTCGAGCTCCTGGACGAGCGCCGCGGCCGCTTCTGGATCGAGGAGTGCGCCGCCTTCGCGCCGGGCGAGCCCGACGCCTGGCTGGCGCTGCTCGAGGACGAGAAGGACGCCACCCTCGACGCGACCGTGGCGGCCGTGAACCCTCAAGCCCGCGCGCACCGGATCGATGCCCGCGCCTGGGAGATCCGGATCGATCCCGACGCCGAGCCCTACCGGGAGTCGCCGCTAGCGAATGCCGTGCGCGCCAGCAACGCCGCGCCCTTCTCGTTCCGCGCCTCGGACGGCTGAGGCGGCTCGGTGGGCTCCGGGATCTGCCAGAGCTCCGGGTCCGGTCGCGGGCGCTCCTCCACGAAGGCCGAGCGCACCCAGCCGACGACGTGCCCCGGCACGGCCATGCCGTAGGTGATCGCGTAGGAGAGCCAGGCCGGCCCGGGAATCCAGCGCGAGGCCTCGCCGCCCACGTAGGTGCCGTAGGCGGGGTAGAGGATGCGGTAGGCGCGCTTCTCGTCCTGGCTCCCGCCGCGGACGCGTTCGTACCCGATGGCGTCGCCGGTCGCCTCTGCCTCCTGGAACAGCGGCACGAGCGGCAGCAGGCGCAGCACCGCGTAGGTCCCCTTGTTCCGCGCGCCCGCAAAGTCCTTGGCGTGGCCCGCCTCGTGGAGGGCGATGGCCCGGTGGTCGGAGTAGAGGCTCACCGTGTTCGTGAAGGGATTGTAGTTGTCGCCGCCGAAGAGGCGCTGCGGGAAGAGGGTGTAGGCGGTCACGGTGAGGATCCCCGCGGTGTAGCGCCACAGCGCGTGGACGTCCTGGTTCGCGAAGAGCCGCCGCCACTCGTCGCCGGGGGCGTACTGGTTGACGCGCACCTTCACGTAGGCGAGGCCGTTCTCGTCCAGGTACTGGCGCAACGCCGCCTCGGTCTCCGGCGAGAGGTCGTGGTTGTCCACCTTCCAGGAGAGCAGCAGGAGCTTGGTGGGAAGCGAGAGCAGATAGTGGCCGAGGGCGTCCACCAGCGCGTGAGGACGTCCGCGCTCGATCTGGGCCTCCCCCGCCTGGAGGGCGAGCGTGTGCTCGCCCTCCAGGCCCTGGCCGAACCGGTAGGGGACCTGCGCACAGCCGCTGGCCAGGACCAGCACGGCGAGCAGCCAGCACGGGGTTCGCCACCTCATGGCTCTCGTCCGTCGGACCTAGTCGCTCTCGGTGTCGGAGTCTTCGTGGTCGGTGTCGCTGTCGTCGTGGTCCGATGCGCCGTCGCTGTCGTCCTCGTCCGACGCAGCGTCGCTGTCGTCGCCGTCGCCCTTCTTGCCGCGACGCTTCTCCGCCTTCTTGCTCTGCTTCTCGGCGCGCTTCTCGGCCTTCTTCCGCTCGCGCTCGCTCCGCCGCTCCATCTTCTCGTCGCTCCGTTCGCCCCAGGCCTCGTCGCGTCGCTCCATGCGGTCCTTGCGATCCTCGTAGCCAGACTCGGCTCGCTCCACAGCCTCGTCGTAGCGGCGCTTGGCGCGCTCGCGCTGCGCCTCCACCTGCTCCGGGGGCGCGGAATCGGCGCGCTCGAGATCGGCCTCGTAGCGCTGCCTGGCCCGCTCGAGGGCCTCCTCGCGGCGCGTCTCCAGACGCTCGCTCTGCTCGGCGCGGCGCTCCTCGTGAAACTGCCGGCCCTCGGGCGTGGCGGGGTTGCCGCGCCCGCGCACCCGATCCCACCAGCGCCCGAAGAAGCCGCGCTGCCCGCGGCTGGTCTCGACGGCCTCCGTGGCGGCGCCGGTCGGGTCGTCGGCCGCCCCGGCCGGGGCGGCGAAGCCCCCGAGGGCGAGGACGAGTCCCAGGACGACGATCGATCGCTTCGACATGTCTTCTCCTTGTGGCGGGCGGAGGCCCGTCCGAGCTGAAGCGGTTGGCGCGAAGGGGGGAGGATGGGACGCGCCCCGGCGGGGATTATTCGGGCGTCCGCGCCCTTCTCGCTACGGTATGGTCATTGCGCTCCATGGACACGCGCGTCCTCCTCCTGACCGTGGCCCTCCTGACCGCCCCGGGCTGTACCCTCGCGCTGCTGGCCGGGGGCGCCGCCGCCGGCGCGGGCACGGTCGCCTACGTGCGGGGCGACTTGGAGTCCACCGAGGAGATGTCGTTGGACCGCGCCTGGACGGCGGCTCGCGCTGCCCTGGCCGACCTGGGCCTGGCCGTGACCTCCACCGAGAAGGACGGCATCTCGGCAACGATCTGGGCCCGGGGCTCCGAAGACAAGCGGATCCGCGTCTCCCTGCGCCGCACCAGCGAACGGCTGACGCACGTCCGCATCCGCGTCGGCTACTTCGGCGACGAGCAGCTCTCACGGATCATCCTGGAGAAGCTCCGCGCCAGGGCGCGGGAGGCTTGACGTCCCGACTCACTCGATCGACGGAGGGAACCTCGATGACGACACGAAGACTCGCCCTGCCTTTGGCTCTCGCCCTGCTCGCGGCGCCTCTGGGCGTCCTGGCCGCTCACCACCAGCAAGGCTCGCAGGGCCAGGGCATGATGAAGCGCGGCATGGGACACAAGGGCATGCACCACGGCATGCACGGCGGAATGATGGGGATGTGCCCGATGGCGACGCCGGGCGCCTCGTTCCAGGTGGAGAACGTCGAGAACGGGATCCGCATCACCGTCACCAGCCCGGACGCCAAGCTGGTCCGACGCCTGCAGAAGCGAGCCGAGATCATGCGCCTCGTGCACGAGCTGCACGAGGAGGAGTTGCAGGATCGCTAGAGCGGGAGGCGGCTAGGAGCCTGACCCGTGGAAGGCGGGGTCACGCTCGGGCGTCGCGCGGGTGAGATCGCGCCGGCCGTAGGTCGCCCGGAAGACACCTAGGATCTCGTCGAGCGGGAGGTCGGACCAGGCCCCGCGATCCCGCACGTACTCCATGTGCCGCTCGCCCCGGGCGTCGAAGGGGTGCAGCATGGCGTCGGCAGTGCCGTCGAACTCGAGGGGCAGCACGCCGAAGCGCTGGCAGAGCTCGCGGTTGAAGGCGGAGGTGGCCTTGAGCCAGCGCCCGTCCAGGTGCAGCTCCGAGTAGCCGTGGAAGACGAAGAGATCCGTGCCCATGCGGGCGCGGAGCTTCTCGCTGGAGAGGTGGTTGCGCACGTCGGCGAAGCCGAGGCGGCTCGGGATCCCGACGGCGCGAGCCGCGGCGGTGAGCAGCACCGCCTTCGGGATGCAGAACGCGGCGGCCGCCGTCGCCACGCGACTGGCGCGATAGGCCTCCGGGTCGGAGCCGGTGGCGTAGGGGTCGTAGCGGATCCCGTCGCGGACGGCGTAGAAGAGCCGCACCGCGCGCTCGGTGGGATCGGTGACGTCGCCGAGCGTGCGCGCGACGAGCGCGCGAACCTCGGGGGCCTCGAAGTCGAGGAAGCGAGTCGGCACGAGGCAGGCCTCGGGCGTCGGGTCGCGGGTCGGATGGAGGCCTGCGAAACCCACCGAGCTAGCGGCGCCGCTCCCGCAGCTTCTTCACCTCCAGGTTGGGGTCGCGCTTGATGTCGCGCAGCGCGAAGGGCAGCGGGTTGATGCCCTGGGCGGAGAAGAGCTTGGTCTGGTCGGCGAAGTGAGGGCTCTCCGGGTCCGTGGACTGGGAGTAGGTGAGCACGGCGCGCGCGAGCGGCCCCTGCCTGCCGAAGGTCACCACCGTGACGATGCTCGAGCCGCCGGTGATGGGCGTGTAGCCCTCGCCGGAGCGGAAGCGCGAGCTGATGGCATTGTAGACGCCGTGGGTCCCTGGACCCCCGTGGATCGGGATGCGCTCGCCGTTGCGCTCCTCGAAGTGGACCTGGCCCCAGGGCGCGTCGAGCGGGATCTCGTTGTCCGTCAGGAAGGCTACCGCCTCCGCCAGGGCCTGGAGCGCGGCCGTGCGCACGGCCGGGTTCCCGAGGTCGATCCCGCGCGGCGTCGTCACCGGGTCGGCCGCGTCGAAGGGGACCGCGTAGAGGCCCGAGGTGCCGCGCACGTTAGGCCAGAACTCAAGCCAGATCGCGGCACCCACGGCCTCCGGGTTCATGGTACGGTCCCAGGCGTCGAGTATCGTGCAGGCCGTGCCCACGTCCACCACGCGGCCGCCGAGATCCACGTTCTTGGACTCCTGGTCGCAGAGCGTGAGGAGGTCGTCCAGGGCGATCTCGGCGCTCAGGTTGCGGTTGCCGTACACGGTGGCCAGCAGCGAGTCGAGCGTGAAGCGGTTCCCGGGCAGCCCGTCGGTCCCGGCCAGGCGCGCTCGCGCCTGGAGGATGCCCAGCCGCGTGCGTAGCCCCTGGGCCACGCCCTCGGGCCCGATGATCGACGCAAAGCCCTCCAGGCGCTGCTCCGGATTGGCCAGCCAGTAGCTGTCGTTCGAGTTCTGCACCCAGTCGCTGCGCCGGATGCTGGGGAGATTGCCGGCGCCGAAGATCTTGGCCTGGGGAGCGTCCGGATCGGTGAGGAGATCGCACTCGGAGCGCGAGCCGTCCAGCAGGTAGAGCCCCAGCGGAAGCAGGAAGGACGAGGCCGGCGTGGAGCAGGCTTCGAAGTGGGCGTCCGGCAGGTTGGGGATCGCGCCGACGTCGGCGTAGTAGGCGTTGCCGAAGCGGTCGGCGGCGGCCGTGTTCACCCACGGGAGCGCCACCTCCTCTTCGACGGCCCGGGCCAGCTCCGCCACGCTCCCGGCCTGGTTCATGCGCAGGTACTGGTCGAAGATGCGGAAGTTCTCCCGGTTCACATCCTGGATCGCGAACGCCAACGAGCGGGTCCAGGAGAGCCCGCCCGGAAGCGTGACGATCGGGCCGTATTCGCTCTCCCAGAAGGTGTGCTCGCGCGTCGAGAGGCTCCCGTCGCTCTCACGCACCTGGACCTGCACAGTGGTGGACTTCATGCGGCGGACCTCGCCGTCCACCTTGTAGGCGGTCGGGTCCGTGGGCACGATCTCGAGCTGATGGATGGTGAAGCGGCGCGCGGTAG
>JBFGJV010000117.1:0-8903 GCA_041577015.1 Myxococcota bacterium
CCAACGGGCTACGTGCGGGTCGCATCACGCGCCTGATCCGGGAGAAGCTGGACCGGGGCAAGAAGATCTCGGTACGCGACATGCAGCGCTTCCAGGCCAACGTGCAGCTGCTCGACGCCGAGCTGATGACGCCCTTCCTGCTGCGGGCCTACGAGGCCGCGCGAACATCCGGGGCACCGGCCGAGCTGGCCGCCTTCGCCAGCGACCCGGGGGTCGCGGAGGCCCTGAAGCGGCTCGGCAGCTGGGACTTCTCCACGCCGACCGGCATCCCCGAAGGCTGGGACGCCAGCGATCCCCCGGGCAAGCGGCGCGGGAACGTGCCGCGCCACGAGCGCGTGGCCAGCGTCGCGGCCACGATCTACAACGTCTGGCGCGGCCAGGTGGTCAGAGGCGTGATCGACGGCCCGCTCGGGCAGTTCGGCCTGGGCGTGGGCTCGGGGGACGCGCTCAAGGCGGCGTTCCACCTGCTCTCGAGCGAGCCCTTCACCGGCGTGGGCGCCTCGGGCGTGAACTTCTTCCCGGAGCCGGCCGGGCTCACGGCGGAGCAGCGCCGCGACGCGACACTGCTCGCGGCCCTGCGCGACGCCCTCGACGCCCTCGCCTCCGACGACTTCGCCCCGGCCTTCGGCAACTCCACCGACCAGGACGACTACCTCTGGGGCAAGCTGCACCGCATCACGCTCGACCACCCCTTCGTGCCCGAGTTCTCGATCCCGCCCGCGGGCGGATTCGAGGACCTGGCGCCGGGCCTCCCGGGCCTCGCCCGGGACGGCGGCTACGAGGTCGTGAACGCCTCGGGCTTCTCGGCCCGCGCCGACGATGCGGACGACTTCCAGTTCGGCGGCGGACCGGTGCGGCGCTACGTCGGCGTCGGAGGTCTCCCCGGGCCGGGGGGCGGCCGCGTCCGGGGCTTCAACCAGATCCCGGGCGGCTCCTCCGGCGATCCGGCCAGCCCGCTCTACGCCATCCAGCTGGCCCGGTGGCTCACCGCGGACGCGCACGCCGTGGTGATGAGCAGCATCGTCGCGAAGCGCAACGCGATCTCCCAGGAGCTGTTCGTCCCGGCGCCCTGAGCACGTCCGACCCGGCGTGCCGAGATGGCTTTCCGTATCCTGCCCGGCCCATGGGGCGACGCGGCCACCGGCTCCCGACGGACGTGCGACCGCGCGACTACGCCGTGCACGTGGAGGTGGATCCGACCGCGGGGCCGCGCTTCACGGGCGAGGTTGCGATCCGCCTCGCGCTCGAGCGCGCGCGACGTTCCGTCGAGCTGCACGCCGCGGACCTGCGCGTCACGAAGCCTAGACTGCAGGCGAATGGTGTCTCCCGGCGCGGCCGCATCGAGACCGACGCCGAGCACGAGCGACTGATCGTCCACTTCGAGCGGCCGGTCCCGGCAGGCGAGGCGACGTTGCGGCTCGCCTTCGCGGGCCGGCTTCGGAGCGACCTGCGCGGACTCTACGCCGCGAGCTCCGGCGAGCGCCGCTACGCCTTCACCCAGCTCGAGGCGGCCGATGCGCGCCGCTTCTTCCCCTGCTTCGACGAGCCCTCCATGAAGGCGCGCTTCCGCTTCGCCGTGACGACCGCTGCGGGCCACGCGGTGCTCTCCAACGCGCCGGTGGCCAGGCGGGAGCGCCACGCCGGCAAGCGCCAGACCGTGCACTTCCAGGCCACGCCGCCGCTCTCCACCTACCTGGTGGCCCTCGCGGTGGGCGAGCTCGAGAGCTCGGAGCCCGTGACGCTGGGTCCCACCGAGATCCGCGTCTGGCACGTCCCCGGCAAGGGGAAGCTCACCGCCCTCGGCCTCGAGGCTGCGCGCGAGTGCCTGCAGCGGCTCGAGGCGTACTTCGACCTGCCCTACCCCTACGCCAAGCTCGACCTGGTGGCGGTGCCGGACTTCGAGGCCGGAGCCATGGAGAACGCGGGCGCGGTCTTCTTCCGCGAGACCCTGCTGCTGGCGGATCCGGAGACGGTGACGCTCCAGGAGAAGAAGCGCCTCGCCGAGGTGGTCTGCCACGAGCTGGCCCACATGTGGTACGGCGACCTGGTCACCATGGCCTGGTGGGACGACCTGTGGCTGAACGAGGCCTTCGCCACCTGGATGGCGTTCCACGTGGTGAACGACTGGCAACCGGGCTGGAAGATGTGGCACGACTTCCAGCATCACCGTGCGGCCGCGCTGCGCCTGGACTCGCTCCGCCACACGCACCCGATCCACACCGTCGTCCGCACGCCCAACGACGCCACCCAGAACTTCGATCTCATCACCTACGAGAAGGGGGCCTCGGTGGTGCGCATGATCGAGCGCTTCCTGGGCGGAGAGACCTTCCGCCGCGGCGTGCGCGCGTACATCCGCCGCCACCGCGAGGCCAATGCCACCGGCTCGGACCTGTGGCGAGCGCTCTCGGAGGCGGCGGGCGAGCCGGTGGAGCCCATCGTGCGCGGCTGGATCGAGCAGGAGGGGCTCCCGCTGGTGGGCGTGCGCCGGCGCACGAAGAACGGGCACACCCACCTCGCCCTGCGCCAGGAGCGCTTCACCGCCCGGCCGCCCCGCCCATCGCGCGCCGCCGCCAGCCGCCCCGCGCGCTGGCCGATCCCCTGGGTGGGACGCGTGGGCGAGGCAAACGGCGAGAGCCGCCTGGTGCGCCATCTCCTGACGCGAGCGCGCGACACCGTCGACCTCGGCCCGGTCGACCCGGGTTTCGTGTACGGCAACGCGGACGAGGCCGGCTTCTTCCGGCCGCTCCACGAGCCGCCGGACGTGCGCGCCCTGGCCCGACACCGCGCGCGGCTCACGGCCGTGGAGCGCATGGGGCTGCTCGATCACCACTGGGCGCTCACCCGCGCCGGGCGCGCAACCGTGGACACCTTCCTCGAGCTGGTGGAGGGCTTCGGCGACGAGCCGGACCCGGACGTGCTCCTGGCGTTGCGGGGCCCGCTCGAGCTGCTGGAGGACCGCATCGCGCCGGCCTCGGGAGCACGGACGCCCGAACGTCTGCGCACGTGGGTGGCAGGCGTCTTCGGGGACGCGGCCCGATCGCTGGGCTGGGATCCGGCGCCGAAGGAGGGCGACGACGTGCGGCTGCGGCGCGCAGCCCTGCTCGGGATCGTCGGAGGCGTCGCCGGCGATCCCGAGGTGCTCGACGAGGCAGCCCGGCGGTTCCCAGGCCTGCTCGCCGACCGCCGCTCCCTCGAACCGAACCTGGCCGACCTCGTCGTGGCCCTGGCGGCACGGACCGGGGACGCGGACCGCTTCGACGCCCTGCTCGCCGCACTCGATCGTCCCGAGACGCCCCAGGAGCGTCGTCGCTTCCTGTTGGGGCTGGCCGACTTCCGCCGACCCGCCCTGGTGGACCGCGCCCTCGCCCTCTCGCTCACGGAGCGGGTGCCCACCCAGGACGTGGCCTTCCTGCTGGCGCGCGCCCTCGCCAACCCCGCCGCGCGAGAGCGCGCCTGGAGCTTCGTCAAGCGGCGCTGGAAGGCCCTGCGCCGGCGCATGCCTCCCATGCTCGCCGCCCGCCTGATCGAGGTGACGCCGGCGCTGGGAACCCCGGCACACAAGCGAGACGTGGCCGCCTTCTTCCGCAGCCACCCGCTCCCCACCGGCGAACGTGCCCTGCAGCAGGCCCTGGAACGCTTCGCTCTCGACCTGGCCTTTCGCCGCAAGGCCGCGAGGCCACTGGAACACTGGCTCTCGGCCCGGGTGAGCGCCGTCCAGTAGAATCGCACCCGTTGCCAGGGAGGAATGGGGCCATGCGTCAGATCTGGATTCCGCGGGCGGGGCCTCCGGAGGTGCTCGAGCTGCGCGAGGCGCCCGATCCGATCCCCAAGCCGGGGCAGGTGCGCATCCGGGTGCAGGCCTCGGGCGTGAACTTCGCCGACATCATGGGCCGTCTCGGGCTGTATCCGGATCTGCCGCCCATGCCGGTGGTGGTGGGCTACGAGGTGGCCGGGCGCGTGGACAGCGTGGGCGACGGCGTGGAGCGCGACTGGGTGGACCGGGACGTGCTCGCCATGACGCGCTTCGGTGGCTACGCGGACGTCCTGTGCGTGCCGGAGGTCCAGGTGTACACCCGCCCGGAGCACCTCTCCGCCGAGCAGGCGGCCGCGATTCCGGTGAACTACCTCACCGCCTGGCAGCTGATCGAGGTGATGGGCGGCCTCAAGCAGGGCGAGACCATGCTGGTGCACTCGGCGGGGGGAGGCGTAGGGGTCGCCGCCATCCAGCTGGCCAGACGCATCGGGGCCCGCGTCATCGGCACCGCGTCCTCGGGCAAGCACGCGTTCCTGAAGTCCCTGGGCGTGGAGGCGTGCATCGACTACACCACCGAGGACTTCGAGGAGCGGGTGAGCGAGCTCACGCACGGGCGCGGCGTGGAGCTGGTGCTGGACGCCGTGGGTGGGAAGTCCTTCAAGAAGAGCTATCGGGCCCTGGCCCCCACCGGCCGCCTCGGCATGTTCGGCATGTCGTCCGCCGCCAGCGGCAAGCAGAAGAGCTGGGCTTCCTTCCTGAAGGCCGCGGCCCAGACGCCCTGGCTCCAGTTCACGCCGCTCTCGCTCATGAACCAGAACAAGGGCGTCTTCGGGGTGAACCTCGGACACCTCTGGGAGGAGGCGGATCGCGTGAGCGGCTGGATGGAGCGCATCCTCCAGCTGGCCCGCGAAGGGGTGGTCAAGCCCGTCGTGGCGGCGAGCTTCCCCTTCGACCGTGCGCCCGAGGCCCATCACTACATCCAGGACCGCAAGAACGTGGGAAAGGTCCTGCTGGTACCCTGACGTGCCGACGTCTCCTCCCTCCATGCGTGGCCGCGGAGCCGCGTCCGATCCTCCCAACCGCTTCGAGCGGCTGCGCTACGAGCCCGAGCCGCCCGAGGCCGTAGGACCGGACGAGGAGCGCGTGCTGCCGCGCACGGAGTTCCTGCGCGACCCCGCGCGCAGCGTGATCTCCCGCAACCAGAGCCCGGACGTGGGCTTCGACGCCAGCCTGAACCCCTACCGCGGCTGCGAGCACGGCTGCATCTACTGCTACGCCCGACCCACCCACGAGTACCTGGGCTTCTCCGCGGGGCTCGACTTCGAGACGAAGATCCTGGTCAAGCAGGACGCGCCGGAGCGGCTGGCGAGCGAGCTGGCGGCGCGCTCCTGGACGCCCCAGGTGCTGGCGCTCTCCGGCGTGACCGACCCCTACCAGCCGGTGGAGCGCCGACTTCGCCTGACGCGCGGCTGCCTGGAGGTGCTGGCCGCGTTCCGCAACCCGGTGCTGGTGATCACGAAGAACCGGCTGGTGGCGCGCGACGCCGACCTGCTCGCCGACCTGGCCCGGCACCGGGCCGCCGCCGTCTTCCTGTCCGTGACGACGCTCGACCCGGATCTGCACCGCGTGATGGAGCCCCGCACCTCGAGACCAGAGCTGCGCCTGGAGGCCATCACGGCGCTCGCCCGGGCGGGCGTGCCGGTGGGGGTGCTGATCGGTCCCATCATCCCCGGGCTCACGGAGCACGAGGTCCCGGCCATCCTGGCCCGCGCCGCGCAGGCCGGGGCGGGCTTCGCCCGCCGCACGCTGGTGCGACTTCCGCACGCCGTCGCCCCGCTCTTCGTGGATTGGTTGGAGCGTCACTTCCCGGAGCGCAAGGGGAAGGTCGTGAATCGCATCCGCGAGATGCGAGGCGGGCGCCTGAACGACCCGCGCTTCGGCCACCGCATGCACGGCCAGGGGCTCCACGCGGAGCAGATCCGAGGCCTCTTCCAGCTCGGTTGCCGGCGTCACGGGCTCTCCAGCGAGGCCGTCGCGCTATCGACGGACTCCTTCCGGATTCCGGAACGAGGCCCCCAGCTCCCACTCTTCGCCTAGGAGAGACCCGCCTGCGAAGCCTCGACGACCTCGCCCGCGTGCTGTCCCGGATCGACGGGCGCGGCTACAAGGCGTATCGGGAGATCCAGGGCGGCTGGCGCAGCGGGCCGCTCGAGCTCCACGTGGACCACGTGCAGGGCGATCCCTTCGCCGCGCCCTCGCGCGTGCGCCTGCGGCTGGCCGCGGACGCGGCGGAGCTTCCGGAGGAGCTCTTTCGCGATCGCGTGCGACGGGTGGCGCTCGAGGACGTGCTCGCCCGGGTGATGCGGGAGACGATCCGCGAGGGCGGAGAGCGACGCCGGGGCAGCGGCAAGAGCGGCCTGGTGTCGGTGGACGCGGGCGGCCAGGAGGTGCTGGAACGCACCGCGGCCGTGGTGAACGCGAACTGGGTCGAGGCTCGCCTGGCGGTGGGGCTGCCGGCGAGCGGACGCCGGGTGCTGGGGCGCGAGGCGCAGCGCATGCTGGGCGAGGAGCTGCCGCGGCTGGCGAACCGGAGCTTGCGCTGGGCGTCGCTGCCCCAGGAGCGCCTGCGAGGCTTCGTCGCGTGCGTGGAGAACCAGGAGCACGTGCGCGGGCGCCTGGACGACCTGGGGCTCGTGGCCTTCGTGGCCGACGGCGCGGTGCTGCCGCGGGAGAGCGGGGCCAGCGATCGACCGCTTCGAAGCGATCCCGTGCCGTTTCGCGCGCCGGATTCCCTGGGCGTGGAGATCGAGCTGCCGAACCCGGTGGAGGGCCCCGACGGGCCGACCCGCACCCTCCGAGGGCTCGGTGTGCCGCGCGGGGTGACGCTCGTGGTGGGCGGCGGCTATCACGGCAAGAGCACCCTGTTGCGCGCCCTCGAGCGCGGCGTGCACCCGCACGTGCCCGGCGACGGGCGCGAGTGCGTGGTGACGTCCCGGGACGCCGTCAAGATCCGCGCGGAGGACGGGCGGCGCGTGGAGCAGGTGGACATCCACCCCTTCATCGGAGACCTGCCCCGAGGACGCCCCACGCGGGCCTTCTCCAGCGACGACGCCAGCGGCAGCACCAGCCAGGCGGCGAACATCGTCGAGGCGCTCGAGCTCGGTGCGCGCGTGCTGCTGCTGGACGAGGACACCTCGGCCACGAACTTCATGGTGCGCGACGCGCGCATGCAGGCGCTCGTGGCCGCCGATCGCGAGCCGATCACGCCGTTCGTGGACCGCGTGCGCGAGCTCTACGACGCGCTGGGCGTCTCCACGGTGCTGGTGATGGGGGGCTGCGGCGACTACTTCGAGGCGGCCGACACCGTGATCCGCATGGACGCCTACGTCCCCCACGACGCCACCGAGGACGCCCGTCGCGTGGCGGCCGCGCATCCCACGGAGCGGCGCCCGGAGGTGCGCGAGCCGCTGCGCCCGGTCACCGCGCGGATCCCGCTGCCCGCGAGCATCGATCCCTCGCGGGGACGGCGCGAGGTGAAGATCGACGCCCGGGGTCGCGACCTGATCCTCTTCGGACGCGAGCCCATCGACCTGCGCCTGGTGGAGCAGCTGGTGGACACCAGCCAGACGCGGGCGGTGGGCTTCGCCATCGAGCGGGCACGCACGCGTCTCGTGGATGGCCAGCGCACCCTGCGCGAGATCATGGAGAGCCTCGAGGCCGAGCTCGACGCCGAGGGGCTCGACGTGCTGGACCCGTTCCGGCGTGGGGAGCGCCACCCCGGTGACTTCGCCCGGCCGCGCCGCTACGAGATCGCCGCGGCGGTGAATCGGCTGCGCACCGTGCACATGAGCCAGCAGCGCCCGGGCCAGGCAGTCCGGAGCGGTCCGTGAGCGGGGACGCCGGACGGCTGCTCGCGGGGAGCCCCGCCGAATACGTGGCCTGGCTGCGTGAGGCGTGCGGCGGACGCGCCAGCTTCGTGCAGCGGCGAGACGGGCAGAGCCTGCGTGCCGATCCCGCCGCCGCCGAGCTGCTGGTGCCCTTCTTCAAGGATCCGGCGAGCGGCTGGGCCGCGCACGAGGGACTCTTCCTCCAGGCGGGATCCTCGGGAGCGCTCCTGGCGGTGTTCGTCCACTCGACCCGACGCGGCCAGGCGCAGGGCGGTCTGCGCTGTCGCTCGTATCCGACGCTGGAGGCGCTGCTCCGGGACGGCCTGCGCCTCTCCCGGGCCATGGCGCGCAAGAACGCGCTGGCGGGCCTGTGGTGGGGAGGCGGCAAGGGGATCCTGGCGCCGCGCGACGCCGACGCGGCCCGCGAGCCGGAGCTCCGGGCGGCCCTGTTTCGCGAGTACGGCGCCCTCGTGACCTCGCTCCGCGGCCTGTACGTGACGGCAGAGGATCTCGGCAGCCGGCCCGCCGACCTCGCCGAGGTCGCGCGCGTCACGCGCTTCGTCACCTGCATTCCGCCCGAGATGGGAGGCTCCGGGAACCCCTCGCGCCACACGGCTGCCGGGGTGGTGGCGTCCATGAGGGCGGCGCTGGCGTTCCGCGACATGGGCACGCTCGAGGGCAAACGCGTGGTGATCCAGGGGGGCGGAAGCGTCGGCCTTGCCGTGGCGGAGCACGTGCTCGACCGGGAGGTGGGCGAGGTGGTGGTGGGGGAGACGTCTGGCGCCCGCTGCCAGTCGCTCCAGTCGCGCTTCCGCGGCCGGCCGGTGAGGGTCCGTCACGTGGGCGCGGGCGACGCCTCGATCCTGGCCGAGCGATGCGACGTGCTGGCGCCGTGCGCCGTGGGAGCGGTCCTCGACGCGGAGACCATCCCGACCCTGCGCACGCGGATCGTGTGCGGAGCGGCCAACAACGCGCTGGCGGACGAGGAGCGCGACGCGCGCGCGCTGATCGAGCGCGGGATCACCTTCGTGCCCGACTTCGTGGCCAATCGGCTGGGCATCGTGCACTGCGCGAACGAGCAGTACGGCTATCCACCCGAGGACGCCACGCTGGCGAGCCAGCTGGATCCGCACTTCGAGGGCTCGATTCCGGCCACGGTGACGCGTCTGCTGCTGGAGGCGAGGGAGGAGGGGATCTCGCCCCTGGAGGCGGCGCACCGGCTGGCCGACCTGCGTCTGCGGGAGCCCCACCCGGTCTGGGGC
>JBFGJV010000118.1:0-8884 GCA_041577015.1 Myxococcota bacterium
CAGGTCGTGGAGACGCTGCTCGGCCTCCTCCCGGGGCAGGCGCCCGGCGGCCCGGGCCAGCTTCAGCGCCAGCAGGTAGAGCGCCACGATCTGGGTGGTGAAGGCCTTGGTGGAGGCCACGCCGATCTCGGGCCCCGCGTGGGTGTAGAGCACGTCGTCGCTCTCCCGGGCGATCGTGGCGTCGCGCACGTTGCAGACCGAGAGGACGCGCGCCCCGCGCTCCTTCCCCTCGCGCAGCGCCGCGAGCGTGTCCGCCGTCTCCCCGGACTGGGACACCGGGAGCACCAGACACGTCTCGTCCACGATGGGCCGGCGGTAGCGGTACTCGCTGGCGAGATCCACCTCCACCGGGATCCCGGCGAGCTGCTCGATCAGGTACTTCCCCACCAGGCAGGCGTAGTAGGCGGTGCCGCACGCCACCGCGTGGACGCCCCGGATGGAGGCCACGGTCCCCGGCGAGAGGTCGATCCCGTCCAGGTCGATCTCGGCGTCCTCCTCGCGCACGCGGGTCCCGATGGTGTCGGTGATGGCGCGCGGCTGCTCGAAGATCTCCTTCTGCATGAAGCGGTCGTAGCCGCCCTTCTCCGCCGAGACCGGATCCCACTGGATCGCCTTCGGCTCCCGTTCGACGCGATGCCCCTCGGCGTCCCGGATCTCCACGCCGTCCTCGGTGAGCGCCGCGAACTCGCCGTCCTGGATGAAGACGATCCGCCGCGTGTAGGGCAGGATGGCCGGGATGTCGCTGGCGAGGAACGATTCCTTCTCCCCAAGGCCCAGGATGATCGGACTCCCGCCCTGCTTCGCGGCCACGATGCGGTGCGGCTCGCTCTCCGAGACCACGCCCAGGGCGTACGAGCCCACCAGCCGCTTCGTCGCGCGCATCACGGCGGTGAGCAGGTCGCCGGCCGCATCCAGCTCGCGGTCCACCAGATGGGCGATCAGCTCGGTGTCGGTCTCGGACGCGAGCTCGCGCCCGACGGAGACGAGCTCCTGTCGGAGCTCGCGGTAGTTCTCGATGATGCCGTTGTGGATCACCGCCACCCGGCCCGCGCGGTGCGGGTGCGCGTTGCGCTCCGAAGGGCGGCCGTGGGTGGCCCAGCGCGTGTGCCCGAGCCCCACGCGGCCGGGGAGCGGATTCGCCTCCAGCACACCCTCGAGGTTGCGAAGCTTGCCGAGCGCCCGGCACACGGAGATCGACCCGTCGTCGAATACGGCGACGCCCGCCGAGTCGTAGCCCCGGTACTCGAGGCGGCGGAGGCCGTCCAGCAGCACGTCCACGGCCGCACGCTCCCGTCCCACGTACCCGACGATTCCGCACATGGTCCGCTCCTACTCCGACTTCTTGCCGCGCGGCCGGCGCTTGCGCCAGCCGTCCACGTTGCGCTGCCGCGCGCGCGCCACGCCGAGGGCGTCCTCGGGAACGTCCTGCGTCACGGTGGAGCCGGCGGCGACGAAGGCGTTTCGCTCCACGGTCACCGGAGCGATCAGGTTGGCGTTGCAGCCGACGAAGGCGCCCTTCTCCACGCGGGTGCGGTGCTTCCGGATGCCGTCGTAGTTCACGACGACCGAACCGCAGCCGAAGCTGACCCCGTCGCCCACGTCGGCATCGCCGATGTAGGAGAGGTGGTCCGCCTTCACGCCCATGCCGAGGTCGCTGTTCTTCACCTCGACGAAGTTCCCGATGCGCGAGCCCCGACCCACGCGCGTGCCCGGGCGCAGATGCGCGCAGGGGCCGATCACCACGTCGTCGTCCAGACGGCTCCACTCGATCGTCGTGTGGGCCTTCACGTGCACGCGCTCGCCGATCACCGTCTCGCCCTTGATCACGCAGCCGGGCTCGATCACGCTGTCGCGACCGACCCGGACGTCCGCGTCGAGATAGGTGGCGAGGGGATCCACCAGGGTCACGCCCTCGGCCATGAGCCGCTCGGCGGTCCGGGCGCGCCACACCGCTGCCGCCTGGGCCAGCTCCGCGCGCGTGTTCACGCCGAGCGCCTCTTCGGGGTCGTCCAGCACGAGCGCCTCCACGCGGCGTCCCTCCGCCACGGCCCGCTCCACCACGTCGGTGACGTAGATCTCGCCCTGGGCGTTGCGGTCGTCCACCGCGGCGAGCGCCTTCCAGAGCAGCTCCGACTCCACCAGGTAGACGCCGGTGTTGCCCTCCTCCAGACGCCGCTCCTCGGGCGTGGCATCGGTCATCTCCACGATGCGCGCCACGTGCCCCTGCGCGTCGCGTACGACGCGGCCGGGAAGCGGGAGCCGCGCGGAGAGCAGCACCACGTCCGCACGCGTGCGCAGCTTGGTCTCGCGCATGCGGCGCAGGGTCTCGCCGCGCAGCAGCGGCGTGTCTCCGTAGAGGATCAGGACGTCGCCCGATGTGCCCTCAAGCGCGGAGCGTGCGCAGAGGACCGCGTGCCCGGTGCCGCGCTGCTCCGCCTGCTCCACGAAGGTGGCCCGCTCTGCGAGGGCACGGCGCACGGCCTCGCCGTCGCGCCCGACCACCACCACGAGCCGCTCGGGCTCCACGGCCCGGGCGGCCTCCAGCACGTGGGCGAGCATGGGGCGCCCGGCCACCTCGTGCAGCACCTTCACGAGGCCGGACTTCATCCGGGTGCCCTGGCCGGCCGCCAGGACCACCACCGCGGGCGCTCGCTCGCTCCGCCTCATCTGCCTTCCTTGTCGGCCTCCCGGCGCGCCCGTTTGACGAGACCGGCGCCGCAGCGCCGCGAGCGACTTCGGAGAGTACCCCGCGCGGGCCCCCAGGTGAACGCACCCCGGAGGGCGGATTGCATCCCCACGGGGAAAACCCCCTCCACCCGCCGTCTGATAGATTCAGGAAACCCAAGCACGCACCGGCAAGCGCGGCATGCGGTCAACGGAAAGGAGCGCCCATCCGGGTCTTCGGAAACACCCAGGGTCTCAAAGCCAGCCAGGTTCGCGCCCTCGAGCGCCTCGCGCGTCGGCAGGTCCCTGCCGACCGGATCCTCTCCCACGAGTTCGCCCGCACGCTGACGGAGCTCAGCCATGATCTGCGACGGCAGGTGGGTGTCCTCGTCGACCGACGCGGAGCCGTGACCCACGTGATGGTGGGTGACGCCCGCTCCATCGAGCTTCCCGACTGGGGCCGCCTGCGCGCGGGTCGGGGGCGTCTGCGGGGCCTGCGCTGCATCCACACCCATCTGGGCGCGGAGCCTCTCACGCGCGACGACCTCACCGACCTCGCGCTGCTGCGGCTGGACGCCATGGTCGCCGTGGAGACGGATGCCCGAGGCCTGCCCGGCCGCGCCCACGTAGCCCACCTGCGGCCGGCGAGCCCCGACGAGGCGGCCATCGAGACCCTGCCTCCTCAGGAGCCCGCCCGCCTGGACCTGGACTTCCAGGACTGGATCCGTGCGCTGGAGGAGGAGCTCGCGCGCGCGGTCGTGACCCACGCCGTGGGCGACGGGGAACGAGCCATCCTGGTCTCCGTCTCCGCCGGGCGCTCGCGCGTGGACGCCGAGTCGGGCCTGGCCGAGCTGGCGGAGCTGGCGCGCTCGGCAGGGGTCGAGGTGGCGGACGTCGTCGTGCAGCAGCGGCCCCGCCCCGATCCGCGCACCGTGGTCGGCGAGGGCCGCCTGCGCGACCTGGTGATCCGCGCGTTCCAGAACGACGTGGATCTCGTGATCTTCGACCGGGATCTGACGCCGGCCCAGGCGCGCAACCTGGGCGAGCGGCTCGAGCTGAGGGTGATCGACCGCACCCAGCTGATCCTCGACATCTTCGCCCAGCGGGCCCGCAGCCGGGACGGCAAGCTCCAGGTGGAGCTCGCCCAGCTGCGCTACCGGCTGCCGCGTCTGGCCCAGCGGGACGACTCGCTCTCGCGCCTGGCGGGCGGGATCGGAGGACGCGGACCGGGCGAGACGCGCCTCGAGGTGGACCGCCGCCGCGTCCGCGAGCGCGTGGCGCGTCTGGAGCGCGAGCTCGGTCGGCTGCGCCGCGAGCGCAAGGACCGGCGGCGGCGGCGAAGCCGGCGCGGCGTCCCCATCCTCTCCATCGTGGGCTATACGAACGCGGGGAAGAGCACGCTGCTCCGGGCGCTCACCCGCGCCGACGTCGTGGTGGAGGACCGCATGTTCGCGACGCTGGATCCCACCTCGCGCCGGCTGCGCTTCCCGCGCGAGCGCGAGGTGATCGTGACCGACACCGTGGGCTTCATCCGCGACCTGCCGCCCGACCTGAGGGACGCCTTCCGGGCCACCCTCGAGGAGCTGGCGGACGCCGACGTCTTCCTGCACGTGGTGGACGCGGCCGCTCCGGATCTCGAACGACGCCTCGCCACCGTGCGGCGCGTGCTCGAGGAGATCGGCTTCGGCGCGAAGCCCGAGCTCCTGGTGTTCAACCAGATCGATCGGCTCCCCCCCGGCGAGGGGGAGCGGCTCGCGGCGCGGCACCGAGGCGTCGCGGTCTCGGCGCTCCGGCGCCGGGGCCTCGAAGACCTGCTCGCCCGCGTGGAGGCGACCGTGTGGCAGCACGAGGCCACGGGGGGCCGGCAGCGTGCACTGGCGCTGATCGCCGAGGGGGTGGGGGGATGACGCTTCGATCGCGCTTCGCTGGAACCGGCATGTACGTGCCCGAGCGCGTGGTGACGAACCACGATCTCGCGAAGTGGATGGACACCAGCGACGAGTGGATTCGCCAGCGCACGGGCATCGTCGAGCGGCGCTGGGTGACGCCCGGGGAGACGCCCGCGGATCTGGCGGAGCAGGCGGCGCGACGGGCGTTGGACGACGCGGGCTGCGAGCCCTCCGAGCTCGACGCCATCGTGCTGGCCACGCTCTCCTCCCAGGCCGAGTTCCCCGGCACCTCCTTCTTCCTGCACGACCGGCTCGGCGCCAGCACGATCCCGTGCTTCGACCTGCGCGCGCAGTGCAGCGGCTTCCTGTTCTCCCTGGGGGTGGCCGATGGACTGCTGCGCTCCGGGGCGATGCGACGCATCCTGGTGGTGGGCTGCGAGGTGCACTCCACCGGCCTGGACGTCTCGACGCGGGGCCGCGACGTCACCGTGATCTTCGGCGACGGTGCCGGCGCCGTGGTGCTCGAGGCGAACGACGGTCCCGAGGACCCCAGCGGCCTGCTCGCGGTGCGCATGCACGCCGAGGGACGCTTCGCTCGCAAGCTCTGGGTGGAGGGGCCCAGCTCGGCGCTGCATCCGGCTCGCATCAGCCACGAGATGATCGACGACGGGCGCGTCTTCCCGAAGATGGAGGGGCGCTTCGTCTTCAAGCACGCCGTGACGCGCATGCCGGAGGTCCTGAACGAGACGCTCGACGCGGCCGGCGTCAAGCTCGCGGACGTCGACCTGTTCCTGTTCCACCAGGCCAACCTGCGCATCAACGAGTACGTGGCGGAGCAGCTGGGCATCCCGCCCGAGAAGTGCTTCAACAACATCGACCGCTACGGCAACTGCTCGGCGGGCTCGATCCCCATGCTGCTGGCCGAGGCCACCCGCAACGGGCTGCTGCAGCGGGGCGGCCTGGTGAGCCTCACCGGCTTCGGCTCGGGCTTCACCTGGGCGAGCGCGGTGGCGCGCTGGTAGGCCTCGCCCTCGCTCATGCCGCGTCGCGTTGAGGAGCTCCGCTCCCGACCCGCAGATCCTGCCTCCCCGAGCAGGAAAAGACAAGAAATTCGGCGATCTCCGGCTCTCTTGACGCGATAACGCGCCGTGTTAGATTTCCCCTCGAACTGGCGCGAGCCGCCCCCCCCGCTCGGTCGGGCCGGTCGCGATCCATCGAGAGGAGACCATCCATGGCCCAGAACGCGAGCGTGATCGAATCCGGCATCGACCAGATCCAGGAGGCCGTGCGCGAGGTGGACCGGCGCTTTCGCAGGCTCCAGCGCAATCTCGCCACCCGGCGCCGGCGGCTGGAGAAGCAGGTGGGCACGCGGCGGCGCGCGCTCGAGCGGCGCGCCCAGAAGCAGGTGAGCCGCCTGCGCAGGAACGCCCTGGTCAAGCGGGCCGAGGCGCTGCGGGACAACGCCCTCGACCAGGTCGAGCACGGCGTCTCCACCCTGATGGACACGCTGCCGATCGCGACGAAGGGAGACCTGCGTCGCATCGACCGCAAGGTTTCGGCTCTGAACCGCAAGGTCCGCGAGCTCGAGCGGGCCTGACCTCCGAAGCGGAGGCCGGGAAGCACTCCCGGCGGGATCGAGGAGCCCGGTGCCGACGCGCCGGGCTCTTTCTTTGCGCTAGCCTGGAATCGTGGCGGATTTCGCCGGCGTCGACTTCCTGCGTCTGGACGACCTGCTCTCCGACGAGGAGAGACTCGCCCGGGACAGCGTGCGGGAGTTCGTGAGCAAGGAGTTCCTGCCTCGCGTGCAGGAGCACTTCCGGCGCGACGGCTCCTTCCCGACCGAGCTGATTCCCCGCATGGCCGACCTCGGCCTGTTCGGCGCCAACCTGCAGGGGTACGGCTGCGCGGGCATGAACAACGTGGCCTACGGGCTCGTGATGCAGGAGCTGGAGCGGGGCGACTCGGGTCTGCGTTCGTTCGCGTCCGTGCAGGGCGCCCTCGTGATGTACCCGATCCACGCCTTCGGCTCCCCGGCCCAGAAGGAGCGCTGGCTGCCGCAGCTGGCGGCCGGTCGTGCCATCGGCTGCTTCGGGCTGACGGAGCCGGACTTCGGCAGCCACGTCTCGGGCATGCGCACCAAGGCGGTTCGTCGAGGCGACGACTGGGTGCTCAACGGAACCAAGCGCTGGATCACGAACGGCACCCTGGCGGATCTGGCCCTGATCTGGGCGCGCACGGAGGAAGGCGTTCGCGGCTTCCTGGTGGAGACCGACAGGCCGGGCTTCGAGGCGCGTGACATCAAGGGGAAGCTGTCGCTGCGCGCCTCGGTCACCTCGGAGCTTTTCCTGCACGACGTGGAGATCTCGGACGACGACCGTCTCCCCGGCGTCCTGGGCCTGCGCGGCCCCCTCTCCTGCCTGACCCAGGCGCGCTACGGCATCGCCTGGGGTGCGCTCGGGGCGGCCATGAGCTGCTACGACGAGGTGCTGCGCTACACGCGCGAGCGGATCGTGGACGGGGGGCCGCTCGCGGGCAAGCAACTCACCCAGCAGAAGCTGGTCTTCATGCTCACCGAGATCACCAAGGGACAGCTCCTCGCGCTGCGCCTCGGGCGCCTGAAGGACGAGGGACGCATGCACCCCACCATGGTGTCCATGGCCAAGCGCAACAACGTGGACGTGGCCCTCCGCATCGCGCGCGAGGGACGCGACCTGCTGGGCGCCAACGGCATCGTGGACGACTACGCCTGCATGCGGCACATGCTGAACCTGGAGAGCGTGCGAACCTACGAGGGCACGCACGACATCCACACGCTGATCCTGGGCGAACACGTGACCGGCCTGCGCGCCCTGTAGCGGCGGACGCGCGCGCCGTGTCCCTGCGCGTCAGCGCACGAACCCTCGACCGCGTGGACTGGCCGCAGCTGGTCGAGCGGCTGCGGGCGCACGCCCGAACGCCGGGCGGGCGGCGTCGCTGCGACGGGGATGCCCGCGCCTCGCTCTTCACCCAGGACGTCGAGGCATCCCGCACGCGGCTCGCCGAGACGAGCGAAGCCAGGAAGCTGCTGGAGACGGGGGCCACGCCGGCCCTGGGCGGTGTGGCGGCCCTCGAGCCGATGCTGCGCCGAGCCGAGCGCGGCGGTGTCTTGCCGGCGGCCGAGCTCCTGGACCTGGCCTCGACCCTGGAGGCCGTGCACGGCGTCGCCGCCTTGCTTCGGCGCGAGCAAGAACGTGCGCCGCGCTTGGCGGCGCGAGGCGAGTCCGGGCTCGGCGAGCACCGGGAGCTGGCTCGGGCCATCGCACGCGCCCTGGATCCGGAGGGGCAGGTGCGCGACGAGGCCTCGCCGGAGCTCGCCGAGGCCCGAGCCGCGACGCGGCGGCTTGGCAGCGAGATCTCCCGCCGCCTGGAACGCACGCTCCGCGATCCGGAGCTGGCGCCGCATCTCTCGGATCGCTTCGTCACCCTGCGCAACGACCGCTACGTGCTGCCCGTCCGGTCGGATGCGCGTGCGCGGGTGCCGGGCATCGTGCACGACGCCTCCGGATCCGGAACGACGCTCTTCGTGGAGCCGGAGGCCGTGGTGGATCTGAACAATCGCCTCAAGGAGGCGGAGCTGCGCGCGCAGCGCGAGATCGCACGCATGCTGCGCGAGCTCTCCGAGGCGGTGGGCGCCGACGTGGAGTCCCTGCGCGACAGCCTCGCCACCCTCGAGGAGCTGGACCTGGCCTTCGCACGCGGCGCGCTCTCCCGGGAGCTCGGCGCCGTAGAGCCCACGCTCGCGCGGGACGGCAGCTTCGTGCTGCCCCAGCTGCGGCACCCGCTGCTGCCGCGACAAGAGGCCGTGGCCAACGACGTACGTCTGGGAGAGGGCCCGCACGTCCTGGTGCTCTCGGGCCCGAACGCGGGCGGCAAGACCGTGCTGATGAAGGGCGTGGCGCTGGCGGCCCTGTGCGTGCGGGCCGGGCTCCACGTGACCGCCGCGGCCGGGGCCCGGGTGGCCTGGGTGGAGGGCGTGCTGGCCGACATCGGCGACGCCCAGAGCGTACGCGAGAGCCTCTCCACCTTCTCCGCGCACATGGCCAACCTGGCGCACATCGTGGAGGCGTCGACGCCTCGCTCGCTCGTGGTGCTGGACGAGATCGGCGATGGGACCGATCCCGCCGAGGGGGCCGCGCTGGCCCAGGCGATCCTGGAGGCCCTGGCCTCGGCGGGAGCCCGCGTGGTCGCCACCACGCACTACAACCTGCTGAAGGAGATGGCGGCGGTGGATCCCCGTTTCGAGAACGCCAGCTTCGAATTCGACCCGGAGTCCCTGGCGCCCACCTACCGCC
>JBFGJV010000119.1:0-8789 GCA_041577015.1 Myxococcota bacterium
CGAGGCGCCCCTGGCCGCCCTGGCCGAGGTCGTGATCGCGCCGCGCACGGGGTCCGAGGTGATCGCCGGCTCCACGCGCATGAAGGCGGGCCTGGCCCAGAAGGCCGTGCTGCACCTGCTCTCGACGAGCGTGATGGTGCGGATGGGACGCGTGCAGGGCAACCAGATGACCCACCTGCGCCCGGCCCCGCACAAGCTGCGCCGCCGCGCCGTCCGCATCGTGATGGAGCTGGGGGGCGTGGATCGGGACACCGCGGCGGCCCTGCTGGGGCGCTCGGGGGGTCGCGTCTTCGCCGCGCTCCGGCTGGCCCGCAGCGACGCGGGCCGCTCCCGCGAGTAGCCGGCTACGGCTCGCCGAAGCTCGTGCGTGCGGCGAGGCTGCGGCTCGCCACGGCCAGCGCGTCCGCGTCGTCCTCGCTGACGTCCCCGAGCCGATCGGCTGCCGCGTAGGCCCGGAAGCGCGTCTTCGTGGCGTGCACCGCCAGCTCGGGCTGCGCGGCCAGCCGCGCGGCCCAGCCGTCCACGGCCGCATCCAGCTCCGCAGCGGGCACCGCCCGGTGCACCACGCCGAGCGCCTCGGCACGCACACCGTCGAAGCTCTCGCCCAGCAGCACGATCTCCCGGGCGCGCGCGGCTCCGACCTCGTGCACCAGGCGAGCCGTGCCGCCCCAGGTGAGCGGCAGGCCGAGCTCCACCTCCGGCACCTGGAAGCGGGCCTCGCGCGCGGCCACACGCAGGTCGCACGCCAGCGCCAGCAGGAATCCCCCTCCGATGGCGTGGCCCTGGACGCGGGCCAGCGTCGCCGCCTCGCACTCCTCGATGGCGCGGCAGGCGCGGCGTCCGATCTGGAACAGCCAGCGGCGCTCGCGCTCCGAGACGTCCGTACGACCGGCCACGCGTGCGCGTCCCGGCGGATCCTTGCGGTCGGCGCCCGCGCAGAAGGAGGGACCCCGGCCGCCCAGGACGACGACCCGCGCGGCGAAGTCCTGCTGGAGCGAGCCGAAGAGGCTCGCGATCTCCTCCAGGGCCACGGTGTCCAGGGCGTTGCGACGCTCCGGCCGGTTCAGCCACACGCGCAGCAGCGGCCCCTCGCGTTCGAGCTCGAGTCGTTGGAAGCGCATGACGCCGCGAGGCCTGGGATCCCGCTAGGCCGGAAGCTGCATCGACTTGACCTCGAGGTACTCCTCGAGGCCCCACTTGCCGAACTCCCGGCCGCGTCCCGACTGCTTGTAGCCGCCGAAGGGAGCCAGCGGGTTGAAGCGGCCCCCGTTCACGGCGACCTGGCCCGTGCGCAGCCGCCGCGCCACGCGCTGGGCCCGCTCCGGGTCCTTCGACCAGACGCCGCCGGAGAGACCGTAGGGGGAGTCGTTGGCGATGCGCACGGCGTCGTCCTCGTCCTGGTAGGGAAGGATCGAGAGCACCGGCCCGAAGATCTCCTCCCGGGCGATGGTCATGTCGTTGCGCACGTTGGCGAAGACGGTGGGGCGCACGAAGAAGCCCTTCTCCAGGCCCTCGGGAGGCTCGGCACCGCCGGTCACCAGCGTCGCGCCCTCCTCGATGCCCTTGCGAATGTGCGCGCGCACGCGCTCGCGCTGGGTCTCGGAGACCAGCGGCCCGAGCTTGGTGCCCTCCGCGAAGGGGTCGCCGGGGGTGAAGCTCTCCGCCACGCGCCGTGCCACGGCCACGGCCTCGTCGTGACGGGCGCGGGGCACCAGCATGCGGGTCTGCGCGCTGCAGGTCTGGCCGGAGTTCAGGTAGCAGTCGGCGACGCCCGCGGAGACCGCCTGCTCCAGGTCGGCGTCGTCCAGGATCACGTTCGCCGACTTTCCACCCAGCTCGAGCGCCACGCGCTTGACGCTCTGCGCCGCCAGCTCGGAGACGCGCTTGCCGGCCCGCGTGGAGCCGGTGAACGAGATCATGTCCACGTCCGGGTGGGCCGCCAGCGCCTCTCCCACCACCGGGCCATAGCCCGTCACCAGGTTGAAGACGCCCTTCGGCAGCCCGACCTGCTCCAGGATCTCCGCCAGGATGAAGGCATTGAGCGGGGCCACCTCGCTCGGCTTGAGCACCACCGTGCAGCCGGCCGCGAAGGCCGGTGCCACCTTGCCGAGAATCTGGTGGAGCGGATAGTTCCAGGGGGTGATGCAGCCCACGACGCCGACGGGCTCCTTCACGACCAGCGAGTTCCCGACCCGCTCCTCGAAGTCGTATTCGCTCAGGATTCCCGCGAAGCTCCCCGCAGTCACCGCAGGCAGGCCGGCCTGGATCCCCAGCGAGAGCGGGAGCGGCATGCCCACCTCGCCGGCGATGGTCCGTCCGATCTCCTCGCGCCGTGCGCCGAGCGCGGCGGAGAGCTCCAGGAGGTACTTGCCGCGTTGGGCCGGGGCGGTCCGGGACCAGCCCGGGAAGGCCCGGCGCGCCGCGGCTACGGCGCGGTCCACGTCCTCGGCGGTGCCCTCGGGAATGCGACCCATCACCTCCTCGGTGGCGGCATGGATCACGTCGATGCTTCCGGTGCCGGCGGGCTTCACCCAGGCGCCGTCGATGTAGAGCTGGTCGTGGATCTTCACGGGGACCTCCGGTGGCTTCGTCGGGAGGCACGAGTCTATCCAGACCGATAGGCTCGCCGCCATGCGGCCCTCGATCGGGATCCCGCTCGGCCTCGATGCGCACGGCCGCTGGAAGCCCGGTCGCACCTACCAGTATCTGGACGCCGCGTACGCGCGGGCCCTCGACGAGGCGGGGGCGGTGCCGCTCCTGCTGCCGCTGCAGGACGATCCCGGCGCGCTGCTGGACCGCCTCGATGGTCTCCTGATCCCCGGCGGTGACGACTTCCTCCCGCCCCGGCCGTATCCGCCCGGGGTGCGCTTCGAGCCCGTGCCCGAGGCGCAGCTCGCCTTCGACCGCGCGCTGCTCGTCGCCGCCTGGCAGGCCAGGCTGCCGCTGCTCGGCCTCTGCTACGGCATGCAGATGCTCGTCCTGGAGCGCGGGGGCTCGCTGCACTACGACCTGGCGACGGACGTCCCGGAGGCCGGCGAGCACCTGCTCCGGGAGCCGGACGCTCGGCATGCGGTGCGTCTCGAGCCGAGCAGCCGCCTGGCCGGCATCTTCGGCATGGAGCGCATGCCCGTCAACAGCCGCCACCATCAGGCCGTGGCGGCGCCGGGGGACGGCCTGCGCGTCTGCGCGCGCGCCGAGGACGGGGTGGTCGAAGCCGTGGAAGGGCAGGGTGGAGCCTTCGTCCTGGGCGTCCAGTGGCATCCCGAGAGCCTGGACACCGCGCACCGGCGCGCCTTGTTCGGCGCCTTCGTCGCCGCCTGTCGCGCCCGCGCCGCCTAGTCCCGGTGGGCCTCGGGCGCGACCTCGTCCAGGAAGTGCCGGATGCGGCGGAGGTACGCCCGGCCTCCCCGCTCCACGGTGTCGTTGTGGCCGGCGCCCGGGATGGTCTCGAAGTGCTTCGGCTCGGGGGCTCGCTCGAAGAGCGTCCGGCCCAGGGCGAAGTCGATCACCTCGTCGCGATCGCCGTGGAAGAAGAGCAGCGGGCAGCGGACCCGTTGGATCTTGTCCTCGCTGGCGAAGCGGCGTCCGGCCAGCCAGGCCCCGGGAGCGCCCATCAGGCTGCGCGCCACCGCGGCAGCCGAGGGAAACGTGCTCTCCAGGATCACGCCGGCGAGCTCGCGGTCCTGGGCCAGGTCCACGGCGACGGCGCCGCCGAGCGAGCGTCCGAAGACGACGGTCCGCGCAGGCGCCACGCCCCGCACCTCCACCAGGTGGGCCAGGGCGGCCCGCGCGTCGGCGTAGACGCCCGTCTCGCTGGGGCGCCCCTCGCTGCGGCCATAGCCGCGGTAGTCCGGCAGCAGCACGTGGGTGTCGAGCTGCGCCAGGGCGGCGGCGTTCGGGAGCCGATGCGAGGCGTTGCCGGCGTTGCCGTGCAGGAACAGCAGTGCGCGCGTGGCGCGGGGTGCGGGCAGCCAGAACGCGTGGAGCCGCACGCCGTCCTCGCTGGCGAACCGCACCTCCTCCGCCGCGAGGCCCAGACGCTCCGGCCGCAGGTCCACGCCCGGCGTGGGCTGGAAGATCAAGCCGTCGAGCAGGCGATCCCCGAGCCCGATTCCCACCAGCAGGACCCCGACCACCGCGCCGGCGAGAGCCGTGCGCGAGATCCACACCGCACCAGGCTACCCGACGTGCGCGCTCACAGCCCGCTCGAGTCCAGGCTCTCGTCCGTGCCGGGCGTCTCCGGGATGTGGAGGCCGCACTCCTGCTTGAGCCCGTGGAAGCGCGTGTCCCGCTCGTGCGCGTCCGCCTCCGTCACGGGACGGCTGGCATGCCAGTCGCCCACGGTGGCGTAGCCCTTGGCGAAGAGCGGGTGCTCGGGCAGCTCGTGCTCGCGGAGATGGCGGTGCACGTCGCGGCTCGTCCAGCGCAGGATCGGGTGGATCTTCACGCGGCCATCCTGTCGGCTCACCCGGTTCAGAGCGGCCCGGTGGCGCGTCTGTTCGGCGCGCAGCCCCGCGAGCCACGCGGTTGCGCCCAGCTCGCGAAGCGCGGCTCGCATGGGCTCCAGCTTGCGCTGGCGCTCGTAGCGATCCAGGGCCGCGGGATCACGCGATTCCCAGGGACGCCCCTGGAGCGCCTCCATGCGGGCGGGTGAGACGGGCGACTGCGCCACGTGGAGATTCAGGCGCAGGCGCCGGGTCAGCTCTTCGGCGTAGCGGTACGTCTCCGGGTGCAGGTAGCCCGTGTCGACCCAGATCACCGGGATGCCCGGGACCACGCGGGTCGCCAGGTGCAGCATCACGGCCGACTGGATCCCGAAGCTCGTGCTGAGGACGAGCCCATCGCCAAAGGTCTCGGCGGCCCAGCGCACGACCCCCGTGGGCTCCGCTGCGGCGAGACGTCGGTTGATTTCCGGGAGGTTCAGCCACGCGGGCTGCGATGCGGCGCGCCGCGGCGACGCGGCTGCACGCGCGTCTCGAAGCGCGCTCACGGATCCCATGCCTTCCTCCTCGCGGGCGCGCGAGACGATTCCAACGCGGGATGGATACCGCTGGACGGCCGGAGGTTACACGCCGAAACGCGTGGCGCGGCTGCTATGTTCCTCCGCGGCGGCCACCGGGGGGAGGCCGCCATCCGGCTTCGCGAGGGGGGGCATGGTCGGCGATCCCGCCAGCGAGGACGTCCACGTCGAGATCCGGGATCTGCGTTTCGCCCGCGGCACCCGGACCGTGTTCCGTGGCCTCTCGTGCCGCTTTCCGCGCGATCGCATCTCCGTCGTCCTCGGCGCGAGCGGCGCGGGCAAGAGCACGCTGCTGCGCGTGATCGCCTGCCTCGAGAAGCCGGACGCGGGAGAGGTCTGGATCGAGGGACGGACCGAGGTGACGGCCCTCCCCGAGCGCAAGGCGCGAGCCTTCCGGCGCACGGTCGGCATGATGTTCCAGAGCGGGGCCCTGCTGGATTCGATGAGCGTCTTCGACAATGCCGCGCTCCCGCTGCGCGAGCACACCCGCAAGAGCGAGGCGGAGATCCGTGAGGAGGTGCGGCGCATCTTCGACGCCGTGGGGCTCGAGGACGTGGAGGGTCTGCTCCCCGGTCAGCTCTCGGGAGGCATGGTCAAGCGCGCGGCCCTGGCCCGGGCGCTCATTTTCCAGCCGGAGCTGCTGCTGTGCGACGAGCCCTTCTCGGGACTCGACCCCACCACCCAGCGCCTGGTGGAGGACCTGCTGGTGGAGGTGAATCGCAAGTTCGGCGTCACCATGATCATCACCTCGCATCACATCGGCTCGACGGTGCGCATGGCCGACCACGTGGTGCTGCTCACCGAGGGCACGGCGGTGGAGGGCCGGCCCGAGGAGCTGCGCCGCAATACCGACGCGCGCGTGGTGCGCTTCTTCGAGGATGCCGGGCCCACGTTCCTGGACGTCGAGGAGGCCAGGCGGCAGGCACAGGCGCCGGCCGGAGGCGGGGCGGGCGCGTGAGCGCCTCGGCGGTCCCGTGGCTCGGCGCGGCGGCGATCCGCTTCGTGGTGGACCTGGGGCGTCTGGGGCGCTTCACCTTGGGTGTGCTCGACACCCTGCGTTCGCCTCCGGTTCGCGTGGGGCGCCTGGTGGACGAGCTCTTCCAGGTGGGCGTGCTCTCGCTCGCGATCATCACGGTCTCGGGCCTGGCGGTCGGGCTCGTGCTGGGCCTGCAGGGCTACAACACCCTGGTGCGCTTCGGGGCGGAGGAGAGCCTCGGCGCCGTGGTGGGGCTCAGCCTGATCCGGGAGCTCGGGCCGGTGCTGACGGCGCTCCTGGTGACGGGGCGGGCGGCCTCCGCCGTGGCCGCGGAGATCGGCTCCATGGTGATGACGCAGCAGCTCGACGGCCTGCGCATGATGTCCATCGACCCGCTCGACTTCGTGGTGGCGCCCAAGGTGGTGGCCATGATCGTGGTGATGCCGCTGCTCTCCGGGCTCTTCATCGTGATGGGGCTCTTCGGCGCCTACCTGGTCGGCGTCGTGCTGCTGGGTGTGGACCCGGGCAGCTTCCTGATGTCGCTCGAGTCGGCCGTGGAGTTCTCCGACGACGTGCTCGGCAGCCTGCTCAAGGCCTTCATCTTCGGCATCCTGGTGGCCCTCATCGCCACCTATCGTGGCTACACCGCCGAGCCCCATGCGGCGGGCGTGAGCGCCGCCACCACCTCCACGGTGGTGGTGGCGTCGGTCACCACCCTGATCTTCGACTACTTCATCACGGCACTCTGGGGGGTCTGACATGCGGAGTCGGTCGAGTGGGCGCGACACGGCGGTGGGGCTCTTGCTGCTGGCCGGGCTCGCCGCCATCGCGTACCTCTCCGTGGCCCTGGGCGGCGCCACCTACCGGGGCGCCGGCGGGCTCGAGGTGGTGGCCGTCTTCGACCAGGTGGGAGGCCTCAAGCCTCGCGCCCGGGTCGTGGTGGGCGGCGTGAAGGTGGGTCAGGTGAAGGCCATCAGCCTGACCGAGGACCTGAGGGCGCGCGTCGCGTTGGACGTGGACCAGGCCCTGCGCCTGCCCACCGACACGAGCGCCTCGATCCTGACCTCGGGCGTCCTGGGCGACCAGTACGTGGAGCTCGAGCCGGGGGCGGAGGAGGACTTCCTCGAGCCGGGCGACGAGCTCCAGTTCACCCAGAGCGCGCTGATCCTGGAGCGCTTCGTGGGAAAGCTCGTGCAGAATCTCGGAGACGAAGCGGAATGACTCGGTTCGGCTTGGGATTCCTGGTCGCCAGCGCACTCGTGACGGGGGCGTGCTTCAGCCCGCCTCCGGGACCGGACGGGCGCGTCCCCCCCGATCCCCTGGAGGGCTCGAACCGCGCCGTCTTCGCCTTCAACGACAGCCTGGACCGCTGGTTCTTCGAGCCACTGGCGGACGGGTGGGCCTTCGTCACCCCGAAGGTCCTCCGCACCTCGCTCGGCAAGTTCTTCAAGAACCTGGGCTACCCCGGTCGGCTGGTGACGAACCTCCTGCAGGCGGAATTCCGCCAGGCAGGGAGCGAGACGCTGCGCTTCGCCACGAACACGACCGTGGGCGTCGCGGGCTTCTTCGACCCGGCCAGCCGCTTCGGGCTCGGTCAGTACGACGAGGACTTCGGACAGGTGTTCGGACGCTGGGGCTTCGGCTCGGGACCCTTCTGGATGATCCCCGTGGCGGGCCCCTCGAACCCGCGCGAGGCCTGGGGGCTGCTCTTCGACACCGCTTTCGACCCGCTCACCTACCTCTTCCTGGTGGACGTCCCGGGCGTGGGCTTCGTGTCGGGCGTCAACGAGCGCTCGCTGGCGGACCCGCAGGTGGAGCTCGCCCGGGACGCGGCGGTGGACCTCTACGTCTCCGTGCGGGACGCCTATATTCAGCGTAGGGAGGCGCTGATCCGCGACGGCCGCGTGATGGAGGACACGGCGCCCGACCAGCCGGCCGATGACCTTTACGAGATCCCGGAGGACGAGGACGGCATCGAATAGGTCGATGCGAGCGGGCCGCCGGCCCGCGGACGTCCCGCGGGGAGAACGGGGAGCTTCATGACGCGGACGCTGCGGGAAGGCTCGGCGCTCCGCCGCGGACTGGGCTGCGCGGCGCTCGGCGTGGCGCTCGGGCTCGCCGGCGCCCCGGCCTCCGCCGAGGGCGCGGTGGACGACGCCGCGGCCGCCGCAGCGCGCGCGCGGGTCGCCGACACCGTCGAGCGCGTGCTCGCCGTGCTGCGGGACCCGGCGCTCTCCGGCGACGACAAGCGCGCTCGCATCGAGGGGCTCGCCTACGAGCGCTTCGACTTCGCCACCATCTCGCGCCTGGTCCTGGCGCGGAACTGGCGGCGGATGACGCCCGAGCAGCGGGCGGCCTTCCAGGAGGAGTTCAAGCGCCACCTCTCGCTCACCTACGGCGGCAGCGTGGACCGCTACCGCGACGAGGAGGTGCTGCTGGGCGCGACGCGGGTGGAGCGCAACGGCGACGTGACCGTGCGTACCCGCGTGGAGGGCGACGCCGTGGAGCCGGTCTTCGTGGACTACCGGCTGCGCCGGCGCGAGGACGCGTGGTTGGTGATCGACGTCATCATCGAGAACGTGAGCCTGCTCCAGAACTTCCGCACCCAGACCCAGGAGCTGATCAGCAACGTCGGACCCGAAGGCCTGATCGAGAAGCTCCGCAGCAAGAACGAGGCGCGCACCGCCAAGGGCGGCTGAGCCTCAGAGCTCCGGCAGGCCCGTCGCGCGTAGCTGGAGCGCGTCGTGGGAGACCAGCAGCGCGACGCCGGGCTCCCGGGACAGTGCCGCCAGC
>JBFGJV010000120.1:0-8756 GCA_041577015.1 Myxococcota bacterium
CGCTCCCACGCCGCCCGCCAGGGCGACGACCGGCGCGTCGGCGGGCCGCGACGGGCTCACGGGCCCGCGGGTGAGGGCGGGGATGCGGCGTCTCGGCGGTCTCGCAGCGTCCGAAGATCCGCCTGGAGCTTGGGCAGGCGCCGCGCCAGCTCCCGGAACGCGGGGTCTTCGGCGAGGTCGGTGCCGCGCGCGCGCTCGGCATCGCTGATGAGCGCCTTGAGCTGCTCTTCGTCGCGGGCGATCTCCGCCTCGAGGGCCGCGATGCGTGCCTCGAGCGCCGGGTCGGCGGACGCCGGGGACGGCGCGTCGGGTCCGGCGTCCACGGCCGGGGCCTCGGCGGCGGGCGCCTCGGACGTCACGTCGCTCCGCGCCCAGTCCTCGTCCCGGGGCGGGGCCTGCTCCGGGATGCGGTCGCGCAGGGAGGAGGGGATCCGCTCGCGGTCCGTCGTGTAGTGGGCGATTCCGTTCTCGTCCACCCACTTGTAGATCACGACCTCGGGGGCCTCGCCCTCCGCCCCGGCCGGCGCGGCGAGCGCCACGAGGAACGGGAGGACCGGCGCGAATCGCCTGGTGGCGCGCAGCATGACGCGATTCTTGGAGAGCGGGTCCACGGCGTCAAGCTCGGGTGTGTCGCCGCGTTCGCGGGCCGGATGGGCCGCACGATTCACACCCCCGGCCGCCACGGGCGCAGGAGCCCCCACGAGCCCGTCCGGAGCGTGGCACGCGCCTTGCTCCGGGCGTCGGCATGCGCACGCCGAAACCGCTCGCGAGCCTGGCTGCGGGACTCCTGCTGGCCGCGGACGCGGCTGCCGAGTGGAGCTGGCAGCGACTGGACGCCCCGGGCGACGAGCGGGCCGTGCACGCGGTGGCGTTCGACGCGGAGCGCCGACGCCTGGCGGTCGGCGATCCAGGTGGCGTCGCCTGGCGCGAGCGCGAAGGACGCTGGCGACGTCGGCGCCTGCGCGCCCCGGTGCGCGATCTGGTGTTCGACGCCCAGGGGTCGCTGTGGGCCGCGACCGCTGCGGGCCTGTTCCGCGTCGCGCCGGACGGCGACGTTTCGGACGAGAGCCCTGCGCCGGGAGAGGCCGCCCGCGACGTGCTGCGCGTGGCGATCGCGGACGACGCCGTCGCCGCCGCCACGGCCGGGGGCGTCGTCGTGGCGAGCCCCTCGGTCGGATGGCGACGGGCCGTCGGCCCCTTCGCCGCCGCGCCCGCGCGCGCCGTTGCGCTCGGCCCCGGCGAGCTCTGGAGCGTGGGCGAGCAGGACCTGGCGCGAAGCCCGCTGGGCGGGACCGGCGGCGGCTCGCAGATGCTTCCGGTGTCGGTGCGTCCGCTGGTGGACGTGCTGCGCGTGAACGGCGTGCTGGCGGTGGCCGCGGAGCGCACCCTCGCGATCCGCACCCGCGGGCGCGCCGGCTGGAGCGTGCTGCGTCCGGAGCTCCCGCCCGGCGCCCGGGTGCGGCGGCTCGTCCAGGGTGCCGGCCGCCTCTGGCTCCTCACGGATCGCGGCGTCCTCGAGGCGCCGAGCATCGAGGGGACCTGGCGCCGCACCACAGCGCCCCTGGGCGCGACCCCCGCCTTCGGTCTCGCGCACGGCGGAGGGCGGGTCTGGGTGGCCGCCGAGGACGGGCTCTGGCAGGGAGAGCCCGCCGTCCGCGCGGTCACGGCGGGGGCGATCCCGACCTGCGACCCCCCGGTGCGCGCGGTGCAGCGCGCGGCGCTCGCCCACCTGGGTCTCGAGCAGGGGGCGATCCGGCGGCTGCAGCGGGGTGTCTCCCGCCGCGGGCTGCTTCCCGTCGTCTCGCTGCGCGGCTCCCGGAGCCAGGAGCACACGCTGCGCAACGAGCTCGACGAGGTGTTCACGTCCGGTGACCTGCGCCGCCTCTTCGACCGCGACGACGACCGCTCGAGCGACTCGGAGCTCTCCCTCACCGTCAGCTGGGACCTCGGGGACCTGCTCTACCACCCCGAGCAGATCGACGTGTCCCAGGAGGCGCGGCGACTGATCGAGCTGCGCAGTGACGTCCTGGGCGAGGTGAACCAGCTCTACTTCCAGCGCCGCGCTGTCCTGGCCCAGCTGCGCGCTTCGCCACCCGACGCGGAGGAGGCCACGCGCCTGGCCCTGCGTGCCCAGGAGCTCGCCGCCGGCCTCGACGGCTGGACGAATGGCTGGTTCGGCCGCGCCCACGTGGCCGCCGAGTGTTCCTCGCCCCGCTGAGGAGGATGCGATCCATGACCCATCATCGACGGCGAGGCAGCTGGACGCGCCTCGCCCTGCTGGTGCCCCTGGCCCTCGCGGCGCGACCGGTGGCCGCGTGCGCGCTTCCCGTGATCTCGGAGGTCTTCTACGACGCGGTGGGATCCGACAACGGGCTCGGCTTCGTGGAGCTCTACGGCGCTCCCGGAGCCGTGCTCGACGGCCTGGTGCTCGAGGGGATCAACGGCTCCGACGGTCGCGCCAGCCCCACCCTGAGCCTGGGCGGCGCGATTCCATCCGATGGCCTCTTCGTGGTCGCGGACGATCTCGGCGACGGAACCACCAACGTCGCGGGCGCGGATCTCATCCTGAACTTCGACTTCCAGAACGGGCCCGACTCGGTCGTGCTGCGTCGCGATGCCACGGTGCTGGACGCGGTGGGCTACGGCCTCTTCGGGGCCACGGACGTCTTCGCCGGGGAGGGCGACCCTGCGCCCGACGCGTCGGCCGGCGAGAGCCTGGCGCGCCGTTTCGCAGACGTGGACACCAACGACAACGCGCTGGACTTCGTCACGCTCGCGAGCCCCTCGCCGGGGAGCGCCCCCCTGGCCGCGATCCCGGAGCCCGGCTCGGCGCTGCTGCTGGCCGCCGGACTCTCCGGGCTGGCCCGCGGCGGGCGGCCCCGGCCGGGAGCTGGACGCGTGCGCTGACCCCGGGCCCTCCGGGCGACGGGTCCACCAGCCCTCCCTCCGTCGCCCCCCGGGCGCCCCGGTCCGTGCGGCCGGGGCGCCCCTTCCGGGGCTCAGGACGGGCCGGGAAGGGGCCGATACGGCCGGGCAGGGCCCGCAGCCGCGCCCGCTTGCTTGCGGGGCGATGGCCGCTCGCGCACACTCGCGCGCTGCCGCGGTTCCGGGCGGAGGGGACCGAGCTCGACATGCAATCGGGCTTCAACACCAACGTGCGGCATCGGGGCGTCGTGTTCCACGTCCAGACCGAGGACAGCGGGCTGGCCCATCCCCACGTGATCACCCACCTCTACCACCACGGGACGATCGTGGCGTCGGTCAAGCGGGAGTACGCCGATCGGGTGGACGCGCCGGATCTGGCCCGGGAGCTCAAGGGGCTGATGGAGGCCCAGCACGCGGCCATGCTGGGCCGCCTGCGCCGGGGAGACTTCGACGACCTGGTCCGAGAGCGGCTCGGCGCCGGGGTGTTCGGCGAGGAGGCGCCGGCCGCCGAGGCGTCGAGCTCGGACGCGCCGGCCCACGCGGCGCCCGCCGCGGCGGGCACGGACGAGCGGCCCCTGGACGAGATGATCCTCGACTACCTGGTCGAGAGCGCGCGCAAGCGCAAGCGCCGAGTGCAGTGAACCGGCTCGGCGCGGACGCCGCTCCTGCCCGCGGCGACGCCCTGATCCGCCTCTTCCACGTCTCGAAGTCCTACCAGGCGGGAACCTACGCCCTCCACGACGTCTCCCTCGAGGTGGGCAAGGGCGAGATGGTCTTCCTCACCGGGCCGAGCGGCGCGGGCAAGACCACGCTGCTCGAGCTGCTGTTCGCGGCCGAGCGCCCGAGCGAGGGACAGATCCTGGTGCTGGGACGCAACGTGGCGGTGCTGCGCGAGCACGCCATCCCGGCGCTGCGCCGGCGCGTGGGGGTCGTGTTCCAGGACTTCAAGCTGCTTCCGCGCCGGACCGTGGAGGAGAACGTCGCGCTGGCCCTGCAGGTGCTGGGCACGCCAACCCGGGAGGTGCGCTCCCGGACCTTCGCCATGCTGAAGCGCGTGGGTCTCCAGCACCGCCGGCACCACCATCCGCCGTCGCTCTCCGGGGGAGAGCAGCAGCGCATCGCGTTGGCCCGGGCGCTGGTGAACGATCCGGAGATCCTGCTGGCGGACGAGCCCACCGGGAACCTCGACCCGGAGCTCACGCTCGAGATCACGGACATGATCGCCGCCCAGGCGGCACGCGGGACCACCGTGCTCGTGGCGACCCACGACCTCGGGCTGGTGCGTCGCTATCGCAAGCGCACGCTCCGCCTGGAGTCCGGGCGCCTGGAGGAGGACGTGCCGGCCGGCGCCTGGCGGGCATGAGACGCGCACTGTTCCAGGCGGCCTGGCTCGTGCGCGCAGCCCTGCGCGGGCTGCGCGCCAGCGCCATCACGTCCGGCATCGCGGTGGCGACGCTCGCGGTGGTGCTGGTGCTGGTGGGCACCTTCCTGCTCGTGATCGCGAACATGAACCTGCTGCTGGAGCGGGTGGGAAGCGATCTGCACGTGACCGCCTACCTCGAGGAGAGCCTCAGCGCCGACACGCGGCGCGAGCTGGCGCGTCGCGTCGCGGACCTCGGCGGCGTCCATGCGGTGGAGATCGTGAGCAAGGAGGAGGCGCTGCGCCGCTTCGCGGAGCGGTCGGGAGGCGCCGCCCTGCTGGAGGGTCTGGAGGAGAATCCCCTGCCGGCCTCCCTGGAGGTGCGGCTCGCCCCGGAACGGCGCTCGGCGGAAGACGTCCGGGCCGTGTCCGAGGCGCTGGCGGGGATGGATGGCGTGGAGGAGCTCGGTAGCAGCCAGCAGTGGGTGGAGGGCTACGCCCGGGCGCGACGTCTGGTGCGCGGGCTGGGCTTCGGCCTCGGGGCCGTGCTCGGCCTGGCCACGCTGCTGATCGTGGCCAACACGATCCGCCTCACCCTCCACGCGCGCCGGGACGAGCTCGAGATCCTCTCGCTGGTGGGCGCCAGCCGCATCTTCCTGCGCGTGCCGTTCCTGATCGAGGGCGTGCTCCAGGGCATGGCCGCGGGCGTGCTGGCCCTGGCGCTGCTCTACGGGCTGTTCCACCTGGCCGTCCCTCAACTCGGCGACGGTCTCGAGCTCTTCCTGGGCTGGAAGGACCCGGTCTTTCTGTCCCTGCGCGACGCGCTCGGCCTGCTGGCGGCCGGTGCCGGTCTCGGGGTCGTGGGGGCCGCGGCCGCGCTGGCGGGGGAGCGGCTGCCGTGAGGGGACGGGCGTTGGCGGTCCTGGCGCTCGGGCTGGGGCTCGTCGTCACGCCGGCGTCCGCCCAGCGCCAGCAGGAGCTCGACCAGCTGCGTCGGGCCATCCAGGAGCGGCGGGAGCGCGTGTCCGCCTACGAGCGCGAACAGCGCGGCCTGCTGGAGGCGATGGAGCACATCGATCGTCTCGCCGCGGCCCTGGCCGCGGACGAACGCCGCGCGCGCCGGGAGGCGGGCGCGGCGCGGCTTGCGCTGGAGGAGCTCGAGACCCGCGCCGAGGAGCTGGCCCGGGCGCTCGAGCGCTCGCGTCGCGTGATGGCATCGCGGGCGGTGGCGCTCTATCGCAGCGGCGAGGTGGGGCCCGTCCAGCTCCTGTTCGAGGCCGCCAGCCTGCGGGAGATGCTGACGCGGGTGGAGGGGCTGCGTCGGCTGCTGCGTCACGACCGCGAGCTGATCGCGCGCTTCCGGGCCGACCGCGAGGCGCTCGAGGAGGCGCGGGCGGCGAAGCAGGAGGCCGCCGAGCGCCGCGCGAAGGCCCTTGCGCGCGTGGAGGCGCGGGCGCGCGAGCTGCGGGTGGAGCGCACTGCGAAGCGCGACTTCCTGAGCCGCGTGCGCCAGGACCGCAGCCGCGAACGGGCCGCCCTGGTGGAGCTCGAAGCCGCTGCCCGGGCGCTGGAGGAGACGCTCGAGCGTCTGCCGGACGCGGGCGAGGTGACGCCGGGCGACGCCGGTGGGCCCGCCTTCGCGTCCCTGCGCGGGGCCCTCGAGCCGCCGGTGCGTGCGCCCATCGCGCGCCGCTTCGGGCGGGTGGTCGACCGCGAGTTCCACACCCAGATCTTCCGCAAGGGCATCGATTTCGAGGCTCCCCAGGGCACGCACGTGCGCGCCGTGGCCGACGGGCAGGTGCGCTTTGCCGGCTGGTTCCGGGGCTACGGGCGGCTCGTGATCCTCGACCACGGCGAGCGCTTCTTCACGGTGAGCGGGCACCTGGAAGAGATCCGGGTGGAGGTGGGAGATCGCGTGCGTGCCGGGGACGTGATCGGGACCGTGGGCGACACCGGCTCGCTCTCGGGCCCGCGTCTCTACTTCGAGATCCGCCAGGGCGGCGAGCCGCTGGATCCGGCCGACTGGCTCTCGGGGGGTGGGACCGGCTAAACTCCCAGGGATTGCACCCTCCGCTCGGTCAAGGGAACCTGACGGACGGCCGATCCCCTCCCGATGACCCGCCGCGCGGACGATCCGGCCGAAACCCAATCCCCGGGAAGACGCGAGACGTTCATGCGCCGTACCAACTTTCGCTCCGCCCTTTGGTTCACCAGCGGCATCGCCGCGGCTCTCGGCCTGCTCTCCGTGGCCGGCGGCGTCGGCCCGGTCTCCGCGGCCCGCTACGAGGATCTGAGCCTCTTCACCTCCGTCCTGCACCTGGTGCGCCGCAACTACGTGGACGACGTGGACGAGACCAAGCTCGTGCGCGGCGCGGTCCGCGGCATGCTCGCCGAGCTCGATCCCCACTCCGCCTACCTCGATCCCAGCGCCCACAAGGAGATGCAGATCGACACCAAGGGCGAGTTCCACGGCATCGGCATCGAGATCTCCAAGCGACGCGACGGCTTCATCGAGGTGGTGGCTCCCATCGAGGGCACGCCCGCCTCGCGCGCCGGCATCCGCGCACGCGACCAGATCGTCGCCATCTGTCCGGTGGAGCCGCCCCAGGAGTGGGAGCAGGAATGCCAGTCCACCAAGAACATGACGCTCTTCGAAGCCGTTCAGCTCATGCGCGGCAAGAAGGGCACCAAGATCACCATCATGATCTTCCGGGAGGGCTTCGAGCGGCCCGAGGCCTACTCGGTGGTGCGGGACGTGGTCAAGGTGGTGTCCGTCTCCGGGCGCCTCCTGGAGCCCGGCTACGGCTACGTGCGCATCCGCGCCTTCCAGGAGCGTACGGCCCGCGATCTGGGACGCACGCTGGAGCGCCTGGTCGAGGAATCGGGCGGTCGCTTCGACGGCCTGGTCCTGGACCTGCGCGACAACCCGGGTGGCCTGCTGGACCAGGCGGTCCAGGTGGCGGACCGCTGGCTCTCCGAGGGCCTGGTGGTCTACACGCAGGGGCGCGTGGAGAGCCAGCGTCAGGAGTTCCGGGCCCACGCGGACGGAAGCGAGTCCGTGTACCCGATGGTCATCCTCGTCAACGCGGGCAGTGCGAGCGCCTCCGAGATCGTGGCGGGCGCGCTCCAGGATCAGCACCGCGCCCTGGTGGTGGGCGCCCCGACCTTCGGCAAGGGCTCGGTGCAGACCGTCTACCCGCTGGAGGACGGCTCCGGCCTGAGACTCACCACGGCGCTCTACTACACGCCGGGCGGGCGCTCGATCCAGGAGGTCGGCATCGCCCCGGACATCGTGGTGGAGGTGAAGCCGACGCCCGCCGAGGAGGCGGAAGCCCGGGAGCGTCGCTCGCGTCCGCTGCGTGAGCGGGATCTGGAAGGGCACCTGACCCAGCCCGAGGACGAGCCCGAGGCGGAGCCCGAGCCGCAGGCGTCCGAGGGCGCCGCGGCCGACGACATCCAGCTCGCGCGTGCGCTCGAGGTGCTCAAGAGCTGGAGCTACTTCGAGCGCCTGCAGAAGGCCCGCGGCTCCGCGGTGGTCCGGGCGGAAGCCGGGCCGTAACGCCCGAACGCCGCATCTGGCGGGTCGCCGACCTGCTCGCGGAGATCCGCGCCCTCCTCGAGGACGAGGTGGGGCGGGTCTGGGTGGCGGGCGAGGCCAGCAACGTCCGCCAGGCCGGCTCCGGCCACGTCTACTTCACGCTCAAGGACCGCGACGCGCAGCTGCGCGTGATCCTGTTCCGCTCCGACGCCGCCAGGCTGCCCTTCGCGCTGGAGGACGGCGTGGAGCTGCTGGTGCTCGGCGAGCCCGGGGTGTGGGAGCCCCGCGGCGAGCTGCGCATGGTGGCGCGGGTGGTCGAGCCGCGCGGACGCGGCGCCCTGCAGCTCGCCTTCGAGCAGCTGCGCGCCCGCCTGGAGCGGGAGGGGCTGTTCGATCCCGCGCGCAAGCGCGTGCTGCCGGAGTTTCCGCGCGTGGTCGGCATCGTCTCGTCGCCGGAGGCGGCCGCGTTGCGCGACGTGGTTCGCGTGGCCCGGGAGCGCTTTCCGGCCATTCCCCTGCTCCTGGCCCCGGCGCGCGTGCAGGGCGAGGGAGCCGAGCAGGAGCTCTGCGCCGCGCTCGCCCGCATCGCATGCGGGGACGGCGTCGACGTGGTGCTGCTGGTGCGCGGAGGCGGCTCGCTCGAGGATCTGATGGCGTTCAACGGCGAGCGTCTGGCGCGGGCCATCGCCGCGTGCCCCGTGCCCCTGGTGACGGGAGTCGGACACGAGATCGACGTCACGATCGCGGACCTGGCGGCGGATCTGCGCGCTCCCACGCCGTCGGCCGCCGCCGCCTGCGTCCTGCCCGACCGCGAGGCGGTGCGCCTGCGCCTGGGGCGCGACGCCGGCCGCCTGCGCGTCGCCGTGCGCGCGACCCTGGATCGGGCGCGCGAGCGCAGCCGGGGGGCGCAGCTGGCGCTCCGGCGCGTCTCCC
>JBFGJV010000121.1:0-8747 GCA_041577015.1 Myxococcota bacterium
GCGGGCGGGCCACCTGACGCGCATCGCGGCGGCGCTCGAGATGGAGGGCGACGAAGACGCCGCGCTGGCGCGCTACCAGGAAGCGCTCGAGCTCGAGCCCGAGCGCGACGACGCCCAGGCGGGCATCGCGCGCGTGCTCGAGCGTCTGGGCCGCGCCACGGAGGCGGCCGACGCCCTGTCGCGCTGGGCGGAGCGGGCACCCGACGCGCGAAGCCGCGCCAACCGGCTGGTCCAGGCGGCGGCGCTCGAGAAGCGCAGCGGCCGCGGGACGGAGGCGGAGCGACGCCTGCGCCTTGCCGTGGCGGCTGACGCCTCCCACGCCACCGCCTGGCAGGAGCTCGCCACGCATCTCTGGGAAGGCGGACGTCCGCGCGACACGCTCGACGTCGCCACCCGCGCGCTCGACGCCATCTCGGATGGGCCCACGCGACCGACCCTGCTGGAGCTGCGCGCGCGGGCCCTGGAGCGCGAGGGCCGCAACCGCGAGGCGGCGCAGGCCTACGGCGAGGCGGCCCGGGGCGACGCGCGAGCCGCCGACGCCGCCCTCGCCGCGGCCCGTCTGCTGCGCGGCCTCGGGGACTGGCGCGCCGCCGGGCAGATGCTTGCGGAGTTCGCCCGCGATTCCTCCGCCTCGGACAACCCGGTGGGGCTCGCCCGCGTGCTGCTGCACCTGGGACGGCTGCGCGCCGGCCCGCTGGAGGACATCGAGGGTGCGGTCGCCGCCTATCGACACGCGCTCGAGCTGGAGCCGGAGCTGCGCGAGGCGCGCGAGGCGCTGGCGGGTCTGCTGGTGCATCGGCCCGACGAGTGGGACGAGGCGGAGGCGCGTCACGTGGAGCTGCTCCGGGAGGATCCCACGCGCGCGGCCTCGATTCGCGCGCTGGCCCGCATCGCCCGGGAGCGTGGCCGCCAGGACGAGGCGGACTGCGGTCTGGCCCTGCTCCGCGCCCTCGGCGCCGCCTCGCCCGTGGAGCGCCGCGTGGCCCCGGAGCGGCTCCCCTTCCCCCTGGCGATGCAGGCGGCCCTGGACGATCCGGCCTGGGAGACGCTTCGCCTGCTGGTCCGCGAGGCGGGCCCGGCCCTGGCCGAGGCGCTGGGCGCCTCGCGTCGCCCGGAGGGCGCAGCCGGCGACGACCCGCTGCGGCGCTTCCGGGACGCGCGCCTTGCCGCCACGGGCGAGCTGGCCGCGCCGGCCCTGCTGCCCCTGCCCGAGGACGAGCTGCGGCAGGTGCTGCGCATCCTCGCGCGCCTCTCCCACGAGGAGGAGACCGTGCACGGCGAGGCGCAGCTGGTGAACGCGATCGGCAATGCGCTCGGCCGCCGGCTGCGGCGGCGGCTGCGGCGCGTGCTCGGAGAGATGCCCCTCGCCGCGCTCGAGAGCGTGGACGTGATGGCCTGGCGGCGCGCCCTGCGCGATCTGGGTGCGGCGGTGGCGGTGGACCGCACGGACGGCGACCTGCGTGCGGCCCTGTGCGCGATGCTCGCGGAAGAGAGCGCGGCCGAGATCAGCGGACTCCCGGAGGAGGCGGATCTCACGCCCTGGGTGCGCGAGTGCGATGCCGCGCGCCGCCTGCTGGCGCGTGCGCTCGAGGCGTGGCGCGAGCGCGGGGGTCACGGACGCGGAGGAATCGAGCATGGCTGAGGGCGCCCCCGCCCCCACCGAGCGGCGACGCCACCGGAGGCGCAGCGTGCGCTTCCTGGTGGACTACGTCAGCCGGGAGGGGCTGCGCTGCGAGTACGCCAACACGCTGGGCGCCGGCGGAATGTTCGTGGAGAGCGACCATCCCCTGGCCGAGGGCCTCCCGCTGCGGCTGCGCTTCCGCATCCCGGGAGGCGAGCGCCTCCACGAGGTGGAGGGGCGGGTGGTGTGGTCGAATCGATCGGAGCCGCTCGAGGCGAGCGTGCGTCCCCCGGGCATGGGCATCCAGTTCACCGACCCGGTGGCGGCGGCGGGCGTGGCCCGCGAGCTGGAGGACATGCCCGACTGGCTGGATCCGATCTAGGCGCGCCGCGGAGGCGCGCCCGGGCGACGCCGCTCAGCCGGCGGCGGCCACCGCCACGGCGCGCCCGGGGTCGGGCTCGAGCGCGGGAGCGAACGGGACCTCGGCCCCCTCCACCCGCCACGCCTCGGGCGTGCTCACCAGCTCGGCCACGAGGCGCTGGTGGAGCGCGTGGCCGCCCCGCACCACGTGCACGTGTCCGACCACCGGAAGCCCCAGCAGGGCGAGATCGCCGAGCAGGTCCAGCACCTTGTGCGACACGAACTCGTCCGGGAAGCGCAGACCGTCGTGGTTCAGCACGCGCGTCTCGTCGAGCACGACGGTGTTGTCCAGGGAGCCTCCGCGGGCCAGGCCCGCGCGCCACAGCGTCTCCACCTCGCGCAGGAAGCCGAAGGTCCGGGCCCGGCAGAGCCGCTGCTCGAACACCTCCTCGGTGATCTCGAGATCCTCCACGCGCTGACGCCCGATCATCGGATGGTCGAAGTCGACCAGGTACGAGACCCGCAGCGTCGGGGCCGGCTCGATGCGGATGGTGCGATCGCCGTCCACGACCTCCACGGGCCGGCGGATGTGCAGCCGGGCCCGCGCTTCGTGCTGCTCGAAGCAGCCCGCCGCGCGCAGCAGGAACACGAACGAGGCGGCGCTCCCGTCCATGACGGGAAGCTCCGGACCGTTCACCTCCACGCGCACGTTGTCGATGCCGAGGCCGCACAAGGCCGCCAGCAGATGCTCCACCGTGCCCACGGTGGCGGTCCCCCGGCCCAGCGTGGTGGCGAGACGCGTGTCCGCCAGGGCGGCGGGATGCGCCGGGATCTCCACCGGGTGGGCGAGATCGGTGCGCACGAACACGACGCCCGAGTTCACGCGCGCGGGGTGGAGCGTCAGATCCACGGGGGCCCCCGTGTGGAGCCCGATGCCCGTACACGAGATCTTCTCGGCAATGGTTCGCTGTCGTCGCACGCTGCGCCTCCCCCCCAACGGCCGGGGGAATACTGAGCAAGGAGCGTGCCAGAAGCGCCCCTCGGCCTGCCGCGTTGCGGCATGCTGAAAACTCAATGATTCAAGTAGCTTACGGGATGAGAGCGGAACGCGCCGCGTCAGACGCGTTGGTTCCCTCGGGGATTTTGGTGATCCTCGTGACATTTCCATTACGGCCGTGACGCCGCCGTCACGGCTCCCGATGGCACGGTCCGCCTAGGCGCGCCGGTCGATGCCGGCGCTCGCCAGACCCGCCTGGACCTCCGCCAGGATCTCCCGCGTGCTCTGGTAGCGCTCGGCGGGATTCTTGCGCAGGCAGCGCGCGATGATGCCCGCGATCAGCGGCGGCACCCCCGCGTTCACCTCCCGGGGGTCGGGCGCCGGCGTGTGGACGTGGTGATAGGGGATGTTGCCCTCGCGGAAGGGCAGCGCTCCGGTGGCGAGCTCGAAGAGCGTGACGCCGAGCGAGTAGACGTCGGTCCGATGGTCGACGTTCTTGCCCAGCGTCTGCTCGGGACTCATGTAGTAGGGCGTGCCCGAGATCAAGGTGGTGTGGTTGCGCACCTCCTCGACCACCTTGGCCAGGCCGAAGTCCATGATCTTCGCCTTGCGCTCCCGGGTCCACATCGTGTTGGCGGTCTTGATGTCGCGGTGGACGATGCGCTTCTCGTGGGCGTAGGCGAGGGCCTCGCACATCTGGACCAGCACGTGGAGCACGCCGCGGGGCGCGATGGCGCCCCGCTTGCGAATCACCTGTTTGATCGTGGTCCCGTCCACGAACTCCATGGCGATGTAGTAGCTGCCGTCCTGTTCGCCGGCGTCGTACACGGTGACGATGTTCGGATGGTTGAGCTGCGCCGCGCTCTTGGCCTCGCGCAGGAAGTTGCGCAGCGCCTGGGGGTTCTCCTTGAGCGCGTCCGGGAGCACCTTGTAGGCCACGAGGCGATCGAGGACGGTGTCCTTCGCCTTGTAGACGATGCCCATGCCGCCGCGTCCGATCTCGCCCAGGATCTCGTAGCGGCCCGAGCGCGCCGCCATGGGCAGGGCGCCCGCGGCACCTCCCCGTGCCGCCGACGTCACCTGGTTCAGCTTCTTGCGCGCGGCCGCCAGGCGCTGCTCCACGTCCTCGAAGTGATAGTCGTGGGAGAGGATCTTCTCGTAGACGTCCACGGCCTCCTGGAGCGCCCCGTTGGCCTCGTGCACCGTGGCAAGCGTGTAGAAGACGCGCAGGTTCTCCCGGTCCATCTCGTCGCCGGCGACGGCCTGGTTGAGCTTCTTGACCGCGAGGCTCAGCATGCCGCGGGTCCGGAAGATCTGGCCCAGCAGGGCCGAGGCGGCCGGGAACTGGGGGCTCGCGGGATCCACGCGCTGGAGGACCTTGATCGCCTCGTCCTCCTGCTCGAGGCCGTGATAGATCTGGCCCGCCTCCAGCAGGTTGCCCGCCCGTGCCAGCGCCTCCGCCTGGCGGTCGCCGTCGCCCGCCTCGGCGTAGCACCCGGCGGCCTCCTCGAAGCGATTGCCCGAGACGAAGCACTCCGCGGCGCGCACGGGGTCGCCCCCCGCTCGGAACATCTCGGCGGCCTGGAGGGGATCGCCGTAGCGCTCGTAGCAGCTTCCGGCTCGCGCGTAGCTCTCGAGCTTGCGGTAGAGATCGCCGGCGGCCAGGAAGTCGGCGGCCTGCTCCAGGTACTGGGCGGCCTCCTCGTCCTCGCCCCGGTTGCGGTGGTACTCGCCGAGGATGCGCGCGGCCGCCTGCTCTTCCCCGAGGCGACGGAGGGCCTCGGCGGCCTTGAGGGGCTCCTGGGCGGCCAGGAACAGCTCCGAGGCCTTGGCGAAGCGCTCGCGGCGCAGGGCGATCTCCGCGGCGAGGGCCGGGCAGCCGCCCTTCTCGAGCACCTCCTCGGCGCGCTCCAGGCGTCCGGCCTGCTCGTAGAGCTTGGCCGCCTGGACCACCATGCGCCTGAGCTCGCGCTGCTTCTTGGTGTCCAGCACCGCGCTGGAGCGCCCCTCGTCGAGGATCGTCTCCTCGAGCGCCTCCGCCGCCGGCTCCCACTCCTGGGCGCGCAGGTAGGCCTGGGCGGCGTGGCGTGAGAAGCCGGCCTCCCGGTAGCAGTCGCCGGCGCGTCGGTGCTTGCCGGCCTTCTCGAGCATCTCCGCCGCGACGCTCTTGCGTCCGGCGGCGATGTAGCACTCGGCGGCCCGGCTCGGCTCGTCCTGGGAGGCGAAGATCGTGCCCGCGGCGTCGTAACGACCGGCCTGGGCGTAGAGCTCGGCCGCCTCCTGGAAGCGGTTCTGGTCGTGGCGGATCTCGGCGGCCCGCACCAGAGCACCGCCTTCGATGAAGAGGTCCGCGGCGCGATCGAGAAGGCCGCTGCCCAGGCAGAGCTCGGCGGCCTCCTCCAGGTGGCCCTGCTTCGCGAGACGCTGGGCCTGCTTCTCCACGCGACGCGTCGTGCGGCGATCGAGCGCCGGCTCGGCGAGCGCGGGGACGTCCATGCCGAGGTCTTCGGGAGCGGGCGCGTGCCGGCGGCGCCACAGGCACGCGAGCGCGAGCACGAGGCCCACCGCCAGCAGCACGAACGCGAGCGGGCTCGCCAGGGCTGCGAGTCCTCGCTCCCGCGCCGCGGCGCCGCCCACGCGCGGTCCGAGTCCGGCGCGCAGCGGCTCCAGAACGGCGAGCACCGCGCCGTGCTGCGGGACGCGCGCGAGGGCCACCCCGAATCCTCCCGCCGTCAGCAGGAGGACCGCCACCAGCAGCCCGAGCGCGCGCATCAGCAAGCTCATTCGACCCCGTCTTGCGTCCGCGACGCCACGGACGAGCCCGCCAGGGCTCCTGGCGCAGGGACGCCGGGCGGCGCACGAGCGCCGTCCGGCGTTCTCCTATCGGCCGGCCCGGGCCGGCCGTTGAGCGCGCAGCGGGGAGCCGGGGCGGCGGGAGCGGGGCCTAGAGCAGGCGGCCCTGGCTGCCCCCGCCGTCGCGCCGAGGCAGGTCGAAGTGCTCGAAGGCCAGGCGCGTGGCCACGCGGCCCCGGGGCGTGCGGTCCAGGAAGCCGCCCTGGATCAGGAAGGGCTCCACCAGGTCCTCGAGGGTGCCCTTGTCCTCGCCGAGGGCAGCGGCCAGGGTCTCGAGGCCCACCGGGCCCCCGTCGAACTTCTCCAGGATGGTGAGGAGCAGCGCGCGATCCAGCCGATCGAAGCCGGCCTCGTCCACGTCCAGCCGCTCGAGGGCGTAGCGGGTGAGGTCGCAATCCACGCCGCCTCCGGCGTCGGCGGTCCTCGTGGGCGGGCGGCCCGCCGCCGCCTGGGCCCGCTCCGCGTCGGCGAAGTCGCGAACGCGCCGGAGCAGACGCAGCGCGATCCGCGGCGTCCCGCGCGCGCGGCGGGCGATCTCGAAGCAGGCCTCGGGGGCGATGGCCAGCTGCAGGCGGACGGCGCAGCGCTCCAGGATCCGCGCCAGGTCCGAGGCCGGGTAGTACTCGAGGCGCCCCACCCAGCCGAAGCGGTCGCGCAGCGGCGCCGAGACCAGGCTGGCCCGGGTGGTGGCGCCCACCAGCGTGAAGGGCGGCAGGTCGAGACGGATGGAGCGCGCGCTCGGCCCCGCGCCGATCAGCAGATCCAGCTGGAAGTCCTCCATGGCCGGGTAGAGGATCTCCTCCACGGCGGCGGGCATGCGGTGGATCTCGTCGATGAAGAGCACGTCGCCGGACTCCAGGTTCGAGAGCAGCGCCGCCAGGTCGCCCGCACGCTCCAGCACGGGACCGCTCGTGGCCCGGAGCGGCGCCTGCATCTCGCGCGACATCACGTGGGCGAGCGCCGTCTTGCCGAGGCCCGGCGGACCACACAGCAGCAGGTGGTCGAGCGACTCGCCGCGCTGGCGGGCCGCGGACGCGAAGACGCGCAGGTTGTCCCGCAGACGGTCCTGGCCCACGAACTCGTCCAGGGAGTGGGGACGGATCGCCGCCTCGATGCGCCGTTCCCCGGGCAGGGCCTCGCCGGCCAGGTCGGCCACCGGCTCGCGCTCCCCGCTCACCGGGCGAGCCTCCGTAGCGCCGCGCGCACCAGCGCCTCGATGGCCGCCTCGGCGCCGAGCTCCTCCGCGGCCTGCTCCGCCGCGCGTTCGGCGCGCGCGCGGGGCGTACCCAGGTTCACCAGGGCCGAGACCGCCTCCTCGACGCGGCCCTCCCCGCGCGCGCCGCCGCGGCCCGACCCGGCCGGGGCCTCCGGCGTCTCGGCCAGCTCGAGGACGCGATCGCGCAGCTCCACCACGATGCGCTCCGCGGTCTTCGGCCCGACCCCGGGAATCGCCCGCAGGGCGGGCACGTCGCCGCCGCGCACCGCCTCCACCAGCGCGGCGGGGTCGATGCCCGAGAGGATCGCCTGGGCGAGCTTCGGCCCGACGCCGCTGATCCGGATCAGCAGCTCGAAGACGGCACGCTCGCGCTCGCTGTGGAATCCGAACAGCTGCAGCACGTCCTCGCGTACGTGCGTGTGGACGCGCAGGGCCACGGTCTTGCCCTCGTCCGGCAGCTCCACGTAGGTGGAGAGCGAGAGCAGGAGCTCGTAGCCGACGCCGCCCACGTCCACGACCGCCCGGGTGGGCGCCTTCTCGATCAGCCGCCCCTCGACGCGTGCGATCACGGCGCCCGCCTCACCAGGAGGCGCCCGGTGCGGGGACGACCTCGCCCGCGCCCTCCCCGGCCCGGGCTTGCCGGGGTGGAGCGGCAGCCCGCGTGGGCGTGGCACACGGCCACCGCCAGCGCATCCGCCGCGTCCACCGCCGGCAGGGCGGACAGGGAGAGCAGACGTCGCACCATCGCCTGGACCTGTCGCTTCTCCGCCGAGCCGATCCCCACCACGGCCTTCTTCACCTCACGTGCCGCGTACTCGCGCACCACGATGCCGGAGGCTCCGAGCGCCGTCAGCAGGGCCCCGCGGGCCTCCCCCAGCACGAGCGCCGAACGCGGGCTCGCCGAGACGAACACCCGCTCCACGGCGGCCACGTCGGGCGCGTGCGACGAGATCACCTCCGCGAGTCCGGCGTGGAGCGCCGCCAGGCGCACGGCCGGCGAGGCGCTGCGGGGCGGCCGCAAGGTGCCGTGGGCCACGTGACGAAGCCGGCTCCCGTCGCGCTCGACGATGCCGAAGCCCGTCACGATCGAGCCCGGGTCGATGCCGAGAATGCGCATGCGCCTCCCTCGCTGCGGAGGATCGTCCTGGTCGCGGCGCCGCGGGGGGAGGCGGCTCGGTGCTCAGGCGAGCTTGCGCATCTCCGCTTCGGAGATGTCGAAGTTCGCGTAGACGTTCTGGACGTCGTCCAGATCCTCGAGGGCGTCGGCGAGACGCAGCATGCTCTCCGCCTCCCTGCCCTCGAGCTTGACCGTGGTGGTGGGTCGCATGGCGATCTCGGCGCTCGCCGGGGCGAAGCCCCGGGCGACGAGCGCGTCGCGCACGTGCTCGAACTCCGCCGGATCCGTGACGACCTCGACACTTCCCTCGGACTCGACCACGTCCTCGGCGCCGGCCTCGAGCGCGACCTCGTAGAGGGCGTCCACGGCGAGGCCCTGGGGATCGAAGGCGAGCGTGCCCTTCTTCTCGAACAGATAGGAGACGCAGCCCGTGGCGCCCAGGTTGCCGGCGTGCTTGGCCAGCAGGTGGCGGATCTCACCCACGGTGCGGTTGCGGTTGTCGGTGAGCGTCTCCAGCAGGATGGCGGTTCCGCCGGGGCCGTAGCCCTCGTACACCACCTCCTCGTACTGGGCGTCTCCACCC
>JBFGJV010000122.1:0-8705 GCA_041577015.1 Myxococcota bacterium
CACGGCACCACGCCGTCCACCCCCGCCGCCACCTGGAGCTCGATCAGCTCGTGGAGCGCCTTCTCGTCGACGGCGCCGTCGCGAAACGGGGTCACCAACGCGGTCAGGACGCCTTCGAACACCGTCAGCCTCCTTCCAGGGGGATCTGGCCGCGGAAGACCTCCGCCGCCGGCCCGGTCATCACGACGCTCGCCGCGTCGTCCGGCCAGGCGATCTCGAGCTCCCCGCCGCGCAGCTCGATGGTGACGGCGCGGGCCGTGCGTCCGCCCAGGACGCCCGCCACGGCCACCGCGCAGGCCCCGCTCCCGCAGGCCAGGGTCTCGCCGGTGCCGCGCTCCCAGGTGCGCTGCCGCACGCGGTCCCGCGACACGAGCTGCACGAACTCCACGTTGACGCGATTCGGGAAGGCCTCGTGATGCTCGATGCGCGGGCCCAGGCTCTCCACCGGCGCGACGTCCACGTCCGCGACCCAGAGCACGCAGTGGGGGTTTCCCATGGAGACACAGGTGACGCGAAGGCGTTCACCCTCCAGCTCGAGGCTCGCGTCCACGACCGGTCCCTCCCCCGACCCGAGGCGGGTCGGGATCTTGGCGGGCGCCAGCACCGGACGTCCCATGTCCACGGCGAAGCGGTCCGGGGCGACGCGGCGCGGGTGGACCACGCCGGCCAGCGTCTCCACGGAGAGCGCCTCCTTCCGGACGACGCCCCGGTCCAGCAGCCACTTGGCGAAGGCGCGGATACCGTTGGCACACATCTCGGCGCGCGAGCCGTCCGGGTTGTGGATGTCCATGCGCGCGTCGGCCACGGACGAGGGTCGCACCACCAGGAGCTGGTCGCCGCCGATCCCGAAGCGTCGGTCGAGGAGGCGCCGTGCCAGGGGCTCCAGCGCCGGGAGATCGTCGCCGCGGCCGTCCAGCACCACGAAGTCGTTGCCGGCTCCGTGCATCTTGGTGAACTCGAGCCGACGGCTCATCCGGTGAGCTCCTCGGGGATGGACTCCCCCCGCACCAGATCCTCGTACGTCTCGCGCTCGCGCACCAGCGCAAAACGGTCCCCGCGCACCAGCACCTCGGCGGCCCGGCGCCGGGCGTTGTAGTTGGACGACATGGCGAAGCCGTAGGCGCCCGCCGAGTGCACCGCAAGCAGGTCGCCGGGCTCCACGGGTGGAAGCGCCCGGTCCCGCGCCAGGAAGTCGGCGGACTCGCACACCGCCCCCACCACGTCCACCGGACGCTCGGGCCCGCGGGGCGGGGCCACCGGCTCGATGCGGTGCCAGCCGTCGTAGAGCGCGGGCCGCAGCAGGTCGTTCATGGCGGCGTCCACGATCACGAACCGCTTGGCCTCGTTGCTCTTCTCGTAGAGCACGCGCGTCAGCAGCACGCCGGCATTCGCCGTGATCCAGCGTCCCGGCTCGAGGACGAGCTCGCACTCCACGCCGCCCACGGTCTCGAGGACGGCATCCGCATAGGCCGTGACCGGCGGCGGCTCCTCGTCCCGGTAGCGCACGCCGAGTCCACCCCCCACGTCGATGCAACGGATTCCGTGGCCGGCGTCGCGCAGGGCACGCACCAGATCCGCCACCCGGGCCAGGGCGTCGGCGAAGGGCGAGACGTCCGTGAGCTGCGAGCCGATGTGGACGTCCACACCCACCACCTCCACATGGTCGAGGGCCTTGGCCTCGGCGTAGGCGTCCAGGGCCTCGCCGATGGGGATGCCGAACTTCGAGGTGCGCAGCCCGGTGGAGATGTAGGGATGGGTCTTGGGATCGACGTCGGGGTTCACGCGCAGGGCGATGGGCGCGCGCCGGCGACGCCTCTGGGCCAGGGCATCGATGCGCCGCAGCTCGGCGCGCGACTCCACGTTGAACATCTTGATCCCGGCCTCGAGGGCGTCCTCGATCTCCGGGTCGGTCTTGCCGACGCCCGAGTAGACGACGCGTCGGGGATCCGCGCCGGCCCGAAGCGCGCGGAACAGCTCGCCGCCGGAGGTGACGTCCGCCCCGGCCCCGCGCGCCACCAGCGTCCGCAGCACGGCCAGGTTCATGTTCGACTTGACCGAGTAGCAGACGAGATGGGGCCGGGAGGCGAAGGCCCGGTCGAGGGCGTCGTAGGCCTCCGCGAGCGCCGTGGCGGAATAGACGAAGACCGGTGTCCCCTCCGCCTCGGCGATGCGCTCGAGGGGTACCTCCTCGGCGAAGACGCGCCCGCCGCGCCTCGGGAAGGGCTCGTTCATGGCTCCTTCTCGTCCTCGGGCGGCGTCTCGGCCGGCGCCGGCGTGGGTGCGGGAGCCGGGGCGGGCGCCACCATCCGCTCGGGACGACCGTACTTGCCGCAGGCCGCGCCGGCGAGGACGATGGCGAGGAGCGCAGCCAGGGCGGGGCCTCTCACGACGCGGCCCCGTCGCCCTCGAGGGCCTCGGCCTCGGCGGCGCAGGCGCGCTCCGCCTGCTCCAGCGCCTCGCGCACCCGCTCGCGTGCCGTGGCCCCGGAGGCGCGTCGCTGCTCCAGGGCGGTCTCGAGGCTCACCAGCTCGCGAGCCGGCGCCGGGAAGGCCGGGTGGAAGGCGCGCAGCTCCTCCTGGCTCAAGGCCCTCGGGTCGAGGCTGTTCTCCAGGCAGTGGGAGACCAGACGTCCCACCACCTCGTGGGCCTCCCGGAAGGGAACGCCCTCGCGCACCAGCACCTCGGCCAGGTCCGTGGCCAGGAGCAGCGGGTCGTCCGCGGCGGCGCGCATCCGCGCCACGTCCACGCGCAGCGTCGCGATCGCCCCCGTGGTCACCTCGAGCGCGTCGCGCAGCGTGCTGGCGGCGTCGAACACGGGCTCCTTGTCCTCCTGGAGATCCCGGTTGTAGGTGAGCGGCAGGCCCTTCAGCACGGTCAGGAGCGCCACCAGGTCGCCGATCACCCGGCCGGTCTTGCCGCGCACCAGCTCCGGGACGTCGGGGTTCTTCTTCTGGGGCATCAGGCTCGAGCCGGTGGTGTAGGCGTCTGCGAGCTCCACGAAGCCGAACTCGCTGGTGGACCAGAGCACCAGCTCCTCGGCCAGGCGCGAGAGATGCACCATGCAGATCGCGGCTGCCGCCAGGAACTCGACGGCGAGGTCCCGAGAGGCCACGGCGTCCATGCTGTTCGCGGCGGGCGCCTCGAAGCCGAGCGTCCGGGCCGTCTCCTCCCGGTCGAGGGGGAGGGTCGAGCCAGCCAGGGCGCCCGAGCCGAGCGGGCAGGCCGCGGCCAGGCGCCGCCCCAGGTCCGCGAGGCGCCCGGCGTCGCGCGCCAGCATCTCCACGTAGGCGTGCCAGTGGTGAGCCAGGCGCACGGGCTGGGCGCGCTGGAGGTGCGTGTAGCCGGGCAGCACCGTGTCCACGTTCTCCCGCGCCCGGGCCAGGAGCGTGCGGCGCAGCTCGAGGATCCCAACCCTGGCTGCGGTGGTGACGTCGCGCAGGTAGAGCAGGAGATCCGTCGCCACCTGGTCGTTGCGGCTGCGGCCGGAGTGCAGCTTGCCGGCGACCGCGCCCACGTCCTCCCGCAGCCTCGCCTCCACGTTCATGTGCACGTCCTCGAGGGCGGGATCCAGCTCGAAGCTGCCCGTCTCGAGCTGGCGCCCGATGGCCAGCAGACCCTCGACCAGCGTGTCGGCCTCCTCGGCGTCGAGGATCCCCGCCTTGGCCAGCATGCGGGCGTGTGCCACCGAGCCGCGCACGTCGTAGCGCGCCAGGGCGCGGTCGAAGTGCACCGAGGCCGTGAAGCGCTCCACCACCGGGTGGGTGCCCTGCCGAAAGCGTCCACCCCAGGGTTTGCCGGGTCCCATGGCCGAAACTCTCCGTGACCACGGCGCTTTTCGCAAGCGCGCGTTGCGGGCCCCGGGGGCCTCCCCTAGCCTGGAGACGTCCCCGGAGCGCTTCTTCCATGATCATCGTGATGAAGGCAGACGTGCAGGCGAGCTCGCCGGAGGTGGCCCGGGTGGTCGCCCTGGCCGAGAGCTTCCCCGGGATCCGCACCCAGGTTCACCAGATCCAGGGCGTCACGCGCGGCGTCACCGAGATCTACCTGCTGGGCCAGACCGGCGTGATCCCCACCACACCCTTCGAGGAGTTCGCCAGCGTCGAGAGGGTGGTGCGCGTGACGGAGCGCTTCCGCACCATCGGACGCCACGAGGGGCGTCACGAGCCCCTGGGCTTCGAGTACAACGGGGTCCCCGTCACCCAGGAGAACCTGACCATCTTCCCGGGGCTGTGCGCCGTGGACTCGCGCGAGAACCTGGAGACCATGTTCCGGTGCCTGGCCGAGCACGGCATCCAGACGGCCCGTGCGGGGGCCTACAAGCCGCGCACGAGCCCCTACGACTTCCAGGGCCACGGGGAGGCCTGCCTGCCCTGGGTCTTCGAGCTGGCGGGCAAGCACGGCATCCGGCTGGTCGCGATGGAGATCACCCGGGAGGCCCACATCGATCAGATCCACAAGGCCATGGAGCAGGCCGGCCGTCCGACGGGGGTCATGCTCCAGATCGGAACGCGCAACGCGCAGAACTTCGAGCTCCTCAAGGCCGCGGGTCAGCAGACGGAGTTTCCGGTGCTCTTCAAGCGGGGCATGGGCATCACGCTGGAAGAGTCGTTGAACGCCTGCGAGTACGTGGCTTCGGGGGGGAACCACCGCATCGTCTTCTGCCTCCGGGGCATGAAGTCGCAGTTCGGCGATCCCCACCGCAACTTCGTGGACTTCGCCCACGTGTCGGTGGTCCAGCGGCTCACCCGGCTCCCCGTGTGCATCGATCCGTCCCACTCGGTGGGCCGGCGCTCGGTGGCCCCGGACGGGATCCTCGACATCTTCCACGTGACGGCCCAGGGCGTGGTCGCAGGCGCCAATGCCGTGCTGGTGGACTTCCACCCGAAGCCCGACGAGGCGCTCTGCGACGGGCCGCAGGCGCTGCTCCTGGAGGAGCTCCCCCACTTCCTCGAGGACGTGGCCATCGCCCGCCGGGCCTACGAGGAGCGGCGCAGGCTCCGCGAGCGTCGAGCCGAAACGAACTAGGTCCCGAAGCGTCCGCGCCCACCGCCCCGAGCCCCCTGGAGGATCGTCCTTGCCGCGAGCCGGCCGCCGCAGCTCGGGCCGACGCCGCCCGCGACGGAGCGAGCCCACGCCCCGACGACGCCTGCACCTGGCCGCCCTGGCGCTGGTGGCGGCGAGCTTCGCCCTGGGCCTCGGCGCCGGGCGCTGGGTGGCGGCGCTCGATCGGCTCGTGGTGGAGCGCTTCGAGGGGCGGCTCTTCCGGGTGCCCTCGCGCGTCTACTCGGCGCCGACCATCCTCTACCCGGGCCTGGACGTGCGCCGGGTCGAGCTGCGCGAGACGCTCGACCGGCTGGGCTACCGCCGCGAGCCCACCGCCAGCGACCTGGCACCGGGCGGCTACGTCTGGGGCAGGTCCCGGGTGCGCATCCATCTGCGGCCCTTCGAGCACCCCACCCGCCCGGAGCCGGCACGCGACATCGAGATCCGCCTGGTGGGCTCGCGCATCGAGGCGATCCGCTCTGCCGGAGGGGAGAGCGAGCTCGGGGCGGTCCTGCTCGAGCCGCAGGTCGTGGGCGCCTACTACGGCCCGGATCGCGAGCAGCGGGAGCTGGTGCGGCTCGAGGACGTGCCGCAGACGCTGGTGGACGCGATCCTCGCCGTCGAAGACCAACGCTTCGCCGAGCACCACGGCATCGACTGGCGGCGCATCGGCGGGGCCTTCTGGGTGAACCTGCGCTCGGGCTCGATCCGTCAGGGTGGCAGCACCCTCACCCAGCAGCTGGTGAAGAACTTCTTCCTGACCCCCGAGCGCACCCTGCGGCGCAAGGCGCAGGAGGCCGTGATGGCCGTGCTGCTCGAGGCCCGCTACGAGAAGCGGGCCATCCTCGAGAGCTACCTGAACGAGATCTACCTGGGGCAGCGGGGTTCGACGGCCATTCACGGCGTCGGGGAGGCCGCGCGCTTCTACTTCGGAAAGCCCGTTGGCAGCCTGAGCGCGGCCGATTCGGCGCTGCTGGCCGCCATCATCTCGAGTCCGGGCGCCAGCTCGCCCTTCCGGAATCCCGAGCGGGCGCGGGAGCGGCGCGACCTGGTGCTCGCGCTGATGCACCGCCAGGGTCGCATCGACGACGCCACGCTCGAGGAGGCGCGCGCCGGGGAGCTGGTGCTGGCCTCGCGCACCCGGGAACCGCGAGAGGCGCGTTACTTCCTCGACGCGCTGCGTCGCCAGATCCCCGAGGTCTATGACGCGGACGCGCTCACCTCCGAGGGGCTGCGCATCCACTCCACCCTGGACGTGCGTCTCCAGCAGGCGGCCACGCGGGCGCTCCGCGAGGGCCTGGCGGAGCTGGAGAAGCGGATGCCGTCGCTGCGGTCGGACGAGCCCACGCGTGCGCTCCAGGGCTGTCTCCTGGCGCTGCGGCCCCAGACGGGCGAGGTGCTCGCGCTGGTCGGGGGGCGCGAGTACTCGGTCTCGCAGTTCGACCGCTGCACCCAGGCCCGGCGGCCGGCCGGGAGCGTGTTCAAGCCCTTCGTGTACGTGGCGGCGCTCGAGCCGCGGGGGAAGGACGCGCCCTTCGTCACCCTGGCCAGCCGCCTCGACGACGCACCCCTGACGGTGGCGACGCCCGTGGGTGACTGGGCGCCCGCGAACTACGACCACGAGTTCCACGGGGAGGTCTCGGTGCGCGAGGCGATCGAGCGCTCGCTCAACGTGGCGACGGCGCGTCTGGCGCAGCAGGTGGGGATCGAGCGCGTGGTGCGCATGGCGCGCAGGCTCGGCATCGAGAGCCCGCTTCCGGGAGTGCCCAGCCTGGCGATCGGAACCGCCGACCTCGCGCCCATCGAGCTGGCCCGGGCCTACGCGACCCTGGCCAACGGCGGGGTCCGCCCGGAGATCCGCACCTTCGAGGACGTCGTGGATCCGGCGCAGGGGACGCTCGCGCGGCGCGCCATCGCCTTCGAGCGGGTGCTCGACCCGGGCGTGGCCTACCTGGCCGTCTCGCTGCTGGAGGGCGTGGTGGAGCGAGGCACCGCGAGGGGCCTGCGGGCGGCGGGCCTCGCGGGACCGGTGGCGGCAAAGACCGGTACCAGCGACGAGGAGCGGGACGCCTGGTTCGTGGGCTTCACGCCGGAGCTGGTCGCCGTGGTGTGGGTGGGCTTCGACGAGCCGCGCAGCCTCGGTCTGCCCGCGAGCCACGCGGCGCTCCCCATCTGGCTGCGCTTCGTGAAGGAGGCCACCGGCGGGCGGGCGCGCGGCGCGTTCGTGCCTCCGCCCACGGTGGTGCGAGCGGACGTGGACCCGGAGTCCGGCGCCCTGGCCCTGACCGGTTGTCCCCGCCGCGTCCCGGAGTTCTTCCTGCAGGGGACCGAGCCGGCTCGGAGCTGCCCGGAGGGAGGATTCTTCGCACGGGATCGCCAGCGCGATCTGCCGGGACACGAGCGACGCGGGATCATCGACCGTCTGTTCGATCGCTGGCTCCGGGGCAACGCCTTGTGAGCGTGCTCGGACGCGGCTCGCTTCTGCTGGCGCTCGCGGCGCTCGTGGGCTGCGCAGCCGTCGGCGGCCTGGGCCCACGCGGGGCCGAGCCCTTTCGCCTGAGCGAGGTGGCCGAGGAGGGTGACGCCCGTCAGCGCGCCTCCACACGGCTGGTGCTCGACGGGCTCGACGCCGACGCGGCGCTGCAGCCCGCGGCGGCGCTGCCCCTCTACGAGCGTGCGCTCCAGCTCGATCCCACCAACCCCTGGGTCTATCTCGCCCTCGCTCGACATCAGGCGGAAGGGGAGGCCCCGCACTCCGCCCTTCCCATGCTGGATCAGGCGCAGGCTCTCCTGCAAGGCCGTGGCGAGATCGCCCCCGGGGTTGCCGCCCATCTCCTCGGCCTGCGCGGCGTCGTGCTTCGAGCCGAAGGAGAGCAGGACGAGTCCATGGCCTTGCTGCGTCGTGCTCGCGAGCTCTCCCCGACGGTCTGGAGCGATGCGCGCCTGGAGGCACAGGAGCTTCGATAGCCCGGGCGGGGGCCGTGTGATAGGTTCCCCCGCGCCCATGACACCGAAGCTCAAGGCCTTTCTGGCCGCGCTGGCCGTGAGCCTTCCCCTCGATCAGGCGACCAAGCTATGGGTGGATGCGAACCTGACCTTCGCGGATCGCATCCCCGTGATCGAAGGGTTCTTCTACATCACCCACGTCCGAAACCCCGGGGCGGCCTTCGGCCTCTTCACCTCGAGCCCCGCCCACTTCCGGGTGACCTTCTTCATCGGCGTGTCGCTGGTCGCGATCTTCCTGATCTTCTCGTTCTTCCGTCGTCTGGCCCCCGGGGATCGCTTGTCGGCGCTCGCCCTCGGCATGATCCTGGGCGGAGCGGTGGGCAACTTGATCGACCGCGTGTTTCGTCAGGAGGTCGTGGACTTTCTCCACTTTCGGCTCTGGAGTGGCTTCTCGTGGCCAGACTTCAACCTTGCAGACAGCTTCATCGTCGTCGGGGTTGCGCTGCTGGTGATCGAGCTGCTGGCGAGTGAGGGGGAGAGTCGCGCCGACCCCGCGGGAGCCGAGCCGCCCGTCTGATGCGGCATTGCGCCTCGACGAAGAGCGCCTTCCCCTCCGGGTGATCCCCGAGGAACATGCTCTCGCGCCTTTCGAGACGCACGCGTTCTCCGTCGGGAAACGCGTGCAGGAAGTCGTGCGAGCTTCTTCTTGACACCTC
>JBFGJV010000123.1:0-8699 GCA_041577015.1 Myxococcota bacterium
CAGCTCGGCGTGGACGACGACGGCGACGGCCTGACGGACGAGGGCAATCAGATCGACGACGACGAGGACGAGGACGACGGCGGCGGCCGGGACGAGGACTGGTGGGACACCGTGCTCTTCCGCCTCCAGGGCGACGTTCTCCATCAGCGCATCCCCGCGCCCCACGCCGCCAACGGTCTCCAGTACGCCGAGCAGCCGCTCGCCTCCGGCGTGACGCGCTTCGAGGTGCGCAGGCTGCCGCGCGCGGCGAACGACCGCGCCCAGCTGGTGCAGATCATCCTCGAGCTCACGGCCGAGGACGGGCACGTGCTGGCGCTCGAGCGCCACGTGCGGGTGGGGGGTTCGCTGTGAGCAGGGGGGGGCGCGCGGGCTTCGTGCTGATCCCGGTGGTCCTGGCCATCGGGATCGTGGCCGCCCTGGCCTGGCTGCTGGCCCGGCAGGGCACGCTGGAGGCGCACACGGTGGCCGGGGAGCGAGACGCCGAGACGGCCTTCCACGTGGCCGAGGCCGGCTTCCACCACGCCCGCTGGCTGGTGAAGTCCGGGGGCTGCAGCGGCCTGCCGGGCCTTCCCCCCAAACCCTTCGGCCCACACGGCTACAGCGCGGTCTTCACGCCGACGGGGCCCGCCTCGGTGGAGATCGCCGCCACGGGCACCCTGGCCAGCGGGATCTCCCGGACCGTGGCGCGCGAGGTCGTGGTCCCGGCGGCCCCGATCACCGAGGTGCTCCAGCCGGATCCGGTCCAGGGCAAGGACACCTACCTGAACGACAACCAGAACCTGGCCAACTTCGGATCGGAGGCCGAGATCCGCGTCACGAACAAGGCCGGCGGAAAGGACCACGGGCTGATCCGCTTCGACCTCTCGACCATCCCGGCCGCGGCGACGATCTCCTCGGCGCTGCTGGAGCTGAACCTGGAGGGGATCGGCTCGGGCAACAGCGGTCAGGTCTTCGTCCACCGCGTGACCCAGTCCTGGGACGAGATGCAGGCCAGCTGGCTGGAGCGCAACGCGAGCACCTGGTGGAGCGTCGCCGGGGGCGACCACGACCCCACCGTGATGGCGAGCGCGCCGGTGGACGCGCTGGCCCCCGGGCCGCGCCAGCTCGACCTGACGGCTCTGGTGTCGGGCTGGACGAGCGGATCCTTTCCCAACCACGGCCTGATGCTCAAGGCCAGCCTGGGACTGAACCACGTCGACTTCACCACCAGCGATTCCCCCACCCCGGGCCTCCGTCCCAAGCTCACCATCGTCTACGCCTGCCCCTGCGGCGTCCCGTGCGTGACGGGCTACTACCGGGACGAGTTCAACCAGAGTACCTGCGACCCCTCGGTGGACTACACCGGGAGTGACGGCCTCCTGGACTGGAGCGGGCAGGCGTGGCAGGAGATCGGCGACGGCGGCGATCCCTGCACCGGGACCGTACGGCTCGCCGCCGACCAGGGAGCGGATCGGGTGCGCCTCATGGACGACGGCAGGGGGGTCGAGCGCGCCGTGGACCTCTCCAGCTTCGACACCGCCCGGCTGAGCTTCGTCTACCGCTACGTGGACTTCGAGAGCAGCGACTACGTCGCGGTGGAGACCTGGGACGAGGCGACGACCGCCTGGGTCGAGGTGGGTCGCATCGAGGGCACCGGCACCCTGGCCAGCTACGAGAGCCTGGAGTTCGATCTGAGCCCCTACGCCTCCGCCACCAGCGCCATCCGCTTCGTGACGGTGGGGCTCGGGGGCTCGGGCGCCGGCACCGATCAGGTGTTCGTGGATGACGTGCAGATCGACCGCCAGACCGTGGCGCCCGGGCCCACGACCGTGACGCTCGACCCGCTGGCGGACATGCGGATCGAGGAGAGCGCGCCCGCCACGAACTACGGCGCCGATCCGCTGCTGCGCCTGGGCATCGACGCTTCGACCCGGGACCTTCGCACGCTGGTGGAGTTCGACGTCTCCTCGATCCCGCCCACCGCGACCGTCAACTCCGCGGTGCTGCGCCTATACGTCGCCGCCACCGCCGGCAGCAAGCCGGTGACGGTCGGCCTCTACAAGCTCACGGGCGACTGGGACGAGGGCACGGACACCTGGGGCACGCTCGGGGGTGGCGTCTTCGACCCCGCGGAGCTGTCTCGCATCCAGGTGGAGCAGTGGGGGGGCTGGTTCGGCTGGCCGGTCCAGCCCGGATTGATCCACGAGTGGCGCGACGGGGTGACGCCCAACTTCGGCCTGCTGCTTCGTCCCGTGGGAACCAGCAAGAAGAACGACATCGTCGATCCCGCCAGCCGCGAGCACGCCACCGCCGCCTGGCACCCCCAGCTCGTGGTCGAGTACGTCCTGCCCTGACGCTCCGGCTCAGTGCCCGCGCCGGGCGCGAATCGTCTCGAGGATCTCCTCCAGCAGGAGGTTCCGCTCCAGGTCCTGGAGCGGCGCCTCGCGAGCGAGCCGCTCGTAGAGCCGCTCGAGCGCGCGCACGCGCGCGGAGGGCAGCACGTCGTAGTGCACCAGGCGCGTCTCCACGGCGCAGAGCAGGGGGTCTACCTGCGGATGGACGCAGGAGTCCGGCACGTCGGCCCCAGCCGGGAGCGCGGCCAGCAGGAGCCCCAGGATCAGGAGCGTGGATGCGAAGCGCACGAGGGCCACCTCCAGGAGGGGAGGTGGCTCCGGGGCGGCGCAGGTGGCGCCCGGCGCATCGCGGACCGGCAGATCCGCGGCAGCTTCAGGGCGTGGCGGCGGGGGCGGGAGCGCCCGCGTCGGGCCTCGGCTCGCGCGCGTCGAAGTAGTCGTTCAGGCGCTCGCGGTCCGCCTGGAGGTCGTCACCCACTTGCTCGATGCGCTTGGCCGGCTGGCGGGTGATCTCCTCGGTGCGCCCGCCCACCAGGTGGGTCGTGATGAGCACCACGGTCTCGGTCATGACGTCGATCTTCTCGCGGCGGGTGAAGAGCCAGCCGAGCACGGGAATGTCCATCAGGTAGGGGACGCCCCTCCGGTCGTGCGTGGAGCGGTCCTTGATCAGGCCGCCGATGAAGACCTTCTCGCCGTCCTGGGTGATGAGGCGCGTCGTCACCTCGGTGGTGGTCTGGGAGGGGAGGCCGTCGCTGATCGTCCCCGTGCTCACCTCCGGGTGGACGTCCAGCACGATGCGCCCCTGGCGGTCCACGGAGGCGGTGAATTTGAGGATCACGCCGGACTCCAGGAACTCGACGCTCTCGGTGGTGACCTCGTTGATCGTGGTGGTGACCCGGAAGCCCAGCCGGTCGCCGATCACCACCTCGGCCTCCTGGTGCTCCAGCGCCAGGAGCCGGGGCGTCGAGAGCGTGCGCACGCGGCCCAGCTCGTCCAGGGCGTCCAGCGTCACCTCGATGTTCGAGTTCAGCAGGTCGGCGAAGAAGCCCGGCGCGGTCCTCGAGGCCAGGCCCTTCACGCCGAAGCTCCCGCCGCCGTCGTCCAGGGTGAAGGCCTTGCTCCAGTCGATGCCCCAGGTCTCGGTCTCGTCCAGGGTGACCTCGAGGATCTTGGCGTCGATCAGGATCTGCTGGGGCTCGCGGTCCAGCTCGCCCAGGAGCTCCGCGATGCGCTCCACGAAGTCCGGGCGGTCCTCCACCACCAGCAGGCCGCGCTCCAGCATGAGCGTCACGTCGCCGTAGCGGGAGAGGTACTTGGACAGGATCTCGGAGACGGCTTCCGGGTCGGAGTACTGCACCTTGAAGGTGCGGATCACGGTGTTGCCGTCGGCGGACTCCTGCCCGGCGTCCTCGCGCTTCAGGATCATGTAGCTGCCCCGGCGCCGCTCGGCGACGAAGCCGGCCGCCTCGGCGATGGAGCGGATCGCCTGGTCGAGGCTCACCTCGTAGAGATTGACGGAAACGCTGCCCGAGACGCCCGGTCCGAGCACCACGTTCACGTGCTCGGTGCGGGAGAGCATCTGGAACACCTCGGAGACCGGGACCTCGCGCAGGGTGAGGGAGAGCGGTCGCCCCTGTCCGCCGCGGACCTGGAAGGGCTCGGCGGCCGCGCTCGTCGCCAGGAGCACCGCCAGCAAGAGGGTGTGCACGACGCGGATCACGGCTCGTCCTCCGCCGTCGGCGCGGGGTTGGGGAGCAGGCTCAGCACGATCTCGCGCCCCTCGCGCTCGAACACGGCCTCGCCCTCGCGCACGCGGAGCAGCCGATAGCCGTGGGCCTCCTCGCCGATCCCGACGACGACGCCGTTCAGGTTCGCCACCGAGCGGGCGCCGGCCACCACGACGCCGGTGAGCACCGGCGTCCAGGCCGGCCCCGCCAGGCTTGCCGGGCCCTCCGACCGGCCCGGAAGGCCCGCCAGGACGGGCGGCGCGAAGGGGTCGAAGCGCAGCATGGGGATCTCGTCGGCTGCCGCGGCCGCGAGGGCCACGGCCACCAGGGCCAGCGCCGACGTGCCCGTCGTCGCGAGGCGCCTCACGCGGCGTCCTCCCGGGCCCGGTACGAGACGAGCCGCAGCTTCATCCCCACCAGGCCCTCCTGGCCGGCGCTGCTCAGCTCGAATTCCTTCACCAGGAGCGGGCGCAGCTCACGCTCCACCTCGTTCAGCCAGGCGAAGAGATCGAAGTAGCCGGCGCGCACGTGCACGTGGTAGGGCAGCTCGTCGAAGCTCAGCACGGCCTTGCGGTCTTCGGGGGAGACGCTCACCAGCTGCACCGCGTGGCGCATGGAGAGGCGATCCAGGCGGTTGATCACCCAGGACTCCATCCGGTCCGGCGGCACCTGGGACGACGCGCCGTAGAGCCGCTCGCGGAGGGCCTCGACGTCGGCCTCCAGGCGCGCCAGGCGGGCCGCGCCCACCTCCTCGATGGCCGACTCCGCCAGCAGGTTGCCGGCCCCCTCCTCGGCGAGCTGGCGGATCTCCTGGAGCGGGGGCTTGAGCACGTAGAGGTAGCCGCCGAGCCCGATCAGGAGGCCGAGCGCCGCCAGGCTGCCGAGCAGCGCTTCGGGGCGCATCTGCGCCAGGAGCTGTTGCAGCCAACGGTCGATCATGCGCCGGTCCTCACCACGATCGCCAGCTCGAACTCGACCACCTCGGTCGTGGTGTAGGGTCGAACCCGCGTGCGCAGCACGCGCACGGTCTCGATCTCCGGCTGCTCCACCAGCCGGCTCACGAAGTTGGCCAGGCTCGAGTGGTCCACGGCCCGGGCCTGGACCTCCATGTGCGTCTCCAGCAGCCAGGCCTTCTTGCGCTCCTTCTTGCTCCTCGGCGGGACCACGATGAAGTAGCCGGTTTCCACGGTCTCGGGCTCGGAATCCACCAGGGAGCCGGCGCGGCGGAAGCTCCAGTCCAGGAACCAGACGTTCCCATCCAGCGCCCGGTCCATGGCCACGAACATGCGCTTGGCGTCGATCCCGCCGCGCAGCCCCTCCATGAGGCGAAGCTGGCGCTCGATCTCCCCCTTGCGCCCCTCGAGCGCGGTTACGCGCTCACGCTGCTCGCGCGCCGCAGCCTGGAGGGCGGCCAGACGTTCGATCTCCGCCTCGCGGCTGCGCACCTCGTAGGCCAGGGCCACGCGCGCGCCCCCGATGCCGAGCGCGAGCGCCAGGTACGCGACGCCCAGACGGCGCCCCCAGTGACGCAGCCGGAGTCCCGCCCGGTAGTCGGCGGGGATGAGGTCGATCTCATGCGTCATGGACGAGGCCCCGCAACGCCAGACCGGCCACCACCGCGGACGGAGGGGCATCGCCGGGATGGCCGTCGAAGGCGGTCCCGACCTCCAGGACCGCCACCGGCACCGACAGGCGCTCCTCCAGCAGGTCGGCGACGCCCGGCCAGGCCGCCAGGGCGCCGGTCACCAGCACCGAGTCCAACGCGCCCCCGCGCGTTCGCGAGGCGGTGTACACCAGCGCGCTGCGGAGCGATTCCGCCAGGCGCTGGAAGTCCGCCTTCAGGATGTCGCGCACGGTCTGGCTGATCTCCTGGGGAGCCGGACCCACGAGATCCCGGGGCGCGTCCGCCGGCGGCGAGACGCCGTACTGCCGCACCAGCGCGGCCGCCGACTCGGGCAGCATGTCCAAGGTGCTGCTCAGCGTCTCGATCGCGCCAGCCTCGCTGAAGTCCAGCTCGCGATAGAGGATCAGCCGCCGTCCCCAGAGCACCGTCAGATCGCTGCGTCGCGCGCCGGCGTGCAGGACGAGCGAGTTCTCGCGGGCGTCGCCCCGGGTCAGGCGCCGCACCAGGCGTCGGACCGCCACGGGCTCGATCTCGAGCGCCTCCACCTGGAGGCCGGCCCGGCGCAGCTCCTCCAGGAACCCGATCACCGCGGCGCGCTCCGCCACCGCTACCAGGGCGGACTTCTCCGGCTGGGACTCCCCGGCGCGGATCGGCAGGTAGTCGACGATGCACTCGTCCAGGGGACGGTCCACGCGTTCGCCCACCTGGGCGAGGATCACCTCCGCCTCGTCGCGCCCGTCCTCGACGCGATAGTTGAGCACCATGAGCTTCACGCGGCCGGCGGGCATGGCGGCGACCGCCCGGCGCCCGCGAAAGCCGCGTCCCGCGAGGGCGCGACGCAGCGGTCCGGACAGCTCGGGCGACGCCTCGCCACCGACCTCGAGGTCCAGGGCGCCGGCTGCCCGCACCCGCGGGCGGCCGGCTCCCTGCTGCACCTGCAGCAGCTCCACGCGGTCCGTGCCCACCGCCACGCCGATGGGACCGCAGCGTGCGGGCCGGACCCAGCGTGCCAGGGTGTTCGCGAGCCCGAGCGCCGCCGTCACGACGCCCTCGGGTCGCCCGGCAGGGTCCCGCGCACCACGCAGCCGCCTGCGCACTCGGGCGAGCGCGCCGCCTTCGCCGCGTAGAGGGCCTCGTCCGCGGTGCGGTAGACCCGGTCGAGGCTCACGTCGACCCAGGGCGGGAGCGTCACGATGCCGACGCTCACGGAGAACTCGGGGGCGTCCGGGATGCGGCTTGCCTCCCGCACGGCGGCGACGGCGTCGGCGATGGCCGGGCCGGGCTCGTCGCCCTCCACGAGGAGCGTGAACTCGTCGCCGCCCGTGCGCACCAGGTGGCCGCTCTCGCCCAGGCGCTCGCGAAAGGCCTCGCCCACGGCGCGGAGCACCGCGTCGCCGTGGGCGTGCCCGCAGCTGTCGTTCAGGCGCTTGAAGTGGTCCAGATCGAGCAGGGCGAAGTGGCCCTCCCGTCCCGACTTGCGCAGGCGCTCCAGGAAGGCCGGGAACTCCGACTCCAGGAAGCGCCGGTTCCAGGCCCCCGTGAGCGGGTCCTGCCGGCTCAGGAGCTCCAGCTCCACCTGGGACCGCTCCAGCTGGAAGCGGGTCTGGATGTCCTCCTTGCGCACGCTGGTGCCCCGCGCGACCAGCGTCAGGCTCACGGCCGCCGCCGTCAGCATGAAGACCTGGAGGCTCCAGAGGGTCTGGGCGTCGAAGCGTCCGGCCACGCTCCAGACCGAGGAGGAGAAGCAGGCGTAGATCAGGAGCGTCACGATCGAGGCCTCGCGCAGGCCCCACGGCACCATGGGCACCACCATGTAGAGGAGCACCACGCTGCTGAAGAGCGCCGCGCCGAAGGCGCCGGTGCGGTGCGCCAGCAGCACGAAGGCGGAGCCGCTGATGATCAGCAGCGTCATCCCCAGCACGTGGAGGGTGCGGATCTCCGAGATGGCGCGGGCGGCGAAGCACACGTGCAGGGCCAGGGCGCCCAGGGCGGCGCTCGTCCACACGTAGGGCCGGCCCAGGCCCATCCGCTCGGAGACCAGCGCGAAGGCCGCGAGCAGCACCAGGAAGACCGCGGCCATGGCTACCAGGCCACGCCGCGTCTCCTCGACCATCAGGTCCTCGGCGTAGGAGCTCAGCTCACCCTTCGCGAAGCGGGTCGTGGACCACACGCGCGCCAGGGAGCGGAGGGGACCCGAACTACGTACGCTCGCCATCGCCCCCTCTCCGGCACGCTGGTGTCGGCTGGCAGGGCGGTTCAGCGGTCCTGGTAGTCGGGGTGATTGGCCAGGAACTGGCCCGTCTCCCAGGAGTAGATCCAGCCGCCGGTGCCCGCGGAGACGTCGAGCGGCACCGTGGTGCTGTTGCTGATGACCAGCGCGTCGCTGCCCTTCACCTGGGGGAGCTTCTTCTTGCGCAGGTAGGGGCCGTACGGGAACGCCGGGTTCTTGGCGGCGCTCACGGCGCCGGCCGTATCGGTGAACTTGAGCATCTGGTCCCAGAAGGTGGTGAGCGAGCCCGGCTGGTCGGTCACGTCCGCGCCGTCCGCCGTGTAGGCGTCGTGCTGCTGGCGATACAGGTCGACGGCCGAGCGCATGTTCTGGAGCGTGCTGTCGATGGCCGCTTCCTTGGCGTCGCTCGTGGAGGCCGTGAACTGGGGCACGACGATCGCCGCGAGGATGGCCAGGATGATCACGACGATCAGCAGCTCGACCAGCGTGAAGCCGCGCTGCCCGGCGGCGGTCGGAAGTACGTTGCGACTCATGGCTTTCCACCCCTCCTGCACACGTGTCCTTCGGCGCGTTCGGATGGGCACTTGAGGCGGAAGCGCAGGGCGTTTCCCCGCGGGGGGAGGCCCCTAGCGGACCGTACGCGAAAGCTTGAAGATCGGCAGGATCAGCGAGCTCACGATCAGCCCCACCACGCCGCCCATCACCACGAGCAAGGCCGGCTCCACGATCTTGGCCAGGCTCTCGAGGCGCTTGCGGAGCTGCCGCTCGTAGAAGTCCGCCACCCG
>JBFGJV010000124.1:0-8666 GCA_041577015.1 Myxococcota bacterium
GCGAGAAGCCGAGCGCGCCGGCGGCGAGGAGCGCCGCGGTGCGTCCCGCCCGGCGGGCGCTCGCGTCGGTGCCGGGAGGTGCGAGCTCACGCCGGGCGACGGCCGCGGCCAGGAGCAGCGTCGCGATGCTCGCCCCCCAGGCGGGCAGGCGGTAGACGAGGTCGGACACCCGACCGTGCACGAGGTGGAGCCAGAAGGTGTTGAGGGGATGGTTGTTGTCCGTGTGGAGGCGGGTCAGGATGTCGCGCGCCGAGCTCAGGTTCTCGGCCAGGCGCAGCGACCAGATCTCGTCGAGCCACAGACCGTCGAGCGCGGTCACCAGCCGGAGCGCTGCCGCCGTCAGCACGATCCCGAGCAGGGCCCCGCACAGACGCCGCTCGTCGCGCGTCCCCACTAGTCTAGACGAGGCCCGAACCGCGTTGACACCTCGGACTCCAACGGGAAGAGGGTCAAGAAGGCGTTTCTCCCGCTCTCGTTGCCGCACGAGGACAGGAGAAGCCCGATGACTCTCGACGACAGGGTACAGGTCCCGCGCCTTGCCGTCCTTCGCCCGCCGGGTCCGAAGCACGCGAGGCCGCCAAGGCCAGCCTCCCAGCCGGCGGGCCTGGCTCGACCGCAAACGCGGAGCATGCCAGACTCCCCGAGGCCAACGCCGATGATCCGGTTCCTGACCGACTCGAATCTCGAGGCGCCCGCCTGAGCCGGGGGGCTTCGATCCGTCCCGGCATGGCGGACCGTTACCGCGCGACGGGTTTCGGGCGAGCCGGCCTGCTGCTCGGATCGCTGCTCCTGTCGCTGGTACTCGGCGAGGCCCTGCTGCGCTGGCGCTTCCCCGAGACGGCCTTCATGCCCGGTCCGCAGATCCGGGCGGTCCAGGACCAGCTCGTTCTGCACCCCCGGTACGGCTATCTGTGGCGGCCGGGCGTCGGGTTCGACGAGGATGTGCGCCTCTCCTGGAAGGACCAGGTGGTGGAGCGGCTCTCGACCGACCGCTTCGGCTTCCGGAACCATCCGGACGCCATCGCCCGGCTCGAGGCCGGTGACCCGGTCGACCTCGTGGGTCTGGGCGACTCCTTCATGGAAGGCGGCGCGTACCGCTTCCAGGCCCTCTTCGGGGCGTGGGGCCTCCGCTACTACAACCTGGCGATGCACCGGCACTGCCCGCCGCAGTACAACCGCATCCTCGAGGACCACGCGATCGGCCTGCGGCCGCGATTCATCGTCTACGGGATCTACGAGAACGACTTCCTCGAGACGCTCGACTTCGACGACTGGGTCGCCTCGGGCCTCGATTGGTTCGCCTTCCACTCGGGATTCTGGGCCGGCCCGCCGAAGCCGGCCTCGCTCGCGGAGCGCGTGGTGCAGGCGCGGCTGCCCGGCTTCCACGGCCTGTATCGCCAGCTCACGTTCGACGCGCGCAAGCGTGCCTTCCGGGACGCCCGCGCGCGCGAGCTGCCGGGAAACGTCGCACGACACGTCCTCGAGGCGCAGACGCTCGCGCGCGCGGCGGGGATCCGACTCATCGTGATGCTGATCCCGAGCAAGGCGACGGCGTTCGGCCGGGTCACCCCGGAGGCGAGGCTCTACGATCGCATGCTCCCGCGGCTCCGGGCGTCGGGCGCGACGCTCCTCGACCTGCGCGAGACCTTCGCCGCCAGCGGACGTCGTCCGCGTGACCTCTACTACCGCGTCGACCCGCACTGGAACGCGGAAGGCATGGCCGTGGCCGCCCGCGCGATCCACGCGATCGTCGCGGGGTCGGACGCTGCGGCGCGCAGCCGTTCGAAGCGAGTGCTCCTCGTCCAGAGGCGCTAGTCCCCGCGGAGCGCGCGCAGCGCGCGCTCGAGCTCGTCTCGCTGGCGGGGGTCCTCGGCCCGGTGCAGGGCACGCTCGAGGCGGAGGAGGGCGTCCTCGCGCCGTCCCGTGGCGACCTCGGCGCTCGCCAGCCGCACCACCGCCTCGCTGCGACGCAGCGCGCGCTCGGGAAGCTCCGCCAGGATCGCCTCCGCGGCGGCGTGCTCGCCCTCCTCCAGCAGCAGCGCCGCGTGCCGCCAGAGCGCCTCGGCGCTGCGCCCGCGCCGCTCCGCCGCGCGCGCGTAGAGGTCGCGCGCGCGCTCACGCTGACCGCGTGCCTCGGCCAGGCGCCCCAGGCCCACCCAGGGCTCTCCCGCCGCGGCGTCCAGGGCGGCCGCACGTTCGTAGGCCGCGGCGGCGTCGTCTCCACGGCCGTCCGCCTCCAGGGCCTCGCCCAGCAGCAGCCAGGCGGCGGCGAAGCCCGGCGACGCCTCGATGGCGGCGCGCGCATGACGCTCGGCGACGGCCGCATCCCCCGCCTCGGCCGCGGCCTCGGCCCGGAGCAGCGCGAGCATGGGACCGCCGCCCCGGACGTGCTCGAGGGAGGCCAGCGCTTCCCCGGCTCGCCCCGCCGCCAGCAGGCCCATCGCCTGCCCCATGCGCCGGAGGTCCGGGAGCCCCTGCTTCGGGTCGAGACCCCCCACGACGCCCAGCGCCTCCGGGGCGACGTCCGGGGCGCCCACCACGTAGCCGAGCGCCTCGAGGCGGGCGCGCTGCTCGGCATCGGGCTCGAGTCGCCGCGTCGCGGCGCGGGCGCCGGAGAGACGCGCCGTCAGGGCGCGATCGAGCGCCTCCACCTGCTCCGGGCGCTGGCTCGCCTGGTTGCGCAGCTCGTGAGGATCGCTCCGCAGCGCGTAAAGCTCCGGCACGGGCGCGCGGACGTACTTCCACTCGGGCGTGCGCAGCCCGAGCAGCGGGCTCCAGGCCAGATCGAGCTGGGGGGCCAACGTCTCCAGATAGGCGGTGCGGTCCGAGGCGTCGTCCCCCGCCAGCAGTGGCGAGAGGTCGGAGCCGTCGGCGGCGGCGAAGGAGGCCGCGTCCACGCGGGCCAGGATGGTGGGCGCCACGTCCACCAGGCGCACGGGCGCCTCGACGACCGCGCCCGCGGGCAGGCCCGGGCCGCGCAGCAGGAGCGGCACCCGCTGCGTGGCGTCGTAGAGGGTATAGGCGTGGCTGGGCTCCCCGTGCTCGCCCAGGCTCTCCCCGTGGTCGCTGGTGGCCACCACCAGGGTGCCTTCGCGGGGCCAGCGCGCATCTACGGCATCGAGCAGGCGCCCCAGCTGCTGGTCGGCGAAGGCGACCTCGCCGGCGTAGGGAGCCGCGGCCCAGGCCTCCTTGAACGGGGACGGTGGGTCGTAATCCGCGTGGGGGTCGTAGAGGTGCACCCAGAGCAGGAAGCGGGAGGGCGCGCCCTCGAGCCAGGCGAGCGCGGCGTCCACCACCCGGTCCGCGCGCCGCTCGGCGAAGCCCGTCTCGCCCACGTGGCGGCGCAGGGTCATGGAGTCGTCGTACACGTCGAAGCCGCGTGCCAGGCCGTACTGGCGGTCCAGGACCACGGCGCCCAGGAAGGCGGCGGTGGCAAAGCCCGCCTCTCCCAGTCGAGCCGCCAGCGTCGGGATGCCCGGCTCCAGGGCGAAGGTGCCGTTGTTGCGCACCCCATGGTTGGGCGGATCCAGGCCGGTGAGCAGCGACGCGTGGGACGGGAGCGTGAGGGGCGTCGGCGCGATCGCGGTGGCGAAGCGTACGCCGCGGCGTGCCAGCGCGTCGAGAGCCGGCGTTTCCGACACGCGCGCTCCGTAGCAGCCCAGGTGGTCCGCGCGCAGGGTATCGATGGTTACGAGCACCACGCGCTCGGGCCTGGGCTCGCCGCAGCCGCTCGCGCCGATCCCGCCGGTGAGCGCGAGCGCGGTGATGGCCGCGCCGCGCCAGGGGCGTCGCGCGATCCACGCCGCGCTCACGAGCCCGCCACCTCCCGCCGCTCGAGCACGCGAAATCCCGGGCCACGTTGCACTACCTGGTAGTCCCGCGCCAGGAGGTTTTCGAGGGCGGGGAAGCGCTGGGTCGCGTATCGCCCGCGGGGCCACGGCTTGTCGCGCGCATAGACCTCGATCACGTAGCGCGGCTCAGCGCGCGCGAGCTCGCGGAGGAAGCGCGCTCGCAGCTCCTGGATCCACGGACTCGAGACGTGATGGTAGAAGTAGAAATCGGTGACGAAGGGCGTCGCGGTTCGCGCGCGGGCGAGGAGCATCCCGTGGACCGCACCACCCGTCCAGTCGAGGCTCTGGACGGTGTCCCCGGGGCGCAGGTTGGGGCGGAGAAAAGCGGCGATCTCCTCGGCGCGGCCTCCGAGCGGGAGCGGCACCGGCCGCCCCACGAGCTGCGCGCGCAACGGCGGAGGCGGCTGGAACGAGAGGAGCGCGGCGCCCAGGAGCATCAGCGCCGGGAACATTCGCGTGGAGAGCCTGACGGGCGGCCGCAGCTCCACCAGGCAGAGCGAGCCGAGCAGCACCGTGAAGTGCAGGAACGGGAACCAGTGGTACCGCCAGAAGCGTCCGGTGGCCGCGGTGGCAGCCAGAGCGAGCAGCGCCAGCAGACCGAGCAGGCCGGCCATGCGTCGCTCATGCGAGCCGAGGCGGGCGCCGAGGCACGCCGTCAGGTATCCGACCGCTGCGGCCGCCACCCAGAGGCCGTGTCCCCCCAGCTGCCTCACGCTGGTCCAGATGTAGAAGGGCCGCTCGGCGTCGTCGAGGGTGCGGTGGGCGATGTCGAGGCGCGCGAACAGGGGCCAGTAGTTGCGCACCACGTCCAGGAAGGGCCCCAGCGTCTGCGTGCGCAACAGCTCGGCGAGAATCGCGAGGGGCGCCACACAGAAGCCGGCACCGAGCGCCATCAGCACGGGGAGTCGCGGACGTCCCGCATCCGGGGTGTCGGGGGTCGGACGGGCGTGCAGGAACACGAAGCCGAGCAGCATCAGCCCTGCCTGGGGCTTCACCGTTGCCGCTACGCCAATCAGGGCACCGGCCAGGCCTGCCCGCAGCCACTCGCGCGCCGGAAGCCGATGCGCCTCCAGCAGCACCGCCATCGCCAGCGGCAGCAACATGAGGTAGTCGCGCTGGAGGGACTCGTTCGGGCCGTGCAAGAGGTAGGCGAGCCCGAACAAGACCGCTCCCGCCCACGCCACGCGCCGCCCGAAGGGAGCGAGGAGCGCGAAGTCCACGGCGAGAATCGCTGCGAGCCAGGCCAGGTCGAAGATCCGGAAGCCGAGATCGGAGTAGCCGACGACCGCCGCCACGAGTCGATAGGCCAGATGGGCCCCGAGCGGCTGATGCTCGAACACGTCGCGGTAGAGGACCAGGCCCTCGTGGTTCACGAGCCAGGCGAAGTAGAGCATGAGGGGCGCGTCGTGAGCCATGCGCCACTCGAGCGAGAGGCCCGCGACCGCGAGGAGCAACGCCGTCAGGGCGCACAGGACGATGATCTGGGCACGTGCCGTGGCCGGGATCCTCCTTGCACGGGTGGCTCGGGCGCATGGCGGGGGCCGGAGCAGCCCCGCAGGGTAGCCCGAGCTTCGAGCAGCGCCGCGAGGGCTGCGATAGCCTGCGCCGGCCGTGGCTCCGGGACCCGTCATCGTCGTGCCCACCTACCAGGAGGCCGGGAACCTGCGGGCGCTCCTGCCCGCGCTGCTGGCCCTGGAGATCGACCCCCTGATCCTCGTGGTGGACGACGCCTCGCCGGACGGCACCGGCCGCGTCGCCGAGGAGTTCGGGGCGACGGACCCTCGCGTACGCGTCCTCCACCGCCCGCGCAAGGAGGGGCTCGGGCCGGCCTACCGGGAGGGGCTGGCGCACGCCCTCGAGCTGGGGCGTCCCAGCGTGGTGCACATGGATGCCGATCTCTCCCACGACCCCGCCGACGTGCCGCGCCTGGTGGCGGCTCTGGCGGAGGCCGACCTGGTCGTCGGCTCGCGCTACGTGGATGGCGTGCGCGTGATCAACTGGCCTCTGTCCCGGCTCCTGCTGTCCGTGACCGCCAACGGCTACGTCCGCCGGGTGACGGGCCTGGGCGTCCGGGACTGCACCAGCGGCTTCCGCGCCTGGCGCGCCGAGACGCTGGGCGGGGTGCTGACCCGCAGCCGCGCCTCGGGCTACGCATTCCTGGTGGAGACGCTGTTCCTCGCCTGGCGCCAGGGTGCGCGCGTGCGCGAGGAGCCGATCGTCTTCACCGAGCGGCGTTCGGGTCGCTCGAACCTCTCGCGGAGTGCGGTCGTGGAATCGCTGTGGGTCCCCTGGCGCCTGCGCCTGGGCCGCGCCGCGCCGCGGCCCGGGCAGCTCGCGGGCCGGGCCGACTACTCCAGGTAGCCGAGGCTGCGCAGTCGCTCGTGCTCCGCTGCGGTCTCGGCGGCGATCCGCCTCATCTCTTCGGGCTCGCCGGCCCCGGCCGCGAGCAGGTCCTCGACCACGTCGGGGTGGCTGCGCGCCAGGTCCGTGCGGCGGCGCTCGTCCTGCCGCAGATCGAGGAGCCGGTGGGCGCGGCCATCCGTCACGAGCTTCCATCGGTCGCGGTAGATGGCGCGGAAGCGGCCCCACTGCGCCACCACCGCCCTCCCCCGCTCCCGGTCCAGGAGGTTGCGACCCGGCCTGGACGCGTTCGCCTCCCCGATGCCGGCGAGGGCCAGCAGCGTGGGCGCCAGATCCAGGATGCTGGTGGGCTCGGACCAGCGGCCACGCCCACCGAGCGTCCCGCCTCGTACACGAAGCAGGAACGGAACCCGCAGCTCGGGCTCCGAGAGGCCCAGACAGTGGTCCCAGACGCCGCGCTCACCGAGCAGCTCGCCATGGTCCGCCAGCAGGGCTACGACGCTCGACGCCACCAGGCCGCGCTCCTCCAGGGCATCGAGCACGCGCCCGATCTGGGCGTCGGTGAAGCGGGTCTCCCCGTCGTAGAGATTGCGCAGGTGACGTACGTCCTCGGGCGAGAAGACGTAGCCGGCCCGCTGCCAGGGCTCCTCTGGGTGGCGCCGCTCCTCCTGGAGGTCTCGGCGTCGATCCCCGGAGCGGGTGGAGGTGTTCCCGGCGTCGAAGGCGCGGTAGTCCGAGGGCGGCTCGTAGGGATCGTGGGGGTCGAAGTAGTGGAGCCAGAGGAAGAAGGGCTCGTCGGCCGGCGCCTGCCCGAGCCAGGCGAGCGCCAGGTCCGTGACCTCCTCGGCCGTGCGCGTCGTCATGCCGTGGTGGTCGAGCTGGTCGGTGTCCTGGACGTCGAAGTGCTCGAAGCCGCGCGCGTACGGCCACGCGCCCGGCTCCACGAACTGGTGCTGGCTCACGATCGCTGCGGTGCGATAGCCCGCGTGGCGAAGCGTCTCGGCCAGAGTGGACCCGTCCGGATCCCGCTCCAGCCGACCGGTCAGGAACTGCCGCACCGAGGGAACCGTGCACGGCGAGGACGCCACGGCCTGCTCCAGCACGGAGCCCTGGGCGAAGAAGGCGTCCAGGCGCGGGGTCGTATCGCGTTCGTAACCGTAGAGACCCACGCGGTCGGCCCGGAGCGTGTCGATGGAGATCAGGACCAGGTGGGGACGCTCCGACGCCCGCCCGCACGATCCGAGCGCCGCGAGCAGGGCACCGATGCAGAGCAACGAGGTCGGCACGCTCGACGCGCCGCGCTTCGCGATGGTGGAGCTCATGGGGAGACCATAGAATCCCCGCAATGCGCTCGCTCTTGCCCGTCTCGATCCTGTTCTTCCTGAGCGGCCTCACGGCGCTCGTCTACCAGGTGGCCTGGACGCGGAGCTTCGGGCTCGTCTTCGGCAGCACGACGCGCGCCGCCTCGGTGGTCCTGGCGGCCTTCTTTGCCGGCATGGCGCTCGGGAACCTCGTCGGGGGGCGTCTGGCCCGGAGCCGGGCACGCTCGCTCCTGGGCTACGGATGGGCGGAGCTCGTCGTGGCCGCCGGTGCGCTCGCCGTTCTGGCGTGGCTCTCGCTCTACCGCGAGCTGTATCCCTTCCTGTACCGCTCGCTCCCCGGCGTGCCGACGCTCACCGCCCTCCAGCTCGCGCTGGCCTTCGTCGCCATGGCGCCACCCTGCATCGCCATGGGGGCGACGCTGCCCTTCATGTCGCGGGCCGTGGTCACCCGCGCGGAGCACCTGGGACGACGCGTGGCCGCCTTCTACGCCCTCAATACCGTGGGCGCCACGGCCGGCGTGCTGCTCTCGGGCTTCCTGCTGCCGATCTGGATCGGGACGCGCGGGGCGGTGCTGCTGGCGGTGATCCTGAACGTCGCGCTGGGGCTGGGCGCCCTGGCCCTCGGCCGGGCCTGGACGGCTCGCGAGCGCGACGACGTCCCCGCCCCGGCGAGCGACGCCTCCCCCGCGAAGCCGCTTCCGTCCACTCCCCTCGACCCGCTCGTGGTCTTCGCCGCGGCCAGCTCGGGCTTCGGGACCCTCGCCCTCGAGGTGCTCTACACCCGTCTGATCGTGCACGTGATCGACACCTCCGTCTACAGCTTCGCGCTGATGCTGGCCACCTTCCTGGTCTCGCTCGCCCTCGGCTCGGCGTTCGTCGCGCTGGTGGTGGACCGCCTGCAGCGACCCTGGCAGCTGGTGGCATGGGCCTCGGCCCTGGGCGCCGTCGCGGTGATGATCTCGCCGAGCGTGTTCGGATGGGCGCACGAGGCGCTTCCCCGCCCGTCCGCACAGGGCCCCGGCGCCTACCTGACGTGGCTGCTGCTGTTCGGTCTGCTGGTGATGGGCCCAGCGGCCTTCCTGGTCGGTATCGTGCTCCCGACCGTGTGGCGCATCGCGACCCGCCGCGCGGA
>JBFGJV010000125.1:0-8660 GCA_041577015.1 Myxococcota bacterium
GGCGCTCCTCGAGCCGGCGCCGGTCCACCTCCATCTCGTCGCAGAGCGCTCGGCGGTCGTCGGCCGCCAGCGACAGCTCGAGCACGCGCAGACGCTCGCGCAGCCGCTTGTAGCGCGCGGCCTTGCGCGCCTGACGCTCGATGGACGCGAGCTGGCGGCGGATCTCGCCGAGCACGTCGGAGACGCGCAGCAGGTTCTGCTCGGTGGACTCGAGCTTGCGCTCGGCCTCGCGTCGGCGCGCCTTGTACTTGCTGATGCCGGCCGCCTGCTCGATCAGCGCGCGGCGCTCGTCGGGCTTGGCCGAGACGATGGCCGCGATCTGCCCCTGCTCGACGATCGTGTAACCACGGGTCCCGATGCCCGTGTCGCGGAAGAAGTCGAGCACGTCGCGCAGGCGCACGGCCGTCTTGTTGATCAGGTACTCGGACTCCCCGGAGCGGTAGAGGCGCCGGGTGACCTGGATCTCGGAGTAGTCGCCGTAGCCCGGCGGCGCGAGACGGTCGGCGTTGTCGAAGGTGAGTGTCACCTCGGCCAGGCCTACGGGCGCGCGCGCGTCGGAGCCGGCGAAGATCACGTCCTCCATGGACTTGCCGCGCAGGCGCCGGGGGGCCTGCTCGCCCATGGCCCAGCGCATGGCGTCCACCACGTTGGACTTGCCGCACCCGTTGGGCCCCACCACGGCCGTGATGCCCGGCTCGAAGGCGAACGACGTCTTGTCGACGAAGGACTTGAAGCCGTGGACCTGGAGGGTCTTGATGCGCAAACGCGACCTCGCCTTCCGGTCGTCCGGGGGCCGGGGGCACCCACGGGGGCCGGCGATCGTCCTGGAGGATCGCTCTGGGGGGGAAGGGGTTCGAGCAGCGGGACAGTACCACCCCCGCGGGCCGGCACGCAACCGAGAAGCGACGGGGCGGGCCCTACCCCGCGGCGGCGCGGACGCCGGGCTGGCTCTCGAACTGGAGCCGGTACAGGCGGCTGTAGATCTCGCCCCGGGCCAGCAGCTCCGCGTGGCTCCCGGACTCCCGCAGGCGGCCGTGGTGCAGCACGTGGATCGTGTCCACGTCCTGGATCGTGGAGAGCCGGTGGGCAATCACCAGGGCCGTCTTGCCCCCCATGAGCGTGTGGATCCCGCGCTGGATCGCCGCCTCCGTCTCGGTGTCCACCGAGCTCGTCGCCTCGTCCAGGACCAGCACGTCGGCTCCGTGCAGCAGCGCCCGGGCGAAGGAGAGCAGCTGGCGCTGGCCGGCGGAGAGGTTCGCCCCGCGCTCGCGGATCTCGGTGGCGTAGCCCTGCGGCAGGCGCTCGATGAAGCGGTGGGCCTCCACGGCGCGGGCGGCGCGCTCGATCTCCGCGTCGGAGAGGTCGGTGCGGCCCAGGACCAGATTGTCCTCCACGGTGCCTCCGAACAGGAACACGTCCTGCAGCACCATGGCCACGCGCCGGCGCAGCTCCGCCTGGGGCAGTTCGCGCAGATCCACGCCGTCCAGCAGGATGCGACCGCGCGAGACCTCGTAGAGGCGCGTGAGCAGCTTGATCACCGTGGTCTTCCCGGCGCCGGTGGCGCCCACCAGGGCGGCGCGCTCCCCCGGCTCGACGCGGAACGACACGTCCCGCAGCACCGCCTCCTGGAGGTCGTCCGAGTAGGAGAACCAGACGTTCTCGAAGGCCACGGCACCGCGGCGCGCCGGGGGCGCCGCGTGCAGGCGCGCCGGCCCGGGATCCCGGATCGCGGACTGCGTGTCCATCAGCTGGAAGATGCGCTCGCAGCTCGCCATCGAGGACTGCATCACCGAGTACTTGGCCGAGAGGTCCCGCAGCGGCAGGAAGAAGCGTCGCATCCAGTCGATGAACACGTAGATCACGCCTGCGGCCGCGATTCCCGTGGCCCACCAGATCACCAGCGCGACGGTCAGGTTCTGGGCGAACTCCACCGTGGCGAAGAGCGCGGCGTCGTAGCGGATCGACTGGTACCAGGCGTCGCGATGCTCGGCGTTCAGGGACTCGAACTCGCGCAGGTTGCGGCGCTCGCGCGTGAAGAGCTGCACCACCTTCATGCCGGTGATGCTCTCCTGGAGATAGGCGTTGATGCGCGCGATGCGCACGCGCACCATGCGAAATGCCTCCCTGACCTTGAGGCGGAACACCACCGCCGCCACGGCCAGGAAGGGCACCACGCAGAAGGTGACCAGCGCGAGCTTCGCGTCCACCAGGAACAGCGCCACCGCGAAGCCGAGCATCTTGGCGAAGTCGGTCACGAAGGCCACGACGCCGGCGGAGAACATCTCGGAGACGCTCTCCACGTCGTTGGTGGCGCGCGTCACCAGCCGCCCCACCGGGTAGCGATCGAAGAAGCCCAGGTGGAGCCGCTGGATGTGGGCGAAGACGTCGGCGCGCAGGTCACGCATGGCCGCCTGCCCGGTCTGCGCCATCAGCAAGGTGCGCCAGAAGTCGAGCGCGGTCTGCACCACCATGACCACCAGGTAGAGGCCGGCCAGCCACAAGAGCGGCGAGACGCGATCGGGCGCGTCCAGCACGGCGTCGAGCCAAGAGCCGCCGCCCGGGGAGGCGCTCGGCGCCATCACCCGCTCGATCCCCGTCTTCACGATCCAGGCCGGGGCGAGCTCGAGGAGGAACAGCGGCGCGACCAGCAGCAGCGTCGCCGCCACCTGCCAGCGGTACGGCGCCACGTAGGGCCACAGGCGCGCCACCAGGCGCGCGTCGTAGGCCTTGCCGAGCGCCTCCTCCTCGTGGAGGGCCGCCAGCGCGGCGGAGGGTCCGGGGGGCGCGCTCACCCGACGCCCCCCGCCGCCTCGAGCTCCTCCAGCTCCTCCTCCAGCGCCTGCTCGCGAGCCAGACGCGCGTAGAGTCCGCCGGCGGCCACCAGCTCCTCGTGCGTGCCGCGCTCCACGACGCGGCCCGCGTCCAGCACCACGATCCGGTCGGCGCGTCGGACGGTCGAGACGCGGTGCGCGATCAGCACCACCGTCCGATCCCGGAACACCTGCTCGAGCTCGCGTTGGATGGCCGCCTCGGTCTCGGCGTCCACGCTCGAGAGCACGTCGTCCAGGATCAGGATCGAGGGCCGCAGGGCCAGGGCGCGGGCCAGGGCGGTGCGCTGGCGCTGGCCCCCGGAGAGCATGACGCCCCGCTCGCCCACCACGGTGTCGTAGCCCTGGGGCAGCTCCTCCACGTCCTTGGCTAGCTGTGCCCGCTCCGCGGCCTCGCGCACGCGCGCCAGGTCGGTGCCCGGCAGCCCGTAGGCCACGTTCTCCGCCAGCGTCATGGAGAACAGGAAGGAGTCCTGGGGCACCATCGCGATGTGCGAGCGCAGGACGCGCAGCGGGATGCGGTTCACGTCGGTGCCGTCCAGGAAGACGTGACCATCCTCCACCTCGAGGAGCCGCGGAATCAGCGAGGCCAGCGTGGTCTTGCCGGAGCCCACCGGGCCCACGATCCCGAGCACGCTGCCCGCCGGCACGTGCAGGCTCACTCCACGCAGGGCCGGCTCGCGGTCGGGCGCGTGGCGGAAGGTCAGGTCCCGGAACTCGATCTCGCCCCGCAGCCGCTCCACGGACGCCAGACCGGCGCGATCCGCGATGGACGGCTCCACGGCGAGCACCTGGTCGATGCGCTGCATGGCGGCACCGCCGCGCTGCCACAGCGCGAAGACCCACCCCATGATGAAGGTCGGGAAGGTGAGCTGATAGACGTACATGGAGAAGGTGAAGAAATCGGCGAGCTCCAGCCGGCCGCCGACCAGCGCCCGCCCGCCCACCAGGAAGACGATCCACATCGAGAGCGCCGGGAGCAGGCTCGCGATGGCCGGCATCCCGGCGGAGACACCGACCAGGCGCAGCTGGCGTCGGTAGAGCTCGTCGCTGGCGGCTTCGAAGCGGCGGCGCGTCACCTCCTCCATGGCGTAGGCCTTCACCACGGCAACGCCGGACACGACCTCCTGGAGCTGGCTCGACAGGTCCGCCAGCCCCTCCTGCACCGCCACGTTGGCGGGATGCATGCGCCGACCGAACGTACGCGCGATCAGCACGAACAGCGGATAGGGCAGCAGCACCAGCGCGGCGAGGCGCGCGTCGATGGCGAACATGGCCGCCACCACGCCGAGGAACAGCGGCGGGTTCTGGATCACCGCCAGCAGCCCGGGGCCCAGCAGGAGGCGCACCGAGTTCAGGTCGTTCACGGCGCGGCTCATGAGGTCGCCCGTGCGCCAACGGCCGAAGAACGACTGGGGCAGGCGCTGGAGGTGCGCGAACAGGTCGTTGCGCAGCTCGTACTCGATCTCCCGCGCCGAGTTGAAGATGGACGTGCGGGAGAGGAAGCGGACCGCGGCGGTCGCGGCCGCCACCAGCGCGAGGGCGAGCGCCCGGCGCGTCACCTCCCGGGCGGGCAGCCCCTGCTCGAGGGCCGCGATGGAGCGTCCCACCAGCAGCGGGATGGCGACGAAGCCCGCCGCATAGCCGAGCACGAGAGCGGTGCCCACCGCGTAGCGGCCCCGGTTGCGCAGCAGGTAGCCGCCCAGGCGCCGGAAGGCCTCCCGCCGCGGCCGCAGCCCCGGAGGCTGGCCTGCTCGCGTCGCCGCGGGCGCGCTCATCGCCCGTACCACGCCGCCACGCGGGCGCGGTCCAGACCCAGACGCCAAGCGGCCAGGGCGAGCGTGTTGCGAGCCCAGGTGCGCAGCACGCCGCCCTGCCGGTAGCGGCGCGCGGAGGTCTCCACCGCCAGCGGCAGCAGCACCAGTCGTCCGGCGCGGCGGATCGTGCGCACCAGATCCAGGTCCTCCATGATCGGCACCTGCGGCACGCCGCCCGCCTCCTCCAGCACCTTGCTGCGCAGGAACGGCGCTTGATCACCGTAGGGCAGTCCGAAGAGCGCCGTGCGCACCCGAACGCCCCACTCGATCCAGCGCATCCCGAACGTACGGGGCTCGAAACGCAGGCCGAACGCTCCGCCGGCCGCCGCGGGATCCCCCAGCGCCCGGCGCACCGCACGCGCGAAGCCCTCCGGAAGACGCGAGTCCGCGTGCAGGAAGAGGACCACGTCCGCATCCACGACGCGCCGGCCCGCCTCGAGCTGGCTGGCCCGGCCCCGCGCCGTGCGGATCACCCGCGCGCCTGCGGCGCGGGCCCGGTCCGGGGTGGCGTCCCGGCTCCCACCGTCCACCACGACCACATCGACGCCAGGCTCCCGGGCGCTCTCCACGGCTCGCGCGATCCGCCTGGCCTCGTCGAGCGCCGGGATCACCACGGCGATGCGCACCCCGGCACGATAGCACGAGACGGGGACGCTCCGCGGCACGGCGTGAACGCGTCCGTTGCGTCCCCCGGCCGCGTCGCGTATCCATGCGGCGTGAAGGCGCGCAGCCCCGCTCGGGACGCCTCGCCGGTGGGCGCCGGTTCGGCGTCGTCCTATGCCCGCGCCGGCGTCGACCTCGATCGCGACGAGGCCTTCGTCGAAGAGATCGGCCAGGTCGCCCGCAGCACGTTCCGCCCGGAGGTGCTCTCCTCCATCGGCGGCTTCGCAGGCCTGTTCAAGGCTCCGGATCGCTACAAGGAGCCGGTGTTCGTCGCGAGCGCCGACGGGGTGGGCACGAAGCTCAAGCTCGCCGCCCGGCTCGAACGCTTCGACACCGTGGGAATCGACTGCGTGGCCATGGTGGTGAACGACCTGGTCGTGCAGGGCGCCGAACCGATCGTCTTCCTGGACTACCTGGCCATGGGGCGCCTCGACCCGGAGATCGCCGGCCAGGCGCTGCGCGGCATCGCGGAAGGCTGCCGTCGCGCGGGGTGCGCGCTGCTGGGCGGCGAGACGGCGACGATGCCCGACGTCCATCCCGAAGGCGAGCTCGAGCTGGTGGGCTTCGGCGTCGGCGTGGTGGAGCGCAGCCAGATCATCGACGGCTCGGGTGCCAGCGACGGCGACCGGCTGGTGGGCCTGGCCTCGAACGGCCTGCACAGCAACGGCTTCTCGCTGGTGCGACGCATCGTGGAAGAGGGCCTGCGCGCCGGCAGACTCGACTGGCGCGCGGAGGTCGAGGAGCTGAACGCGCCGCTGGCCTCGGCGCTGCTGGCCCCCACCCGCATCTACGTGAAGCCGGTGCTGCACCTGATGCGGGACTTCACGCTGAAGGGGATCGTCCACGTGACCGGTGGCGGCTTCCCGGGCAACGTGCCGCGGGTGCTGCCGGACGCGCTCCAGGCGCGCCTCGAGCTCGGCTCGTGGCCGCGGCCGCCAATCTTCGATCTGCTGCAGCGCCTGGGCGGCGTCTCCGAGGCCGAGATGCTGCGCGTGTTCAACTGCGGGATCGGACTCGTGATCATCGTGCCCGCGGAGCAGGCAAACGACGTGATCGAGCGACTGCGGGCGCTGGGCGAACGCGCCTACGCGATCGGGGAGCTGGTGCGACGCCGGGACGGCGAGCCGCCGCTGCGCTTCGTCGAGGCGAAGCGGAGCTGATGCGTCGCATCGCGCTATCCGGCGCACACGCGCGCACGCGCGCGCGGCGCTGGGACGCGCTGGTGCTGGGCAGCGGCCTGACGGGCTGGGTGGCGGCCGTGCGTCTGGCGATGTCGCACCTGCGCGTTCTCGTGGTGGAGGAGCGCGACGCGGCGCGACGTCCGGCCTCCCTGCGCACCCCGTTCTTCCTGCCGGCCACCGGCACGGGAGGCGTGCTGGACGCGTGCCTCCACGAGTGCGCGCTGCCGCTGATCGAACGCCACCGCCTGGCACCTCAGCAGCCCTCCTACCAGGTCGTGCTCCCGAACGCCCGCGTCGCCGTGGGCGCGCCCGCCTTCACGGCGGACGAGCTGGTGGCCTGGGGCCTGGCCAAGCCGGACGATGCGCGCGCCGTGATGCGCGGCCTCGCCGAGGCCGCCGCCGCGGAGCGGGCCGCGCTGGTGGCGGCACCGGTGGTGCACCTGGGCGGCCTGCGCGAGCGCGCGCTGGCCTTCGGGCGAGGCGCGGCGACGCGTCACGCGCGTGGGCTGCCGGAGGAGGTGGCGCACCCGCCCGCCGAGCTCGTCCCCTTCTTCGATGCCCAGGTGCGCGCCCTCGCCTGCGTGGCGCACCCCCGCCCCACGCCGGAAGCGCGCGCCCGGCTGCTCGGGGCACCCCTCGCGGGGGCCGCGGCCCTCGACACACCGGAGCGCTCGCTCGAGGGGATGCTGCGGCGGCGCTTTGCGGAGCTGCACGGCGAGGTGCGGGCGATCGCGGGACGCTTCGAGCTCGTGAGCGTGGACGACGCGGCGGGCATCGCGCCCCGCGACGCCGGCGAGATCTGGCTGGGACGTGCCCTGGTGTTGAACGCGCCGCGGTCGGCGCTGGCCGCGTGGCTGCGCGAGAGCGGGAGCGAGATCCCGCGCGGCCTCGAGGGCGGGCCGGTGGCCCGGCGGGTCGCGCTGCGGCTGGCAGCGAGGCCCTCGGTGCTGCCCGAAGGCATGGGCATGCGGCTGGTGCGCGTGAACGATCCCACGCGGCCCCTGGAGGGCACCAACCTGATCACCGTCGGCGTGTTTCCACGTCGTCAGGGGTTCGTGGAGATCGTGGCGTCGGCGATCCTGGACGGCGCGCAGCCGGACGAGGACGCCGCCGCCCCCGAGCTGGAAGACGCGGTCCGCTCGCTGGTGCCCTTCGCCGGCGGTCGTCTCGAGCGGCTCGACCCCCCTCCGCGACCCGGCTGGGACGACGAGGCGCTGCTCGAGGATCCCCGCTCCGCGGGCGGCTGGCCGGGCACGAGCGATCTGCGCCTGGCCTCCCGGCCGCGTCTCTACCGCCTGCCGCGCGAGGAGTGGGGGATCCTCGGCGTGGAAGGCGAGTGCCTGCTCGGCTGGCGCGCGGGGGACGCGATTCGGGCCGAGCTCGGAACCTGACCCCGGGCGCGCCGTTGCCTCCCCGGGGGCGGTGGGCTACACCGACCGCGAACGCGCGCCGGAGGCGCTCCGCCATGGCCCAGGTCTGCGAGATGTGTGGAAAGCGGCCCCATGCGGGTCACAACGTGAGCCACTCGAACCGCAAGACCGGGCGGGTCTGGAACCCCAACCTCCAGCGGACGCGCGCCCTCGTCGATGGCACCGTGCGGCGCGTGCGTGTCTGCACGCGCTGCATCCGCTCGGGCCGCGTCACGAAGATCGCCTGACCGTTCTCGCTCCGCCGCGCCTGCCCGACCCGGCCGCCCGCGGTCCCCTCCTGCGTCTGGTCCGGTACGGCCGCCCCTACCTCGCGGTGGTGGGGCTGGCGCTCTCGCTCTCGCTGCTCCAGGCGGGTGGCGAGAACCTGCGCGCGTGGCTGCTCAAGCCGCTGCTCGACGGCGTGCTGCTGGCGCAGCCCGCGTCCGAGGCAGGCCCCGAGCGGTCCCTGGGGCCGCCGGACTGGGAGCGTCTGGTCTCCCGCGCCCTGCCGGACGTCCTCCCGGGCCTGGCGGCGGATCCCGCGCCCGATACGGAGGAGCGGGTCGATCCGCCCGGTGCGGCAGGCGAGCTCCAGGCGGTGGACCGCTTCTGGGCCATCGTCGTCGCCGGCATCCTGGTGGCGCTGCTGATCCCGTTCACCCACATGGGAAAGAACTATCTGCTGGAGTACGCGCTCGGCCGCGTGCTGGTGGACGTGCAGCAGGACCTCGCGCGCAAGCTGCTGGCCCTGCCGCTGGGCAC
>JBFGJV010000126.1:0-8651 GCA_041577015.1 Myxococcota bacterium
CGGACACGTGCTGCACCTGATGTGCGATCTCACCATCGCCGCCGAGAACGCCCGCTTCGGGCAGACGGGGCCGCGCGTGGGAAGTTTCGACGCGGGCTTCGGCGCCGCCTACCTGGCGCGCGTCGTGGGACAGAAGAAGGCCCGGGAGATCTGGTACCTGTGCCGTCAGTACGACGCTCGCGAGGCGCTCGACATGGGGCTGGTGAACTGCGTCGTGCCCCTCGCCGAGCTGGAGTCCACGGCGGTGGACTGGGCCCGGCAGATCCTGCGGCACAGCCCGCTGGCGATCCGCTGTCTGAAGGCCGCCTTCAACGCCGACTGCGACGGCCAGGCCGGGCTCCAGGAGCTGGCGGGCAACGCGACCCTGCTCTTCTACATGAGCGAGGAGGCCCAGGAGGGGCGCGACGCCTTCCTGGAGAAGCGGGAGCCCGACTTCAGGCGCTTCCCGTGGCGCCCCTAGCCCCCGCGGCCACGGCGCCCGGACGCCTCGCCGTCTGGATCGAGGCGGCACGCCCGCGCACGCTCCCAGCCGCCGTGGCGCCGGTCGCCGTGGGGACCGCAGCGGCCGCCGCCGAGGGCGCGGCCCACGCCGGCTACGCCGCCCTGGCCGGCGTGACCGCGCTGCTGCTCCAGGTGGGCGCGAACCTCGCCAACGACGTCTTCGACTTCGAGCGCGGCGCCGACGCCGAGGACCGCCTGGGGCCGCGACGGGCCGTGGCGGCGGGCCTGGTCCCGGCGGGCGCGATGCGTCGGGCCACCGCCCTGGCCTTCGCCCTCGCTGCCCTGGCCGGGCTCGCGCTGGTGATGCGAGGAGGCTGGCCGATCGGGCTGGCGGGTGTTGCCGCGCTGGGCGCAGGCCTCGCCTACACCGGCGGGCCCTGGCCGCTGGGCTACCACGGTCTCGGCGAGGTGCTGGTCTTCCTGTTCTTCGGCGTGGTCGGTGTGGCCGGGACGCACTACGTGCAGGCGCTGGCGCCGTCGGCCCTGGCCTTCGGACTCTCGCTTCCGGTCGGGCTGCTGGCCACCGCGATCCTGGTGGTCAACAACCTGCGCGACCGGGTGAGCGACGATCGCGCCGGCAAGCGCACGCTCGCGGTGCGCCTCGGTGCGGGCCGCACGCGCACCGCCTACGGTGCGCTCGTCGTCGGCGCCTACGCACTGGTGGCGATGGGTGTCGCGATCGGAGGCCTCGGCCCGGGGGCGCTGCTCGTGTTCGTGTCCGCACCCCACGCGCTGGGACTGGTGCGCCGGCTGGCGCGAAGCGACGGCAAGGCGCTCAATCCCTGCCTCGGCGCCACGGCCCGCCTCGAGGCGGGATTTGCCGGGCTGCTGGTGCTGGGACTGCTCTGGTGAAGATCGAGCGCGCGCGGCTCCTGCCCTTCCGCCTGCCGCTGGCGCGGCCGCTGGTGCGCGGGCGGGGCGCGCCGCTGCGCGAGCGGGACGGCGTGCTCCTCGTGCTGGAGGCGCAGGACGGAGCCTGCGGCTTCGGGGAGGGCACGCCCGTGCCCGGCTTCGGCGCGAGCGACGCGAACGAGGTGGAGCGGGCGCTCTGGGAGACCCTTCCGGCCCTGCTGGGAGCCGATGCCGACGATCCGCCGGGGACGCTCGCAATCCTGGACCGGAAGGCGCTCACGGGCCCGGCGCGAGCCGCCGCGGAGGGAGCGCTCCTCGACCTCGCCTGCCAGCGGAGCGGCCGGAGCCTTGCAGCCTGGCTGGCGACGGGGCTTGGAGCCACGCCGCGCGCGGCGGTTGCGGTGAACGCGCTCCTGGCCGCGGACGCCCCCGAGGCGCTGGCCCGCGAGACACGCGCCGCCGTGCGGGCAGGCTTCGAGACCTTGAAGCTCAAGGTGGGCGGGCGTTCCCTCTTGCGGGAGTGCGAGCGCGTCGCCGCGGTGCGGAGCGAGGCGGGCGACGAACTCCGCATCCGGCTGGATGCCAACGGCGCCTGGGAGGAGCACGAGGCTCGGGAGGCGCTGACGCGCTTCGAGCCCTTCGGGATCGAGTTCGTGGAGCAGCCGGTGCCGGCGAGTGATCTCCGCGCCTTGGCGCGGCTTCGGAGCCAGACGCGGCTGCCGATCGCCGCCGACGAGGCGGCCGCCACACCGGAGGGGGCGCGCCGCGTGATCGAAGCCGGCGGGGCGGACCTGCTGGTGGTGAAGCCGAGCGTCGTCGGCGGTCCAGCCACCGCAGCACGGCTCGCGCACCTCGCAGACGAGGCGGGGATCGGCGTGGTGGTGACCTCTGCCCTGGACGGAGCGGTGGGCGTCGCGTGCGCCCTACAGCTGGCGGCGGCGCTGCCCCCGCCCCACCCCGCCTGCGGTCTCGCCACCGGCGCGTGGCTGGGAGACGACGTGGCCCACGTGCCCGAGCCTCGCGGCGGAGCTCTGCCCGTGCCCGAGGCGCCCGGCCTGGGCGTCGTTCCGGACCCGGCCGCCCTGGCGCGCCTGGCCCGGGGCCGGCCGCGGGAGCTTCCGGCGTGATCTCCGCGCCGCCCTGGCTCCCGGCCCGGGCCGCCATGACGCCTGGGGCAGCCGCGCTGCAGGTGGGAGGCGAGAGGCTGGACTGGCAAACGCTGGCAGCGGCGGTGCGCCGGCGCGCCGCGTGCTGGCAGGGACAGGGAGTCGGTCCGGGGCGGGTGGTGGCCGCCCTGCTTCCCAACGGACGCGACTTCGTGGTGGGCATGCACGCGGCGGCCGCGTGCCAGGCCGTGTGGCTGCCGCTGAACCTTCGCCTCACGGCGGCGGAGCTTGCGGTGCAGCTGCGGGACGCCGGGGCAAGCTGTCTGGTACACGACGCGCGGGGGGACGCGCGTGTTCCCGAGCTCCTCCGCGCCCTGCCGGATCTCCAGCTCCTGCGGGCGAACGCTCCGCCGCAACCCGCGCCGGGGCGCGTTCTCGCGGACGCGCCGCCCCAGGCCGTCCGCGCGCTGCTCTACACCTCCGGGACCACGGGACGCGCCAAGGGCGTCGAGCTCACGCACGCCAACTTCCACGCCAACGCCCTGGCCACGCGCCGGCGGCTGGGCTGGGCGTGTGGGGAGCGCTGGCTCGCGTGCCTTCCCTTCTTCCACGTGGGCGGGCTCGTCGTCCTGACCCGCAGCGTGCTGCTGGGCGGAGGCGTCGTCGTGCACGAGCGCTTCGACGCCGCGGCCGTGAGCCGAACCCTCGACGAGGAGGGGATCACGGGCACCTCGCTGGTGCCCACCATGCTGGCCCGCCTGCTCGACGCGCGGGACGACGCGCCGGCTCCGCCGACTCTGCGCGTGGTGCTGCTGGGCGGCGGACCGGTGGCGCCGGAGCTGCTGGCGCGAGCCCTGCGCGCCGGATGGCCGGTGGCGCCGAGCTACGGGCTCACCGAGGCCACCTCCCAGGTGGCCACGCTGCCCCCGGGCGCGTCCGGCACGCGCACGAACGTGGCCGGGCGCGCGCTGCCCGGCCTCGCCCTGCGCATCGCGAACGCCGACGGGCGTCCGCTCCCGGCGGGACGCGAGGGCGAGATCCAGGTGCGCGGTCCCACCGTGATGGCCGGCTACCGCAACCTGCCCCGGGAGACGGAGCGCGCGCTCCGCGGTGGCTGGCTGCACACCGGCGACGTGGGCGTGCTGGACCATGAGGGCTGGCTACACGTGCTGGCGCGGCGCCGCGACCTGATCGTGACCGGTGGCGAGAACGTGTATCCGGCAGAGGTCGAGTCGGCGCTCCGGGCGCACCCGGCGGTACGCGAGGCGGGCGTCGCGCCGGGGCCGGATGCAGAGTTCGGCCAGCGCGTGGAGGCCTGGGTGGTGCTGAACCCCGATGCCCGCGCGAGCCCCCAGGAGATCCGAGATTTCTGCCGCACCCGGCTGGCGGGCTACAAGGTGCCGCGTGCGGTGCACCTCGTCTCCGAGCTGCCGCGCACGGCGTCCGGGAAGCTGCTTCGGCGTGCCCTCCCGGCTGGGCCGGGCTAGACGGACTCGCCGGCCACGGCCCGGCCACGACCTCATCCGGGGGTTGCGCACGCCTCCCTCGAAGATCGGCTCGGAACGGGAACCCGCCGCTCGCTGGCGGCTAGACCTCCTCGTGACTCAGGCTCTCGAGCTCGCGCCTTCCGGTCTCCGGGAAGACCAGCAGGAGCAGTGCGGCGACGATCGGGGTCAGCGAGATCCAGCTCACGGCCGCCGCCAGGTCGCCGGGTCGCTGGGAGGCGAGCCCCACCAGCGCCAGCCCGACCGCCGCTCCGAGCGTGTCCACCACCTCGAGCCAGCCGCTCGCGGTGCTCCGGTGCGAGGTGGGGAACAGCTCCGCGGAGACGGCGCGCAGCAGCACGACCTGTCCCGTGCCGAAGAAAACGTAGCCGCTCCAGCCGAGCGGGATCCAGGCACCGCTGCCCCGGTAGAGCATCCAGGCGAAGACCGGCGAGAGGGCGAGCAGCACGAAGCCGGCTCCCCGCCTCCCCCAGGCGTCTCCCAGACGGCCGGCCACCACGTTGCCGACGATGCCGACGGCGCCCCCCACGAACACCATGAGGGAGTACTGCCAGGGCTCCCAGCCGCGCCCCTGGAGCAGGTAGTAGCCGGTGAACGCGAACACGGTGATCCGGCCCATGGCGGCGACGCTGCCCACGACGCCGATCCCGAGCGCGCGGGCGGGATGCGTGCGTAGAAAGGCCGCGAAGGGGTGCAGCCACGCGAACGGCCCGGAGGGTCCGTCGCCGCGCGCGCGCTCCTCGTCCTGCCGGCGTCGAAAGCGCGCCGTCTCCGGCACGCCGCGCCGGAAGAGCGGCAGGAACAGCAGCGGGACGAGGCCCAGCACGTAGAGCGCGCGCCAGCGACCGGGCAGCCACTCCACCGCGGCGAACAGCAGCGCGCCGAAGCCCACCCCGGAGGCGCCCAGCGCCCCGAGCATGCCCACGCCCCAGCCGCGGTGCCGCGCCGGGAACTCCTCGGTGACGATCACCACGGCGACGGCCAGACCCGACACCAGGAAGGCGCGCGTGACCATCTGCACCGCCACGAACTGCGGCGCGGTCTGGGCGAGCGCCGTGGCGAAGGTCCCGATTCCGGAGCCGGCCATGGCGACGAGGAACAGCCGCCGCCGCCCGATGCGGTCGGCCATCGCCACCAGCACGAAGCCGCCGAGCGCGCCCAGCCGGATCACGCTCAGCATGCCGCCGAGCTCCGCCTCGGCCACACCCAGGTCCCGCGCGATGTACTTGAGCGCGGCGGTGAGCATGGAGAGGTCGTAGTGCTCGAAGAAGAGCGCCAGCGCCACCAGGCCCAGCAGCCGGAGCTGCGCCGGGGCGAGCGCCGGCACCCGACCCAGGAACGGCGGGATCCACCAGGGGTTGCGCGGGCGAACCGGCGCCGGTGCGGGCTCGGACATCGAGCCGGGGCTGGGTTGCGCTAGCTCGGGGCGTAGCGCCGGCGGGCCTCGTCCGGCGTGAGCTTGGCGACGGCCGCCAGCGCTGCGAGTCGCTCCGGATCCTCCAGGTCCTCCGGCTCCACGCGCTCCTGCAGGGCGCGCGCCGTGCGCCAGACGTCGCTGGCTAGCTCCACCATCCGCACGCGCGTGCGGCCGGTCTCGGGATCCATCAAATCCGCGAAGGGCACCGGTACGATGGCGCCGGACTGGCGCGTGATGAGCGCGTCCCGCTTGCCGGCCAGCAGCGTCTCCACCGCCCCCACCCCGAGCGAGCGGGTGTACTCCCGGTCGAAGGCGCCCGGCTTGCCGCAGCGCAGCTCGTAGCCCACGTCCTTCTCGCCGAAGGCGACCTGGATTCCCCGCTCCGCCAGGGCGTCGCGCACCGCGTGGCGCAGCACGCGACCGAGCGGCACCTCGGCCAGGCGGATGTGGCCGTGCTCGTCGCGCTCCACGTCCTTGAGCATCTCCAGATCGTCCGGATCCAGGCGCTCGGCAATGCCCTCGGCGACCACGGCGACACCATCGTTGCGACCGCGCGCCAGTCGCTTCACGATGGCGCCCTCGAGCACCCGCACCACCTGCTCCAGGCGGATGCGCTCGCCCGGAAACTCCTCCGGGATCAGCGTGATGGGCGCCCCAGCCGCCATGCCCGCGCCCAGCGCGAGCGAGCCCGCCTTGCGTCCCATCAACACCAAGAAGAACCAGCGCCCGGTGGTGCGGCAGTCCTCCAGCAGGTTCTCCACCACCAGGGCGGCGTGCTCCCGCGCCGTCTCGTAGCCGAAGGTGGGTACGCCCGGCGGGAGCGGAAGGTCGTTGTCGATCGTCTTCGGGACGTGCACCACCCGCACCCGGCCCCCGGCCTCGTCGGAGACCCTCTTGGCCGAGAACGCGGTGTCGTCGCCGCCGATCGTGATCAGGTGGTCGATGCCGAGGGCGTCGAGCGACTTCACCACGTTCGCCAGGTGCTCGGGCTTCTTGGTGGGATTGGCGCGCGACGTGAACAGGATGGAGCCGCCGCGCAGATGGATCTCCGACACGTCGTCGGGGCCGAGCTCGCGCACGTGACCCGTGTCGCCCTCCATCAGCCACTTGAAGCCGTTCAAGCAGCCGATCACGCGCGCTCCGCGGCGCGCGGCCGCCAGGGCGGCGGCGCCGATCACGCCGTTGATGCCAGGGGCCGGGCCGCCTCCCACCAAGATGCCGAACGTCGCCATCGGGCCTCCTCCACCGCGCCCGGTGCGGGCGCGCGTCACCTAGGAACGAAGCCAGCCGCGCAGCAGCGCCGCCTTGAGTCCCGGCTCCGCGGGCCGCACGGGCGTCGGGCGCCGGGTCGCAGGGACGAGCTCGAGGCCCATCTCCCGGGCCACCTCCTCGGTGAGCGCCTGCATCTCCCGGTGGATCTGGGTTCCCCGCGCCTCGTGCAGGATCGAGAGCGGTCGGGCGTCGGCGGAGTTGAGCGCCTCCACGCGGGGGCTGCGGGAGAGCGCGGTGCGGAACAGCGGCCAGCCGCGTCGTCTCGCCTCCTCCCGCAGGTGCTCGGCCAGGGCGCCACCGTCCCCGCCCACGTGGGTGCGACGATCCACCAGCGTCAGCAGGATGCGCGCGCGGAGGGCGCCGCGCGCGCGCTCCAGCGTCTGGAACGCCTTGCCCGCCTCCTCCAGGGACGCCCAGTCGCTCACCGGAAGGATGGCCAGGTCCGCGGCCTGCAGCGCATTCAGCGTCAGCGCCTCCAGATCGCTCTTGGTGTCCAGGATCACGGGACCGCCCCAGGCGGTGCGTGCGAGCATGCGCCGCAGCGTGCGGGGATCCTCGGCGCGCCCCTTGAGCGGCGCCGTGTCGGGAGCCGAGGGCACGAAGTGGAGCCCGTACTGGCCGAGCTGGATCACCCGCTCGAAGCTGCGCTCCGCCCAGGCGTGCTTCAGGTTGCCCTCTCCGGGCCCGGGAGCCCGCAGGCGCAGCATGCGATCCAACACACCCTGGTCGTCGAGAGAGAGCAGGAGGATGGGAAGATCCTCCTGGAGCGCCCGCAGATAGATGGCCAGGTTCGTGGCGACGGTCGTCTTGCCCACCCCGCCCTTGTTGGAGGACACGGCCACGACGAAGCCGGCGGCAGGCGAGGGGGGCGGCACGACAGGAAATCTAACCATCGGCTAGCATGGACGCCATGCGGGCCGTGGGCGTGATCCCCGCGCGCTGGGATGCGCGACGCTTCCCGGGCAAGCCGCTCGCTCCCGTCGGGGGACTTCCCCTGGTGCAGCGGGTGTGGCAGGGCGCGTCCGGCGCGAAGCGTCTCGCGCGCGTGCTCGTGGCCACGGACGACGCGCGCATCGCCGAGGCCTGCCGCGGCTTCGGGGCCGAGGTGGTGATGACCTCGCCCGACTGCGCCAACGGCACCGAGCGCTGCGCCGAGGCGCTGGGCAAGCTGGGCGAGGCGCCTGATATCGTCGTCAACCTGCAGGGCGATGCGCCGCTGACCCCGCCGTGGTTCGTCGAGGTGCTGATCGGCGCGATGCGGGCGCGGCCCGAGATCGCCGTGGCACCGCCGGTGCTGCGCTGCGACACCCAGGCGATGGAGAGCTTCCTGGCCGACCGCCGGGCGGGCCGGGTCGGCGCCACCACGGCGGTCTTCGACCAGGCCGGACGGGCGCTCTACTTCTCGAAGGAGGTGATCCCCTTTACCGGCCGGCCGCTGAACGAGGGCGAGACCTGCCCGGTTTTCCACCATGTCGGCGTCTATGCCTACCGGCCGGCGGCCTTGGCGCGCTACGTTGCCATGACCCCTGGACCATTGGAGCGCTGGGAGGGGCTCGAACAGCTCCGCTTCATGGAGAACGGCGAGTCGGTGCACTGCGTCGAGGTCGAGGCCCGCGGCGCCCATTTCTGGGAACTCAACAACCCCGAGGACGTGGCCCGGATCGAGCGTGTCCTGGCAGCCGCAGGCATCGAATAATCCACTCCAAATCATTGTTGTTTCCCGCAGACAATGCTAGAAAAATTGTGTTTCTGGGATGGGTTCGTGTTTGGGAGCCGGGAGGTCGGCATGGGACAGAAGATCAGGACGGCGGTGTTTCCAGTCGCGGGGCTGGGAACGCGGTTTCTGCCTGCCACGAAATCGATGCCGAAGGAGATGCTGCCGCTGGTCGACCGGCCGTTGATCCAATACGCGGTCGACGAGGCGCGCGCGGCCGGGATCACCGAATTCATTTTCGTCACCGCGCGCGGCAAGAGCGCGCTCGAGGACTATTTCGACCG
>JBFGJV010000127.1:0-8606 GCA_041577015.1 Myxococcota bacterium
CCCGCCGGCGCATGTCGGCGAGCAGCGCCTCCACCGCCGGGAGGCGGTCCGGCCCCATCAGGAAGACGTCGGCGGCCCGCGCGGCCACCTCGCGCGCGGGCTCCGAGAGGCCGCCGAAGTAGAAGGGCGGGCAGCGCCCGGAGACCGTGCCCACGCGCGGGGGCTCGAGCTCCAGCTGGAAGTGCTCGCCGCGGTGGGAGACGGGCTTGCCGTCCAGGAGCTGCTTCAGGATCTGCATCACCTCGAGCGTGCGCGCGTAGCGGGGCTCGGAGGCGAGCGGCGCGCCGGGCACGTCGCTCGAGATGATGTTCACGGTGAGACGGCCCCCCAGCATGCGATCGAGGGTGGCCAGCTGACGCGCCAGCTGGGGCGGCCAGAGCTCGCCGCAGCGCACCGCCACCAGCAGGCGCATGCGCTCGAGCAGCGGTGCCACGCCGCCGGCGAAGGCCACGCTGTCGATCCCGAGCTGGTAGCCGGAGGGCAGCAGCACGTTGTCGAAGCCCGAGGTCTCGGCGTGCAGCACGATGTCGCGACAGTGCTCCCAGGAGCTCTGGAGCGTGGGATCCGGCACGCCCAGGAGCTCGTAGTCGTCGTCGCAGAGCGCGGCGAACCAGGACACCTCGACGGGCGAGGACGCCGAGCTCATGGCAGTGGCTCTCCCTGCGAGGTCTCGACGATGGCGTACCAGTCGGCCCGCGTGAGCGAGACGTCGAGCGCCGCCGGGATGGCCCGAATGCGCTCCGGACGCTGGGTGCCGACGATGGGGATCACGCCGGCGGGATGGGCCAGCAGGAAGGCCAGGGCCACGGCCTCGCGCCCCACCTGCTCGCGGGCGGCCAGCCGGTCGAGCGTGCCCAGGAGCGCCGCCAGGCGCTCCCCGTCGCGCTCCCGGCGCGCCTGCTCCAGGGAAAGCGCCAGGCGTCCGCCGGCCAGGGGGCTCCAGGCCAGCGGCGTGACGCCGCGCTGCATGCACTGGTCGAGCACGCCGTCGCGGAGCGGCGCGAGCGTCCACGCCGAGAGCTGGGGCTGGTGGGTGGCGAGTGGGAAGGGGAGGTGGGCCTGGAGCGCGTCGAACTGGGCGGCCGTGAAGTTCGAGACGCCCACCTCGCGAATGCTCCCGCCCTGGCGCAGCTCCGCCAGCGTGGCCGCCACGGCCTCGGGGTGCGCCAGCCAGTCCGGGCGATGGAGCTGGTAGAGGTCGATCACGTCGGTGCGCAGGCGGCGCAGCGAGGCCTCGCAGGCCTCGCGCAGGTGCGCGGCGCTCGAGTCGTAGGGAACGCCCGGAACGATCCCGCCCTTGGTTGCCAGCACCATGCGGTCGCGCAGCGCGGGCGCCTCCGCCAGCACCTGGCCGAGCAGCGTCTCCGCGGCGCCGAAGCCGCCGCCGTCCACGCCGTAGATGTCGGCGGTGTCCACCAGCGTGAGGCCGGCGTCGAGCGCCGCCTCCACGCGCGCGCGCGCCGTGCCCGGGCCGGCGCCGGCGAAGCGCCAGCAGCCCCACGCGATCGGTCCGACGCTGAGATCCGACTTGCCCAGGCGTCGCGGTCCGTCTGCCAGGGGGAGCGCGCTCACCCGGCCGAGCCTACCAGAACCAGAAGTGCAGGAAGACTCCGCCCGCGCACAGGACGCCGGCCCAGAGCCGGTCGTCGCGCCAGGCGGGCGAGGGATCGCTCGCCTGCGCGTCCGCGAGCGCGTCGCGCCGGTGGCGCAGGATCGGCAGCCAGACCCCGAGGCCCGCGACGGCGGCGCCGAGCACCGCGGCCGTCCCGGGAGCCAGACCGCCGCGCGCCACCGCCAGGGCGAGCGCGGCGAAGCAGGCCAGCGCCAGTGCGATCGTTCCCAGCGCACGGCGCAGGTCGCCCGGATCGTGGCCGCCGAGGTCCGTCCACGTCAGGCGCGCGCGCTCCGGCTCAACGCGCCCGCGCAGGCTCACCCCCACGTAGAGGAGCGTGCAGAGCGCGACCACCACCACCACGCGATGGAAGAAGTTGAGCTCGCGGCCCAGCACGGCCGCCAGCGCCGGCAGCCTCCCGAGGCCGTGGTCGTAGCCGAGCTGCACCAGCGCCGAGAAGACGACGCCCGCCCCGATGGTGGCGAAGGCCGCGCCGGCGGTGCCGCGCTGCCAGAACATGCCCAGCAGGAAGGCCACCAGCAGGCCGGGCGTCAGGTAGCTCTGGTAGCTGGCGATCTGGAGGAAGAAGTGCTCGTCCGAGTTGGGGTCCATCACGGTGATGGCGAGGGCCGCCGCCAGCGTGACGAAGACGGCGATCGAGAGCCGCCCCACCCGGATCATCTGGCGGTCGCTCGCGTCGGGGTTCACGTACTCGCGGTAGAGGTCCACGCTCACCAGCGTGGCCGCCGAGTTCATCATCGAGTCGATGGACGAGAGGATGGCTCCGATCAGCCCCGCCGAGATGACGCCCACGAGGCCCCAGCCCAGCGGCACCACCAGGCGCACCAGCTCCGGGAAGGCCGCGTCGGAGTCCACGGCCCGCTCCGGGAGCCGCTGCTGGAACAGGTAGTAGGCCGCGACGCCGGTCCCGATCGCGAAGAACGGGATCGCCAGCTTGAGGAAGCCGGCAGCGACGATGCCGAGCCGCGCCTCGGCGTCGCTGCGCGCTCCGAGGGCGCGCTGCACGATGAACTGGTTGGTGCCCCAGTAGAAGGTGTGCATCAGCATGAGCCCGGTGAGGACGCCGGTCCAGGGCAGCTGGGGGTGGCTCGCGGGCAGGTAGAGGTGCATGCGATCGGCGCCGGCCCGGTCGAGCGCCATCATGGCGCCCCAGCCGCCGAGCTCCCGGAAGGTCAGGATCGCGATCACGATGCCCGCCGCCAGCAGCAACATCGACTGGATCACGTCGGTCCAGATCACGGCCTTGAGGCCGCCGAAGATGGTGTACCCCGCGGCCACGGCCCCCAGCGCCACCACGAAGGCCGCGTACCAGGCGAAGCTCACCTGCTGCTCCACCGCGCCCCCGGCGAGGGACACCTCTCGCACGGCGTCGCCGCCCAGCAGCACGCAGGTGGCGCGCGCGCCGATGTACAGGCCCGGGACGAGCTGCACCACGGCCATGATCACGATCAGGATCACCGCGTACGCCACGCGGCTGCGCGCGTCGTAGCGGCGGCCCAGGTACTCGGAGAGCGTGTAGAGGCCCAGCTTCCGATAGACCGGCAGGAAGCCGTAGCAGAGCACCATCAGGCCCAGCACCGCACCCAGCTCGAAGTGGCTCTGGGCGAAGCCGATCGTGAAGCCCACGCCCATCATGCCCACCATGTGGTTGGCGCTCACGTTGCTGCCGAAGATCGAGCCCGCCACGCCCCACCAGGGGATGCCGCGGCCGGCGAGGAAGTAGTCCTCGGAGGTGTCCTCCTTGCGCCCGGCTACGAGCCCCACGGCCATCACGCCGACGAGCGCAACCACGAAGACCACGAGGTCGAGGGTGGTGAAGACCTCGCCCACGGCTCAGTCGGTGGGCTCGGCGTCGGACGCCTTCGCGGCGCGCCAGAGCACGCGCCACGCCTCGGCGTCGAGAGTCTCGGGCGCGCGACCCTGCCTCGCGAGCGCCGCCTCCATGGCGCGGAAGCGCCGCTCGAAGCGCGCGTTGGCGCTGCGCAGCGCCTGCTCCGCCTCGACGCCCAGGCGCGTGGCGGCCGCGACGACGGCGAAGAGCAGATCGCCCAGCTCCTCCGCCACGCGCGCACCGTCACCGTTCGCAGCGATGGTGAGGGCGTCCGGGGGCTCGGGCCCGACGAAGCCCAGCCGCGCCGCGCGCCGCAGGAGCTTGCCGGCCCGGAGCAGCGCCGGAAGGCCGATCGGGACGCCGGAGAGCGCGCCGCCCTCCGCGTGACGCTCCGCCCGCTCCGCGGCCTTGTGCTCCTCCCAGGCGTGGGTCTGCGCCTCGGCCGTCTCCACGGTGGCGTCGCCGAAGACGTGGGGGTGCCGCCGCACCAGCTTGGCGCAGATCGCCTCCACCACGGCGTCGAAGTCGAAGCGCCCGGCCTCCCGGGCCATCTGCGCGTGGAAGACCACCTGGAGCAGCAGGTCGCCGAGCTCCTCGCGCAGGGCGTCGAAGTCGCGGCGCCGGATCGCGTCGTCGACCTCGTAGGCCTCCTCGATGGTGTAGGGGGCGATGCTCGCGAAGTCCTGCTCGACGTCCCAGGGACAGCCGCCGTCGGGGTCGCGCAGGCGCGCCATGATCTCGAGCAGCCGCTCGATCGACGCCATCGCGGGCCGAGCCTAGCATGGGCTGCTCCGTGGTAGGCTCGTCGGCATGGGCGAGGCGAGCCGCCGGGCCATCGAGCGCCTGATCCTCGACTACGCGGAGCGCCTCGATCGCGGCGACCTGGACGGCGTCGCGGAGCTGCTGGCCCACGCGTGCGTCGCGTTGGGGGACGGCCCGCCCCAGGCCGAGGGTCGCGACGCCGTGCGGGAGCTCTACCGGCGCAGCGTACGCATCCACGCCGACGGGACGCCGCGCACCCAGCACGTGACGACGAACCTGCTGATCGAGGTGGACGAGGAGGCCGGGACGGCGCGCGCCCGTGGCTACTTCACCGTGCTCCAGGGGCTCGTCGACTTCCCGCTCCAGATCGTGGTGGCGGGCCGCTATCGCGACCGCTTCGCGCGCGCGGGCTCGACCTGGCGCTTTGCCGAGCGGCGCATCTTCCTGGACCACGTGGGAGACGTGAGCCGACACCTGCACGCGGGCGCTCCGGGCTCGTGACGCGCGCGCTGGCGATGCTGGGCGGCTTCTTGCTCGCGCTCCTGGCCGGGGGATTCGTGTGGCGCTCGCTCTCGCGGCGACGCTCGCTCCCCTGCCCCGCGTGGCTGGTTCCGCTGCTCGAGAATCCCTACGTGGAGGCGGTGGCGGGCGCCACGACGCTGCTCGAGCGCGCCCGGGTCGGGCCCGGCATGCGCGTGCTCGACGTGGGATCGGGCCCCGGACGCGTGACGCTGCCCGCCGCGGAGCGGGTCTCGGCCTCGGGCGAGGTGGTGGCCCTGGACATCCAGCCCGGGATGATCCGCCGCCTGGAGGAGCGCATCGCCGCGGGCGGCTTCGAGAACGTGCGTGCCGTGCTCGGCGGGGCCGGCGAGGGCAAGGTGGAGCGCGACGGCTTCGACCGCGCCTTCCTGGTGACCGTGCTGGGCGAGATCCCGGATCAGGCGGCGGCCCTGCGCGAGATCCACGCCGCGCTGCGCCCCGGCGGGCTGCTCTCGGTGACCGAGGTGCTGCCGGATCCCCACTACCAGAGCGCGGCGCGGGTGCGACGGCTGGCCGAGGAGGCCGGCTTCGCCGAGGCCGAGCGCTTCGGGAGCTTCTGGGCCTTCACCCTGAACTTCGTGAAGCCGGCGTGACGCCGCTCAATCCAGCGCCGGGGTGGCCCCGGGCCGCCAGCTTCGCATCACGCGGCGCACGTAGGTGCGCGTCACGCCGGGGATCCGGTTCGCCTCCACCCGACCCGGTCCGGCGTGGTACCCCGCCACGGCCCGCGGCCAGCTCCCGAGCCGGTCGTGGAGGCGACGCAGGTAGCGCGTCCCGCCCAGGACGTTCTCGCGCGGATCGAAGGCGCAGAGCACCCCCAGCCGCCGGGCCGTGGCCGGCATCAGCTGCATCAGCCCCATGGCGCCCTTGTGCGAGACCGCGTTGGGATCGTAGGCGCTCTCGTGCCGGATCACGGCGCGAATCAGGTCGGGATCCACCGCGAAGCGCAGCGAGGCATCGCGCACGGCCTCGTCGATCCGGGCCCGCAGCCCGTACGCCGTGGTCCGCCACCAGGCGCCGCTGGCGCAGCGCTCCGACGTCGTCGTGGGAGGCGGCGCCACGGCGGGGACCGCGCCGGGCTCCACCAGCACCTTGAGCGCGGCGAGCCGCCGCGCCACGCCCTCGTCCGCGTGCGCGGGAGCCCCGAGCGCAGTGGCTGCGACGAACGCGGCGTGGAGCCGGAGGCGCCGCCTCACGCGCTTGGCCCGGGCGCGCCCGCGTAGCTGCGCGCGATGGCCGAGAGGTCGAAGACCCAGTCGAGGGCAACCTCGCTGCCGTCCAGGCGCGTGGCGCCGTCCACGCGCAGCTGCACGCCGCCTCCCGGCCCCCGCTCGTAGCGGCCCCGGATCTCGCGGTAGCCGTCGTGACGGTCGTCCCGCTCGGCGAGGGCGCGCGCGATCGCCCCGAACAGGCCGGCGTCCACGGCGCGCGGCACCAGCATCATCACGACGGCGCCGGGTCCGAAGCGCGCGCGCACCGCGCCGGCGAGCTCGCGCAGCTCCGGCTCGCCCGTGTAGTCGCGCGCGCGCGGCGAGAAGCCGCTCCCCACGCTCCCCGGCTCGATGCGTCCGCTCGCGACGTCCACCTCCGCCAGGATGCGCCGCGCGCGCACCACCACGAAGCGGGCGCCGAGCGAGCCCATGGCTCCCGCGTAGGCGCCGAAGGAGCGGAAGTCCTCGTAGGTGCACGAGAGCACCGGGAAGGCGCCGCTCGCGTCCAGCAGCCGTCCGCCCTCGTCCACGTCGGCGGCCTCGATCGCCACGGGGCGTGCCGGGGCGCGGGGCCTCGCCGGGGCGGACGCGGGGCGCGGCGGCTCCTCCGCCACCGGCTGGACGCGCGCCGTGGCGGGCGTCGTCTCCCCGAGCGGTGCCACGGCGAGCGCGGACCACGCCAGGTAGGCCAGGATCCAGAGCGCCACCACGACACGCGAGGCCAGTCGGATCACCGGGCGCTCGCCTCCATGCCTGCGGTGCGGCGGTAGACCGTGAGCATGCGCCGGATCAGCGCCGCGGACTCGTCGGCGCTCGGCTCGGCGGCCACGACCACCGGTCCGGGAGCCGGCGGCTCCGGCTCTCCGTCGTCCGAAGCGGGCTCGGGCACGGCGCTCCCCGGCTCCGCTTCGGGCTCGATGGGCTCCGGATCGGGAGCCGCGGGCCGGGAGGGCGGCGCGGGCGGCAGCGCCACCTCCACGGTACGAACCTCCGCGGGCGGAGGCGCCCCCAGGCGCAGCACGGGATCGAGCTGGCGGATGGTCCAGAGCGCCGCGGCGCCGAAGGCCGTCATGGCCAGCACGAAGCCGAGCGCCAGACGCATCATCGCGGTTGCTCCCCGGCGCGGAGCGCCTCGTAGGCGAGCTGGATGTCGTGGACGCCCGCGGCGTGGGCGAGCGCGATGATGCGGGCCAGGGTCGAGGCCTCGGAGCGCACCGTGATCGAGGGCGGAGGCGTCTGGCGCAGCCGCGCCTCCAGCTCGGTGAGCGTCACGGGCGCGTCGTCCAGGAAGATCTCCGGCTGGCCGTCCCGCTCGCGCACGGAGATGGTCCGTCCGGAGAGCTCGCTGCCGGTCGTCTCGCGCGCCTCGGCACGCGGGAGCTCCACCGAGACCGTGCGCTCCCGTCCGAAGCGGGCGCCCACCAGCACCAGGGTCAGGCAGAACAGCAGGCAGGCGAGCACGTCGACGAAGTAGAGCCCGTAGCCCAGATGCGCGTCCGCTCGCTCGCTCACGCCGGCTGCGCCTCCGTGGCCTTCTTCGAGGCGTCCGGACGCGCCTTGATCCAGACCCCGATGAGCGCGATCCCGAAGCCCACGAAGCTGCTGCGCAGCGCCGTGCCGAGGCCGTGCACCAGCGGCCCCGGCTCGAGCTCGTCCGGCGAGAGGCCCACGAAGCCGCTCACCATGCCGCTCAGGGTTCCCAGCATGCCCAGCAGCAGCGCCGACTCCACCGCCGGATCCAGCCACGCGGGCGTGATGGACTCCCCAAGCCCCGCCGCTCGCACGGTGAGCTTCTCGAGCCCGAGCGCCAGCACCGCGGTGGCGAGGATCAGCTGCGGCACCAGCACCCAGCCGACGGCGTCCACCGCCCCCAGGAAGCCCGCCACCACCAGGCGCACGCCCTCGCCGACGCCCACGCCCATGGCGAAGGCCGCGGCGAGGGGCGTCACGCAGAGCGCCCCCAGAACCAGGCCGGTGGCGCTAGCGCGCACCGCGCTCGCGCCAGCGGGCGCCGAGGGCGGGACGCGCGGCGACCATGCCCGGCATGCCGGCGAAGAGACCCACGAGCGAGACGTCGAAGCCCGCACGGTCGAGCAGGGACTCGAGCACGGCGCTGGCGTACTCCTCCGGGAGACGCCCCACCAGTCGCCAGCCCACCAGCTCGTCGCGCGCCCCCGCCACGCTCTGCTCGCACGAGGTCAGGTACGCCTCGCGCTGGAGCAGCTCGAAGACGGCTTCGTCGAGCTCCCGCTCCGGCCCGCCGTGCAGGTAGCGTCGCACCACCTCGACCTTCCAATGGCGGTGCTCCGCCATCCACTCGCGGCAGGACTCGCTCGCCGCGGCGGTGTGCCCCGCGCCCAGGGCGGTGGCGGCCAGCAGCGCGGCCGCGAGCGTCCGCGTCGTCGTACCGATCCTCATCGTCCGCTCCCTCCCTTGCGGTGCCCGCCTCGCGCGAAGTAGTCGAGACGGTCCAGGGACGCCGTCGCCGTGGGCGTCGCGTTGCCGCCGCCACCGGCCGGCAGGCCCAGCGTGCGGCTCACCAGGTTGCCCAGGTCCTGCCAGTCCTGGCTCTTCCCCTCCGGCGAGAGCAGCGCCGCCAGCCCGAAGGCCTCGTTGCCGGCGAAGAGCG
>JBFGJV010000128.1:0-8601 GCA_041577015.1 Myxococcota bacterium
GACAAGAAGATCGAGGCCTTCCGAGAGGTCCTGGCCAGCTCGGAGGGGGGTGGTCGGGTGCGCATGGAGCGGGGACGCGGGGGCCGCGTTCCGGGCTCCTCCAGCTACTTCCAGTGGATCGCGCTCCAGCGGGGCTAGCGCCGCGACCAGAGCATGGCGCCGAGCGCGGCCGCGGCGAATCCGGCCACGCTGCCGCCCGCCGAGCCCGCGGCCCCGGCGCAGCCGGCGGGCGTGCAGTAGCGGCCCCGCCAGGCCTCCGCGCCGTCCGCTTGGGGATCGGGAGCCTCCGCCCCGGCGGATCCGGCTCCGAGCAGCAGCAGGAGCAGCGGGAGGGCGCGTCGCATCGGGGGTAGGATGCCACGCCTCCCGCCGGGGTTCCATTGACGGCCCGGAGGTCGTCCCTATCTTTCCGCCCCGCTCATGATCGAGGCGCGCGGACTCACCAAACGCTACGGCGATCTGGTCGCGGTCGGGGACGTGTCGTTCACGGTCGAGCCCGGCGAGGTCGTGGGCTTCCTCGGTCCCAACGGGGCCGGCAAGACCACGACCATGCGCATCCTCACCGGCTTCCTGCCGCCCACGGACGGGACCGCGGTGATCGCCGGGCACGACATCTTCACCGACCCGCTGGCCGCACGGGCGGCGATCGGGTACCTGCCCGAGACCCCGCCGCTCTATCCCGAGATGGACGTGCAGGGCTTCCTCACCTACGTGGCGCGGCTCAAGAACGTGCCGCGGCGAGAGCGGCGCGATGCGGTGGAGCGGGCTCTCGCGCACTGCGGTCTCACGGACGTCCGCCGCCGCGTGATCGGCGCGCTCTCCAAGGGCTTTCGCCAGCGCGTGGGCCTGGCCCAGGCCATCGTGCACGATCCTCAGGTCCTGATCCTGGACGAGCCCACGGTGGGGCTGGACCCGATCCAGATCCGGGAGATCCGGGCCCTGATCCAGGAGCTGGCCGGTCCGCGCACCGGCGAGCGTCGGCACACGGTCATTCTCTCGACCCACATCCTCCCCGAGGTCGAGGCCATCTGTCAGCGCGTGATCCTGATCCACCAGGGCCGGAAGGTGCTCGATGCGCCGTTGGCCGATCTCACCACCGACGGCCGCAGCCTCGAGGAGATCTTCGCCCGCCACACCGCCGGCGAGGCAGCCGCGCCGGAGGCGTCGCCATGAGGCACACCTGGCCGGTCGCGTCCCGGGAGCTCAAGTCGCTCTTCGTCTCCCCGGTGGCCTACGCGGTGCTGACGCTCTTCGCCGTCCTGGCCGGGTTCTTCTTCCTGTCGTCCATCCTGCAGTTCAACGAGTACGTGGTCCGCCTGCAGCAGTTCCAGCTCTTCGACCGGCTGCAGGAGATGAACCTGAACGACCACGTGATCGCGCCCTTCTTCGACGTGATGTCGGTGGTGCTGCTGTTCCTGATCCCGGGCATCACCATGGGTCTGTTCGCGGCGGAGAAGGCCAACGGTACCCAGGAGCTGCTCATGACGAGCCCCCTCACCCTCTGGGAGCTGGTAATCGGGAAGTTCCTGGCGGCGGCGCTCTTCGTGACGCTGCTCGTGGCGCTGGTGGGCCTGTTCCCCGCGATCCTCTTCCTGTACGGAGACCCGGAGCCCGCCAAGACCGCGGCCGGACTCCTGGGTCTGCTCCTGGTGGGCTTCACCTACGCGGCCATCGGCGCCTTCGCCTCCTCCGTGACCCAGAATCAGCTGGTGGCCTTCTTCCTGGCCTTCGTGCTGCTGCTGGTGCTGTGGATGCTCTCCTTCCTGGCGGACCTGGGGGCCGCGGGCGGAGCCTTCGGCGCCGGAGGCTTCGCCGACCTCTTGCGCTGGCTCTCCACCTCGGAGCACTTCCAGAACCTGGCCCGGGGCCTGGTGGACACGGCCGACCTGGCCTACTTCGCGGTCCTGATCGGGAGCTTCCTGGTGTTCGCGAAGACGGCCGTCGAGTCGGTGCGGTGGCGCTGAGATGAGCGGCTGGCCCGGTCTCTCCGGCGCGCTGGGCTTCGTGGCCCTGACCTTCGGCCTGCTCTCGGTGCTGCTGCTCGCGCTGGGCGCGCCCACCGACCTGGCGTGGATCGCCGCCAACATCGTGATCGGAATCGTGCTGATCGTGGTGTGGCTGATCTCCGGGCTCGACGCCCTCCGGGAGCGCCTCGCCACCGGCGAGGCGCGCCGCATCGAGCGCTTCGGAACCAGCGCCATCGGGCAGGCGGTGCTGGCCGTTGCCATCCTCGGGATGCTCGGCTTCCTGGCCGCCCGTCACCCGGTGCGCTTCGACTGGAGCGAGGCTGGTGTCCACTCGCTCTCCGAGCAGACCCGCGAGGTCCTGGCCGGCCTGGAAGGGGACGTGGAGGTGGTGGCCCTCTACCCGCCGCTGGACGCGCAGCCGGTGCGCGAGCTGCTGGACCGCTACGCCTACCAGAGCCCGCGCTTCCAGGTGGAGTTCGCCGACCCCAACGCGCGGCCGGATCTCGTGGAGCGCTACGGCATCGCACCCGAGAAGCTCCAGAGTGGCCTGGTGCGTCTCTCGCTGGGCGGCGAGACGGTGGAGCTGGAGGAGCCCGACGAGGCGAAGCTCACCAATGCGCTGGTCAAGCTCACGCGCACCGGCACCAAGAAGGTCTACTTCCTCCAGGGTCACAACGAGCGGCCCGTGCAAGGCGAGGGCGCCGACGGCAAGGAGGGCCTGGGGCGGGCCGCGGAGGCACTGCGCAACGAGAACTACCGCTGGGAGGCCCTGCTCCTGGCCACCAAGCAGGACGTTCCCGACGACGCCGACGTGGTGGTGGTGGCGGGCGCCACGCGCCCCTTCCTGCCCGAGGAGCACGCCGCCCTGCAGCGCTACCTCGAGCGCGGCGGCTCGCTGCTGGTGCTGATCGACCCGCGTGCCAAGACCGATCTCGGCCAGGCGCTCACGCGCTGGGGCGTCGAGCTGGGTGAGGACGTCGTGGTCGATCGGGTGCAGGGCATGTTCGGGCAGGCCATGACCCCGTTCGCCGGCGAGTACGGACCCCACCCGATCACCGAGGGCATGCGCGAGGTCACGCTCTTCCACGTGGCGCGCAGCGTGCGGCCGGCGGCCGATGGCGCCGCGCGCTTCACGGAGATCGTGCGCACCAGCGAGCACTCCTGGGGCGAGCGGGATCTGGAGGCGCTCTTCTCCCAGGGCGTGGCCGAGCTCGGCCCCGACGACCTGCGCGGCCCGGTCCCCGTGGCCGTGGCCGGCTCCCTCGACGGGGAGCCGGGTGAGGCCGAGGAGGAGGCGACGGCGGAAGCAGAGCGTCCCGGGGCCCGCCTCGTCGTCTTCGGCGACTCGGACTTCGCCTCCAACCAGCTGCTCGAGGCCTACCGCAACCGCGATCTCTTCGTGAACAGCGTGAACTGGCTGCTCGGCGACGTGGAGGCCATCTCGATCCGCCCGGCCACCTCGCGGGCGTCGCGCCTCCAGCTCTCCACGGACCAGTTCAGCCGGATCCGCTACCTCTCGCTCTTCGTGCTGCCCGAGGCGATCGCGATCGCCGGCGTCGTCGCCTGGTGGAGCCGGCGTCGCGCGCCGGGTCGCTGATGAGGCCGCGCAACACCGGGATCCTCCTGCTCGTGGCCGCGGCGCTGGCGGCGTTCGTCTACTTCTACGAGATCCGCGGCGGCGAGCAGCGCCTGGAGGCGGCCGAGCAGGCCAAACGCCTGTTTCCCGGGCCGGCGGCCGAGGAGATCCGGGCCATCGCCCTCACCACCAGCGACGGTCGCGACGCCCGGGTCGAGCGTCACGACGGGGGCTGGCGGCTGGTGGCGCCCCTGGAGTTTCCCGGCGATGCGGTGGCCCTGGACGGCGTCGCCTCCTCGCTGGCCGACCTGGCCAGCGAGGGCGTGATCGACGATCCCCAGCCGCCGGAGGTCTACGGTCTCGGCGAGGACGCCCGTGTGGTGCGCTTCTCGGCCGACGGGGGTGACGAGTACGAGCTCCGGATCGGCGCCCGGACGCCGGTGGGCGGCAACACGTACGTCTCGGTGGGGGGCGACCCGCGCGTCTTCACCGTGCCGACCTACCGGGTCAACGCCTTCCAGCGCGAACTGGACGACCTGCGCGAGCGAAGGCTCTTGCGCTTCGACCGCGACGCCATCCGGCGCATCGCGGCCAGCTGGCCCGGGGGCGGCGTGGTGCTCGCCCGACGCGACACCGACTGGTTCCTGGAGGAGCCGCTCTCGGCCCGGGCGGACGAGGACACGGTGGAGACCGTGCTCTCGGACCTGGCGTTCCTGCGCGCGGAGAGCTTCCTGGACGACCCGCCCGCGGAGGCGGTCCAGGGGCTCGATCCGCCCGCCTTCCGCGCCGTCCTGACCGGGGAGGCGCCCGAGGAGGGAGGCGATCCCCCGCGCTGGGAGCTCCTGGTGGGCGCGCCGCGCGAGGAGGGTGGACGCGTGGCCCGGGGCGCGCACGACGCCCTCTACACCATCGCCGAGGAGCGCTTCGAGGATCTGCCCCGCCGTGTGGTCGCCTACCGTTTCAAGGAGCTCACGCGCCTGGCCGCCAGCGACGTGGAGCGCATCGAGCTGGTCTTCCACGACGCCGCGGGCGAGGTGGTGTCCGTCACGGCCCGCCGCGAGGAGGAGGGCTGGACCGCGGAGCCCGAGACCCTGGACGCGGGCGTGCCCGAGCGCCTGCTGGGGCAGCTGGCGCGCCTGCGCGCCGAGGAGATCGAGGCCGAGCGCATGGAGGAGGGCGAGCTCTCCGGCGTGGGCCTGGCGCCGCCACGCGTGGTGGTGCGTGCCTTCGGCGAGCCCAGCGAGGGGGGCGAGGCGCCGAAGCTGGCGGAGCTGCATCTCGGCGAGATGGATCCGGAGCGCGGCATCGCGGCGCGCATCCCGCAGCGGGAGACCATCTACCGGCTCGAGGCCGGTCTTGCGGAGGACGTGCCCGTGAGCCTGGAGGCCCTCCGCAACCGCTTCGTGGCGCAAGAGGAGCCCGAGTCCGAAGCGGAGCCGGAAGCGGGCCTCGAGTCCGAAGCGGCGCCCGAGTCCTAGCCGGCGCCCAGCACCTCGAGCAGCGCGGGGTGGATGCGCCCGTTGCTGGCCACGATCTCGCGTCCCGAGCGTGGCGGCGCGTCCCCGCGCAGGTCGGTGACGGTCCCGCCCGCCTCCTCGACGATCAGGATGCCCGCGGCCACGTCCCAAGGGTGGAGCTTGAGCTCCCAGAAGCCGTCGAAACGACCGCACGCCACGAAGCAGAGGTCCACGGCCGCGGCGCCGTCCCGGCGCAGGGCGCGGGCTGCCTTCAGCAGCGCGGCGAAGTGGTTCAGGTTGTCCTCGGCGCTCTTGCGCACGTCGTAGGCGAAGCCCGTGGCGAGCAGCGCGCGCCCGAGCTCGCCCTGGCGCGAGACGCGAATCGGGCGGCCGTTGCGAAAGGCGCCTCCGCCGCGCACCGCATGGTAGAGCTCGTCGCGCAGCGGCTCGTACACCACGCCCACCGTCCGCTCGCCGCGCCGCTCCACGCCGATCGAGACGCAGAAACAGGGGTAGCCGTGGGCGTAGTTCACGGTCCCGTCCAGGGGGTCGACCACCCAGCGCCACTCGGCGTCCTCGGCGTCGGCGCCGCCTCCCTCCTCGGCCAGGATCGCGTCGCCCGCACGCTCCCGCTCGAGGGTCTCCACGATGAGCGCCTCGCAGGCATGGTCCACCTCGGTGACCAGGTCGATGGGGCTCGTCTTGGTACCGACCCGGAAGCCTGCCTCGTAGCGCTCGCGCTGGATGGCGCCCGCCTCCCGCGCCAGCCGCGTGGCCAGCTCGAGCGTGCGCTGCACCTCGTCCACCAAGTCTCCGCCTCAGTCCGCCGGCATACGGAACAGGCGCCGGGCGTTCTCGGTGGTGCGCCGTGCCACCTCCGCCACGGGCCGCTGCTGGACGCGCGCGAGCGTCTCCCCCACCCGTGCGACGTGGGCGGGCTCGTTGCGTCGGCCGCGGAAGCCTTCGGGCGCCAGCAGGGGGCAGTCGGTCTCTACCAGCAGGCGCTCCAGGGGAAGCGCTGCGGCCACCTCGCGCAGCCCGCGGTCCTTGCGGAAGGTGAGGATCCCCGAGAAGGAGATCCAGAGCCGCGCGTCCAGGGCGCGGCGGGCGAAGGCGAGGCTCCCGGTGAAGCAGTGCAGCACGCCCTCCACCTCGCCGCCGCCCTCCGCCTGCCAGAGATCCAGCAGCTCGTCCCAGGCCTCCGCCCCGTTGCCGCGCACGTGGATCGAGACCGGCCGGCCGAGCTCCCGCGCCAGCGCCACCTGCTCGGCGAAGGCGGCCCGCTGGGCCGGGCGCGGGGAGCGGTCGTAGTGGTAGTCGAGACCGCACTCGCCCACGGCCACCACGCGCGGCTCCCGGAGCCACCCGCGGACGCGCCGACGCGCCGTCTCATCCCACTGCCTGGCGTCGTGCGGATGCACGCCCACCGCCGCCCAGACGTCCGGCTCGCGGCCGGCCAGCTCCACCGCCGCGGCGTTGGCGTCCACGCCCCAGCCGGCGCCCACCGCGAGGAGCGCCTCCACGCCCGCGGCGCGAGCCCGGGCGAGCACCTCGTTCCGGTCCGCGTCGAACTCCGGCGCGGTCACGTGCGCGTGGCTGTCCAGCCACACGACTACGGGGAGCCTTCTGGGAGCTCGACGCGAGGAAACAGCGCCGGGCCCTTGCGCGTGGCCACGCCGGGCTCGAGGCGGCCCCAGGCGCGGGCGTCGTCGGGGAGCCGCGCGCCCTCCAGCGCGTCGGCCAGGCCCAGGCGGGCCAGGATCTCCGCGGCGGTCTCGGGCAGGAAGGGGGCCAGCAGCAGCCCCACGCCGCGCAGCGCCTGGCAGGCGGTGTAGAGCGTCGTGCGCACCGCCGGCGCGCCGTCCGCCCGCTTGGCGGCCTTCCAGGGCGCCTGGGCATCCAGGTAGCGGTTCACCTCGTCCACCAGGCCGAAGATCGCCTCGAGCGCGCGCGGAAAGGCGAGCGCCCGCACGGCCCGGTCCACGTCGTCCGCCGCCCGGGCGGCGGCCTCCGCCAGCCCCCGCTCGGGCTCCCCCTCGGCCTCGGCGCGCGGCACGCGTCCTTCCGCGTAGCGGGCCGTCATGTTGAGCGTCCGACTCACCAGGTTGCCCAGGTTGTTGGCGAGGTCGGCATTGACCCGTGCGACCAGCGCTTCCTCGGTGAAGTGGGCGTCCAGTCCGAAGCTCATCTCGCGCAGCAGGAAGTAGCGAAACGGCTCGAAGCCGTAGCGGTCGCGCATGGCCAGCGGGTCGATCATGTTGCCCAGGCTCTTGGACACCTTGCGCTGGTCCACGTTCCAATAGCCGTGCACGTGGAGCGACTGGAAGGGCGGCAGCCCCGCCGCCCTCAGCATGCAGGGCCAGAAGATCCCGTGCGGCTTGAGGATGTCCTTGGCGATCAGGTGCTGCGCCCGGGGCCACAGCCGCTCCCAGCGCGGGTCGTCGGGCCAGCCGATGCCGGTCAGATAGTTGACCAGGGCGTCGAACCAGACGTAGCAGACGAAGTTTGCGTCGAAGGGCAGCTCGATGCCCCAGGTAAGCCGCGACTTCGGCCGCGAGATGCAGAGGTCGCCGAGCCCGCTCTCCTCGCGCAGCATGGCCAGCGCCTCGTTGCGATAGCGCTCCGGCTGGATGAACTCCGGATGGGCCTGGATGTGCTCGCCGAGCCAGTCGAAGTAACGCGTCATCCGGAAGAAGTAGTTGGACTCGCTGCGCTTCTCGGGCGGCCGCTCGTGGTCGCGGCACAGCCCGTCCACCAGGTCGCGCTCGGCCAGGAAGCGTTCGCAGCCGACACAGTAGAGCCCCTCGTACTCGCGGAAGTCGATGTCGCCGGCGTCGAAGACCTGCTGCAGCATGGTCTGGACCGCGCGGCGGTGGTCGGGGTCGGTGGTGCGGATGAAGCGGTCGTAGCGCAGACCCAGAGCATCCCAGGCCTCGCGAAAGCGCGCCGAGTTCTCGTCGGCGAGCTGCTGGGTCGTGATGCTCCGCTCCGCCGCCGCCTCGGTCATCTTCTCGCCGTGCTCGTCGGTGCCGGTCAGGAAGAAGGTCTCCTCGCCGGCGAGCCGGTGGTAGCGAGCCAGCGTGTCCGCCACGACCGTGGTGTAGGTGTGGCCGATGTGCGGCTCCCCGTTCACGTAGTAGATGGGCGTCGTGACGTAGAAGGCGTCGCTCACGACGGAACCGCCTCACGCAGGGCCAGCAGCGCACGCTCGGCCACCATCTGGGGATTGGCGTTGCGCTGGACCAGGGACTGGCGACAGCGCTGGAGCGTGTCGAAGGCGTCCAGCTCGCGTCGCAGGTCCCGCCGTCCCCCGGCGGCGGCTCGCGCCACCCGGTCGCGCAGCCAGCCCGAGGCGGTCTCCAGCAGCGTGGCCACGCGCGCCGCAGCCGCGGCGCGCTCCCCGCGACACTCCTCCGCCCAGTCGAGCAGGTCCGGGACCGCGAGCCGGTCCAGGCGCTCCAGCCGTTCGAGCACCTCGCGCACCTCCTCGGAGGGCTCGCCCGCTTCGGGCGCGGCTGGCGCCAGGGCGACCCGCTGGCAGCGCGAGCGCACCGTGGCCAGCAGCCCGGCCGGGCTCGCCGTCACCAGCACCAGGGTGGTC
>JBFGJV010000129.1:0-8505 GCA_041577015.1 Myxococcota bacterium
GAGCGCGGCCGCACGCGCGTGGTGCAGGCCTTCGCCTGGCCGCGCATCGCGGCCCGGACCGCGACCGTCTACCGCGAGCTGGCGCGTGAATGGGCGACGCGTCGGGGACGCCCGGCGAGCACCACCACGTCCGCCCAGCCCGGCAGTTGCGCCGCGAGTCGCCCCAGGGCCTGAAGCGTGGCGGCGGCGGCGCGCGCCGGCAACGCCTCCACCAGACGCGACCACCCGGGCGTTCCCCAGGCCAGGGAGACCCCCTCGAGCCGCTCCAGGTCCAGGTGGCGCTCGGCCTGCTCGCGCATGAGCCCGAGGTCGTAGCGCGTGAAGTGGTCGGCGGGGACGTCGTAGTGCCGGCGTCCGCGGCGCACCGGACGCGCGAGCCAGCCCTCGCGCGCCTCGTCGAGCCAGCGCGACGCGCGACACGCCAGCGAGTCGAAGTTCGCGATGGCGAGCACGACCCGGCCTTCGCGGCGCGTCACTCGCGCCATCTCCCCGATGGCGCGCTCGGGACGGTCGAAGTGGTCGATGGCGCCCTTGCACAGCGCGGCATCGAAGCTGGCGTCGGCGAAGGGCAACGCGTCGGACCAGCCCCGCACGAAGCGGGGCGTCGCTCCGGGGGCCTCGGCGCATCGCAGCCGGGCCCAGGCCGACATGCGCTGGGAGGGCTCGACCCCGACCACCTCGGCTCCCCTGCGCGTCATCGCGAGCGCGTCCTGCCCGAATCCGCTGGCCACGTCGAGGATGCGGCGTCCCGGGCCGGGCGCCGCGAGGTGCAACGTGACCTCGGTCATGCGGTCGAAGAGGTACTGGCTGTCGCGCGTGGTCCCGGTCGGGATCACGTCGGTCATGTCGCGGTCGAGATCGACGACGCGCACGGGGCCGGACGGTAGCGTGGGCGCGCCGCAGGGTGGTCCCGACTGCTAGAGCCGTCCGGAGAGATGGTTCGCCAGCAGCTCCGCGAGCCCGCCGTCCACCCCGTCGAAGCGCAGGCCCAGACGCCCCTCGTGCTCCCGGATCCAGACGACGATCGCTGGCAGGGCCAGGGGCAGCGAGATGCCGGGCAGCGCGAACTCGCTGGTGACGCGAGCTTCCAGCGCGGGAAGCGGACCCGTCATCTGGACGCCGAGGCCCCGGGCGGAGAGATCCCGGGCGGTGGCGCGATGCCGCCGCTCGTGCGTGGAGATCTCCACCCAGCCATCGAAGGCCCTTCTCGGCCCGCCGCGCCGGTCCTCCATGCGCTCGCCCCTTTCACGACCCTTTTGCAAGATCCGTGCGACCTCGCCCGGGGCTCCCCCTGCGCCCCGGAAACGCGAGGGACGTAGAGGGGATGGGGGAACGGCGGAAGAGCCCTATCCTCCCCGGGGATGAGCAAAGCTCTTCCCTCGGAGGGAAAGTCGTTTCCCAGGAGCGGGGGACGCGGCTCGGGCGCCCTCGACCGGCTCGCGGCGTTTCGCTTCACCTACGCCGCCCTCTTCGTCTTCCTGGTGCTCTACGTCTTCACCGTGAAGGGCGTGGAGCGGGTGCTCGACGCGCACTTCGGGGCCGCCGTGGCACGCGCCCTCCAGGGGGAGGGCGACGGCGAGCTGTTCGAGCGGCTCGGCGAGCGCATGGACCGCACCGTCCACGCATCGCCGTGGGTGCGCATCGGCGGGGTGCGCGTCACCGCCATCGTGATCGGGGCCGACGGAACCCCCCTCTACGTCGGGCGCGGGCTGCCCCGGCCTCCCTCCATCGATGCCCTGCAGGCGGCCCTGCGGATGGAGCGGCTGCTGCCCGCCACCGCCGACGTGACCGTCTCGGTCCCGCACAACTCGCTGCTGGCCAACGGCATCCTGGTCACGTATGCGGCACTGCTCGTGGCGACCCTGTTCGTATACAACCGCCGCCTGGCCCGGCGCGAAGAGGAGCGCCTGGCCGCGGCCATCGCGTCGCGCGAGCAGGCGGCGGCCCGCGCCGGCCGCATCGAGGACGAGCTCGAGGAGGTACGGCGACGGCTCGCCTCGCGCCAGGCCACCTCGAGCGGCGCGGGCGAGGCGATCCGCGCCCTGCGGCAGGAGCGTGCGCGGCTCCAGGAGCAGCTCGCCGAGGTGACGCGTCGCGAGCAGGAGCTCGCCTCGCGTGCCGGCAAGGCGCAGAGCCTCGACGAGGAGCGGCACGCTCTGGAGGAGCTGCTGGAAGAGGCCACCCGCGACCTCTCCGCCAAGGACGAGGAGATCCGCTCTCTGGAGCAGCGGCTGCGTCGGGCGGCGAAGGCGCCCGCGCCCACGAGTGGACGTGAGCTCGAGCAGGTGGAACGGCGGCTTCGAACCCTCTACAAGAACCTGGAAATCGACGAGCGCGCGGTCCGCGACCTGGTGGGCCTGCGCGACGAGGCCATGAAGCTCAAGGCGGAGGAGGCGTTGAAGCGGCTCTCGGACGACGCCGAGAGCGCCGCGGTGCGCCGCAAGGTGGGAGGTCTTCCGCCGCACCTGTCCGTCTTCGAGCTGGGCTTCGCGGGCAAGGGACGCATCTACACCACACGCGGGCGACAGCGGCGCTTCCGGGTCCTCGCGATCGGCGCCAAGAACACCCAGAAGGTGGATCTCGAATACCTGAGCCGGCTTCCGCGCGAGGACTAGGCGTCCGACCCGAGACGGCCCCGCTCAGCGCCCGCCCAGCACCTCGCGTAGCGTGGCGCGCAGTTGCCTGGCATCCCACGGCTTCGGGACCAGCGCGTGGATGCCCAGCGCGCGCATGCGGTCTGCCGCGATCTCCTCGGGCCAGCCGCTGATCAGGATGCGAGCGGTGCCCGGCCAGCGCGCGGCGGCCCGTTCCAGCAGCTCGAGCCCGCTCGGCCCCGGCATCTTGTGGTCGGAGAGGATCGCGTCGACGGGTTCCGCGTCGAGCAGGCGCAGGGCCTCGTCGCCGCTTCGGGCCCGCAGCAGCCGGTAGCCCTCGCGGCGCAGCGTGCGCTCGAGCGCCGCCAGGATGCGCTCCTCGTCGTCCACGAGCAGGACCGTGGCGCCCAGGACGCGCCCTCCCTCAAGCCGACGCTTCGGACTCCGGGCCGTCGGCGGGCAGGCACACCTCCACCTCGCAGCCTCCCTCCGGCCGCGGAGCCGCGCGGATCGTCCCACCGTGAGCGCGGACGATGTGGTAGGACGTGGAAAGCCCGAGGCCCATGGCCTCGCCCACCGGCCGGGTGGTGAAGAACGGCTCGAAGATGCGGTCCACCACCCCGGGCGCCAGCCCGACGCCGTCGTCCAGGATGCGGACCCGCACCTCGCCCGGAGCGGTCTCCGTACGCAGCTCGATCGTGCCCTGGCCACCCGTGGCGCGAACGCGTTCCTCGACGGCCTGGTGCGCGTTCACGAGCAGGTTCATGAAGACCTGCTTGAGCTGGGAGGGCCGGCACCGGATCGAAGGCAGGTCGCCGTACTCCTTGCGGAGCACCACGGCGTGCTTCATCGCGGGCCCGACGATGCGAGCGATGGAATCCAGGCAGGCATTGACGTCGGCGGGCATCAGCTCGTCGCCGCCGTGGTCCGCGAAGGAACGCAGGTCCTGGACGATGTGTCGGATGCGTTCGGCACCTTCCTGCGACTCGCGCACGGCCTTGACGACGTCCTCCAGCAGGAACTCCACGTCGGTGTCGCGAGCCAGCGCCTCCAGGTGCTCCGCGGCCGCGCGCGCCTGCTCCGGCTCGCCGGCGAGGGCGGCCTTGCGCAGCGGACCCACCGCGGCCCAGACGCGCCGCAGCTCGTCCCAGTACTCCTCGATCTGGAACAAATTGGCGTGGATGAATCCCATGGGGTTGTTGATCTCGTGGGCGACGCCCGCGGCCAGCTGTCCCACGGATGCGAGCTTCTCCGCCTGGAGCATCTGGCGCTGGAGACGCCGGATGCCGCTCAGCTCCTGGAAGGTCACCACCGCCCCCGGAGGCGTCCCCGACGCCCCCGGCAGCGGTCCGCAGCTCAGTCCGATCGGAATCCGCGTGCCGTCACGCCGCGTCAGCACCTGCTCCACCCCGCGACAGCGCACGCCTTCGCGCAGCGTGCGCGCCAGGGCCAGCTCGCCGCGCGGCACGTCCGGGAACCAGTCCCAGATCGACCGGCCCACGATGGCGTCCTCGGGCTCGTCCAGGATGTGCGCGGCCGGCGGGTTCGTGACGGTGACGCGGCCGTCCGCGTCCAACACCAGCAGGGCCGTGTGGAGGCTGTGCAGGACCGCCTCGGCGGAGCTGCCCATGTGGCTCATGCGCGAAGGCTTCCGGTCGGGGGCCGGATCCTGGGGGCAGGCGGACTCTACCCGATGCGCCGGCCGCCACCAACCCCGGAGCGCGGCACGGCGATGCCGTGGCGGGCGAGCTTGCGGTAGAGGGTGCTGCGCCCGATGCCCAGACGCCGCGCCGCCTCGGTGGCGTTGTTGCCGCACTCGTGGAGCGCGCGCTCGAGCGCGCGGCGTTCGTAGGCCTCGAGGGACAGGGGCGGCGCGTCCGCTGCCGGAGGCGCCGCGGGCCCCAGCGTCCGGCGCGAGAGCGGAAGCGCCGCAGCGCGCAGGCGGGGGCCCCGCGACAGGGCCAGCGCGGACTCGAGCACGTTCTCGAGCTCACGGACGTTGCCCGGCCAGTCGTGCGCCAGGAGCAGCTCGAGGGCGTCGTCCTCGAGCCCCTCCACGGTCGAGCCGGCGCGTCGCTGCCGCGCGAGAAAGTGCTGGACCAGCAAGGGGATGTCCTGCCTGCGTTCGCGTAGCGGTGGAAGCTCCAGGCGCACCACGTTCAGCCGGTAGAAGAGATCCATGCGGAAGGCCCCCGCGTCGACCATGCCGGCCAGGTCCCGGTGGGTGGCCGAGACCACGCGGATGTCCACCGAGACGGGCTCGCCCGCCCCGACCGGCCGCACCTCCTTGTACTGGAGCGAGCGCAGCAGCTTGGCCTGGACGCTGGTGGGAATCTCGCCGATCTCGTCGAGGAACAGCGTCCCTCCGTCCGCGGCGCGGAACAGGCCGGGTGCGCCCGTGGCGCCGGTGAAGGCCCCGCGCCGGTTTCCGAACAGCTCGCTCTCGATGATCGACTCGGGAAGCGCGCCGCAGTCCACCGGGACGAAGGGACCCATGGCACGCCGGCTGGTGGCGTGGATCGCCCGCGCCACCAGCTCCTTGCCGGTGCCGCTCTCCCCGACGATCAGCACGTGGCTCTCGTTGTGCCGGAGGCTCTCGATCATGCGGACCAGGGAGCGCATCCGGGGCGAGCGGCCCACGAGCTCGGGCAGGGAGCCTCGCTCGCGCAGCTCCTCTTCCAGCTGGCGATTGCGTCGTACCAGGTGGCGTCGCTCGAGCGCCTTGCGAACCGTGGTGCGAACGCGGTGCACGTCCTCGAGCGGCTTGGCCAGGTAGTCGAAGGCCCCGCGGCGCATGCATCCCACCGCGCTCTCGACGCTGGCGTTGCCCGTGATGACCACGACCTCCGTCTCGGGATGGTCCGCCTTGATCCGATCCAGCAGCTCGAGGCCGCTGTCGCCGCCCAGGAAGAGGTCCAGGAGCACGACGTCGGGCGAGGCCTCGGCGAGCGTGGCCCGGACCTGCTCCGCGCTCTCCGCCAGCCGCACCTCGTGCCCCTCCCCAGCCAGGATGCGCCGGAGGGAGCGGAGCAGCAGGGGCTCGTCGTCCACGAGCAGGACGAGACCGAAAGCCTCCCCGGCGCGCGCGTCGAGGCCGCGCTCCGCGGGCAGGGCGCACTCCGTCGCCATGGCGCGCGTATCGGTCCCAGTTTCGGGACACTTGAGTTCCACCCCACGACTGCCGGCGTGTTGCCGGTGGAGTGCACATGGCTCCGGGGCCGGCCCGCTCGGGGTTGAACGCCTCCGGCTCGCTCCGTACACTGCGCTCGCCCCCCTCCGAGAGCTCGGAGGTTTCCCCTGCCCCGCTCCCACGTACTCGTCGTCGACGACGAGGAGCTCTACCGCCGCTCTCTCCAGCGCATCCTCGAGCGCGCGGGCCACCAGGTCACGACCGCGCGGGACGCCGGGGAGGCCCTGGAGGCGGTGGGCGCCCAGCCCGTGGACCTGGTGCTGTGCGACGTGCGCATGCCAGGTCTGAACGGACTGGAGCTGGTGCGCCAGATCCACGACGTCGACCCCGACCTGCCCTGCATCGTCATCACCGGCTATGGGGGAGCCGCGCAGTCCGTGGACGCCTTGCGCGCGGGGGCGTTCTGGTATCTGGAGAAGCCCTTCGACCAGGCGAGTCTCGACGTCGTGCGACGACTGGTGGAGAAGGCCATCGAGCACGGACGCCTGCGGGCCGAGAATCGCATGCTCCAGAGCCAGCTGCGCTCCCGTTACCGCTTCGAGAGCATCGTCGGCACGAGCGACGCCCTGCGTGCGGTGCTGGACGTGGTGGAGAAGGTCGCCGACAGCGACAGCACGGTGTTGATCACGGGCGAGAGCGGCACCGGGAAGGAGCTGGTGGCGCGGGCGATCCACTACAACAGCTCGCGCGCCGACCGCATGTTCGTCACCGTGAACTGCGGCGCCATCCCGGAGGAGCTGCTGGAATCCGAGCTCTTCGGGCACGTCCGCGGCGCCTTCACGAACGCCGTCCAGCACCGGCAGGGCCGCTTCGCGCTGGCGAGCGAGGGGACGATCTTCCTGGACGAGATCGGGGACATGAGTCCCAGCCTGCAGGTCAAGCTGCTGCGCGTGCTGCAGGATCGGACCTTCGAGCCCGTGGGCTCGTCGAAGACCGTGAAGGTGGACGTTCGGGTCCTCGCCGCCACGAACCAGGATCTCCGCGAGGCGATCCGCGAGCGTCGCTTCCGGGAAGATCTCTACTACCGCCTCAACGTGATCCCGATCGAGGTGCCTCCCTTGCGAGAGCGCCCCGAGGACATCCCGCTGCTGCTGCAGCACTTCCTGGACGAGCTGAACCAGGCCAAGGGACGCAAGGTGCTGGGCCTCACGCCCGCGGCGCTGGAGCTCCTGTGCGCGCACCGCTGGCCGGGCAACGTCCGGGAGCTGGAGAACCTGATGGAGCGCCTGGTCATCCTGAAGGGCGAGGGACGGATCGACTGCGACGATCTGCCGGCCGCGCTGCGGCGCCAGACCCCGGAGGCCGCCGTGGAGGCCCCGCGCCTGCCCGCCTCGGGACTGTCCTTCAACGAGGTGGTGAGCCGCATCGAGAGCGACCTGATCCTCCAGGCCCTCGAGCAGACGCACTGGAACAAGAACCAGGCGGCCCAGCTGCTCGGCCTGAACCGCACCACGCTGATCGAGAAGATCAAGAAGAAGAAGCTCGAGCCCCCGTCCGGGGACTGAGCGCCCCCTCGCCGCGCCAGCCGACCCCTACGGTTTCGTAACCGCTGCGGCGGTGGGTTCGTCGGATTCCTGACGCTTTCGCCGCCTCCACAGGGCTGCCGCCACCCGGGGCGGCAGGCCACCCACGCAAGCCGCTGCGCAGGCCCCGCACCTCGCCGGGCGGAGAATTCCTCCACGGCCGCGGGGGCTTGCGCAGGGCCGACGCGCCACTGCGCACTCCCTGCACCTTCCCGATCCGCCCCGTGCGGAGCGAGGCCTCGCACTTGGCACGAGCCCTGCTTTCTCCCGCAACCCATCCGCAGAGGTGGGGTCTCCGGGCCGCAGGAGTCCGGGCCTTCGTCGTTCGTCATCCGTCGAGGAGGAAGCGCGCATGGAGCAGATGCTCCGGGATGCCAAGGAAAAGTACTCGCAGATTCCGTCGTCGCTGAAGGAGCAGATCGTCCTCGAGCACACGCCCCTGATCCGCTACATCGTGAACCGCATCGCCGTCCGCCTCCCCTCCCACATCGACCTCGACGACCTCCACAACACCGGCGTCATCGGACTGATGGACGCCATCGAGAAGTACGACCCGGAGAAGAACTGCAAGTTCAAGACGTACGCGGAGTTCCGCATCAAGGGAGCCATCCTGGACCAGCTCCGCTCCCTCGACTGGGTGCCCCGCAGCGTACGTCAGAAGAGCCGCAGGCTGGAGCGAGCCTACGGGGAGGTGGAGCAGCGCCTGGGTCGCTCCGCCAGCGAGGAAGAGGTGGCCGACTCCCTGGGCCTCCAGATCGAGAAGTTCCACGAGCTGCTGAATCAGGTGCGAGGCGTCTCGCTGGTGAATCTGGAGGAGCTCCGCGGCACGGGCGCCGACGGCGAGCGCACCGGGAGCTACGCGGACATCGTCGAGGACGTCCACTCCGAGAACCCGTTCGCCACCTTCAAGCTGCACGAGATGAAGCAGCTCATCGCCGACACGATCTCGAGTCTGCCCGAGAAGGAGCGCCTCGTGATCTCCTTCTACTACTACGAAGACCTCAACATGAAGGAGATCGGCTCGATCCTCGGCATCACCGAGTCGAGGGTGTGCCAGATCCACACCAAGTCGATCCTGCGCCTGCGCTCGAAGCTGAAGGCGCTGCTCGAGCGCTAGCCGCCCGCCGACGCCTCCCGACCGGCCGGCTAGTCCGCGTCGAGCTTCTCGCAGCGCACCGCGAGCACGGTGACGTTGTCC
>JBFGJV010000130.1:0-8415 GCA_041577015.1 Myxococcota bacterium
GACGGTCGAGTCGTCGGCGACGGCTCAGCCGCCCGACGCCTCGGTGCGAAGGAACTCGCGGCACGCGGCTGCGTCGGTGTCGATCCAGGCGGCGTTGTCGGGCTCCAGCTCCTCGGTGAGCAGGCGGATGACGCCGAGGTGGGTGACCACGAGGACACGCCCTCTTCGACCCGAGGCGGCGAGGTCGTCCAGGGCCTTGGCGACGCGCTCGCGCAACTCGCCCAGGGTCTCGCCGCCGCCCGGGCGCAGGGTCGGGTCGCCGGCGCGCAGGCGGGCGAGCTCCGCGGGCCAGCGCGCGGCGATCTCGGCCCCGCTTCGGCCGGTCCACGCGCCGAGGTCGCGCTCGCGCAGGCGCGGATCGACGTCGGGCTCGAGGCTCAACGCATCGCCGAGGATCACCGCGGTCTCGGCAGCCCGCGCCAGGTCGCTGGTCAGGATGCGCTGGATGGCAACGCCGGAGCATGCCCGCGCCAGGCGGCGCGCCTGACGGCGTCCGCCCCCGGAGAGCGGGGGGTCGCCCTGGCCCTGCCAGCGGCCCGCGGCGTTCCAGGTGCTCTCGGCGTGTCGGACCAGGCGCAGCGCCGGCGCGCTCACCGCTTGCGGCGCGCCCGGGCGCGCGCCCGGGCCTCCGCCTCCTTGGGGAAGGCGCGGCTGATGGCGAGGATCAGACGGATCAGGGTGAGCGCGGCCGGGTCCAGGAAGGGCTTGCCGCTGGTGGTGAGCGTCACCGCGAGCGCCCGGTCCGGGTCCGCCCAGGAGAACACGTTGGTGAGTCCCAGGTGGCCGAAGGCGCGCCCCGTGTCGGGACCGAACAGGCTGATCACGCGCCCGCCCAGCATGAAGCCGAGGCCGTAGCGGATCGGCACGCTAAGCGTGAGGTCGAAGTCCAAGTAGGCCTGCTCCACGGTGGCGCGACGCACCGTGCGCGGATCGAGCACGCGCACCCCCCGGTACTCGCCCTCGTCCAGGAGACACTGGTAGAAGGCCGAGAGCTCCTCGGCATTGGCGACGATGTTGGCGGCGGGAACCACCGCCGTCATAAAGCGCGGATCCTGGGCCAGGCTCACCGCGTCCTCCAGGCTGGCACCCAGCGCTCGTCGGAACAGCGCGGAGAAGGGCGGCAGCGGCGGGATCCCGGTCACCGCATCCGCCGCCACCCGGCCCACATCCTCGGGCGCCACCCCGTAGCTCATCCAGCGAAGACCCAGCGGCTCCAGGAACTCCTTGCGGATCACGGTGCGGATGTCCTGGCCCGTGGCGTGGCGCACCACCTCGCCCAGCACGAAGCCGCCCGTGATGGCGTGGTAGGCGAGCTTCTCACCGGGTCGGGAGAGCAGATCCTGCTCGGCCAGGATCTCCACGATCTCCTCGGGCCGCGCCAGCAGATCCAGGTCCATCAGGCCGCGCGGCAGGTTGGGGATGCCGGCCCGGTGGGCCAGCACGTGGGCGATGGTGATCCACTCCTTGCCCTCGCGGTCGAACGCCGGAACGTAGTCGCACACGCGGTCGTCGATGTGGAAGGCGTGCAGCTCGTCCAGCTTGTGGATGACCATGGCCGTGATGGCCTTCGAGGCCGAGTAGAGCCGGAAGGGGGTGCGGGTGGTGACGCGCGCCTTCTCCGCGTCGGGCGGGTCGCCGGGGAGGTTGCCCCGGGCATGCCCCAGGGCACGGTTCAGGACCAGGGCGCCGCGACGCCGCACGGCGAGCTGGAGCGCGGGATAGAGGCCGGTGCGGTAGAGCGCCTGGGCCGCGGCCCAGATGTTCTCGATGGCGCCGCGGGAGCAGCCCACCTCCCGGGCCGGGGTCTCGTCCCCGACGTCGGTGACCGCTTCCAGGTCCTCGGGAATGGCGCAGAGGGAGCGCAGGTGGAGCTCGGGCAGCAGGTTCATGGCGATAGAGGGTAACACGAGCCCGCCGCGCACCGGCGCCCCTACGGCGCCACCGGTCCGATGTCGGTCACGATGTAGCGCCCCTGCTCGAACTTCACCTCGAAGTCCACCCGGTTGCCGGGCTCGACGCCCTCCAGATCGACCGGGTCCGCCACGGAGAAGGTCATGGTCATCGCCTTCATGAGCCCGGGGATGTCTCCGTGCTCGATCGTCACCTGGCGCCCGGCCACGTCCACGTCCTGCACCACCCCACGTCCCGTCCCCGTATCCGGGGCCGGTCCGCCGCAGGCGGCCAGGACCAGACCCGCCGCGGTCAGAACCCCGGCCAGTGCCCGGATTCCCCGCTTCGTCGTCGTCATCTCTCTCCCCCCGTACGTTCCTCAGGCGCCCTCGCCCGGAAGCGACCGTCGCTTCCAGATCGCGAAGAGCGCTGGATACACCAGAAGCTCGAGCCCGAACGACGTGACGAGCCCGCCCACCATCGGGGCCGCGATGCGCTTCATCACGTCGGCACCCACGCCCTGGCTCCAGAGCAGGGGCAGCAGCCCCGCCGTCATCGCCACCACCGTCATGAGCTTGGGTCGGATGCGCCGCGCGGCGCCTTCGACGATGGCCTCCTCCAGGTCCGCGAAGTGCTGCAGCGTGCCCTGCTCGAGCCGCCTCCGGTGCGCGAGCGTCAGGTAGAGCAGCATCACGACGCCGGTCTGCGCATCGAGACCCGCCAGGGCGATGATGCCCACCCAGACGCCGACGCTCATGTTGTAGCCGAGCAGGTAGAGCAGCCAGATCGCGCCGATCAGCGAGAACGGCACCGCGAGCAGCACCATGCCGGTCTCCACCGCCGAGCCGGTGTTCCAGTAGAGGAGCAGCGCCACCAGCAGGAGCGTGAGCGGCACCACGAGCCACAGACGCTGCTTCGCGCGCTCGAAGTACTGGAACTGACCGGCCCACTCGAGCCGGACGCCGGCGGGAAGCGTCACCTGCTCGGCCACCACCTGGCGGGCGTCGTGCACGTAGTCGACGATCGGCCGCTCGCCCACGTCCACGAAGACGAAGCCCACCAGCTGTCCGGCCTCGCTCCGCACGAAGGGCGGCCCCATGGCGAACTCGATGGTGGCCACCTGGGAGAGGGGCACCTGGGCGCCGGTGGGCGTCGCCACCAGGGTGCGCCGGAGTGCGGCCAGGTCCTGACGGAAATCACGCGCATAGCGCACGTTGATCGGATACCGCTCCCGGCCTTCGACCGTCACCGAGACGTTGCGCCCGCCGATGGCCGTCTCGACGATCTCGTTCACGTCGCGCACGCGCAGCCCGTAGCGCGCGGCCTCCGCGCGGTTCACGTGGAAGTCCAGGAAGAAGCCCCCCGTGAGGCGCTCGGCCACCGCGCTGCGCGTCCCGGAGACTCGCGTCAGGGCCGCCTCGATGGCCGTGGCCGCGGACTCGATCTTGGCGAGATCGTCTCCGAAGACCTTGACGCCCAGCTGCGACCGGACCCCCGTGGCCAGCATCTCCGTGCGCGTCTGGATCGGCATCCAGAAGAGATTCGGCATGCCCGGGTAGCGCAGCTTCTCGTCCATCTCGCGCAGCAGCCGCTCCCAGGTCATGCCCGGGCGCCACTGCGCGCGCGGCTTCAACGTGATGACCGTCTCGACCATCTCCAGCGGCGCCGGATCGGTGGCCGTCTCGGCGCGGCCGATCTTGCCGAAGACCCGTGCCACCTCCGGGAACTCCATCAGCTCCTGGTCCATGCGCTGGAGCACGCGAGCCGCCTCGGTGATGGACATGCCCGGTGGCGCGGTCGGCATGTAGAGGATCGTCCCCTCGTTGAGGGGCGGCATGAACTCGGTCCCCAGGCGCAGCGCGGCGGGGACCGTCAGCAGCATGAGCACGAGGGCGCCCACGATCACCCAGCCCCGACGCCGCACTACGAAGCGCACCACGGGCGTGTAGGCGGCCACCAGCCAGCGGTTGACCGGGTTCGCCCCCTCCCCGCGGATGCGTCCGCGGATCAGCAAAGCCGCGAGGGCGGGGGTGAGCGTCACCGAGAGCACGGCCGCGAAGCCCATGGCGTAGGTCTTGGTGAAGGCCAGCGGCTTGAAGAGTCGACCCTCGGTGGCCTCGAGCGTGAAGATCGGCAGGAACGAGACCGTGATCACGAGCAGCGCGAAGAAGACGCTCGGGCCCACCTCCTGCATGGCATGGAGCAGCACCTCGGCCCGGGGCTCCGGATGGCCGCGGTGCTCCCACTCCTCGAGACGCTTGTGGATGTTCTCCACCACGATGATCGAGGCGTCCACCATGGCGCCGATGGCCACGGCGATCCCGCCGAGCGACATGATGTTGGCCGTGAGCTCCTGGTAGAGCATCGGCACGAAGGCGAGCAGCACGCCCACCGGAATGGTCAGGATCGGGATCAGGGCGCTCCGCGCGTGGAGCAGGAAGAAGAAGATCACGAGCGAGACGATGATCATCTCCTCGATGAGAACGCGGCGCAGCGTGCCGATCGAGCCCTCGATCAGCTCGGAGCGGTCGTAGGTGACGACCACCTCGACCCCGTCCGGCAGCCCGGCCTCGACCGCCTCGAGGCGGGCCTTCACGTCCTGGATCACGCGCTGTGCGTTCTCGCCGTAGCGCATCACCACGATCCCGCCGACCACCTCGCCCTCGCCGTCGAGCTCGACCAGGCCGCGTCGCATGTCCGGGCCCAGCTGGATGCGCGCCACGTCGGCGAGCCGGACCGAGACGCCGTTCTCGTCCACCCGCAGCGGCACGCTGCGCAGGTCTTCGAGGGCGCGCACGTAGCCGCGGCCACGAACGGCGTACTCGTGCCCGGCGAGCTCGAGCGTGCGCCCGCCCACCTCCTCGTTCGATTCGCGGACGGCCTGGACCACGTCCTGGAGCGGAATCCCGAACGCGAGCAACTGGTTCGGATCCACCTGCACCTGGTACTGGCGCACGAAGCCGCCCACCGAGGCGACCTCCGCCACGCCCGGCACGCTTGCCAGCGCGTAGCGCAGGTTCCAGTCCTGGAGGCTGCGCAGCTCGGCCAGGTCCAGGCGGCCGCTCCGGTCCACGAGCGCGTACTCGAACACCCAGCCGACGCCCGTCGCGTCGGGCCCGAGCACCGGGGTCACGCCCGGCGGGAGCTGACCCTGCACGCCGGCGAGGTACTCCAGCACCCGGCTGCGCGCCCAGTAGAGATCGGTCCCGTCCTCGAAGATGACGTACACGAACGAGACGCCGAAGAAGGACTGGCCGCGCACGAAGCGCACCTCGGGCGCAGCCAGCAGCCGCGCCGAGATGGGATAGGTGATCTGGTCCTCCACCAGGTCCGGGCTCTGCCCGGCCCACTCGGTGAAGACGATCACCTGCACGTCCGAGAGGTCGGGAATGGCGTCGAGGGGCGTCGCGCGAAGCGCCCAGACACCCCAGGCGGTCGCCGCCACCACCGCCAGGATCGTGAGCCCACGGTTTCGGGCGCAGCCGGCGATCAAGCGTGCGATCGGGCCCGTGCCCGTCTGGGACGGCGCCATCACCACTGCTCCAGCGCGTCGCGGAGACGGCTCTCGGACGCGATCAGGAAGGTTCCGGAGGCGACGACGGGATCGCCGGGCGCGAGCCCCTCGAGCACCTCCACTTCCTCGCCGCTCTGGAGCCCGATCGTCACCTGCTGGGGACGGAACCGCCCCTCGCCGAGCGCCCGGAACACGAAGCTCCGCTCCCCGGCGTGGAGCACCGCGGAGAGCGGCACCATCAACCGCTCGCCCCGGTCCACGCCCAGGGCCACGTTCACGTACATGCCCGGTCGCAGCTCGAGCTCGGGGTTGGGCAGCTCGAGCCGCACCCGCGCGGTGCGCGTCGCCGGGTTCAAGGTGGGGTAGACGTAGTCGACGGTGGCCTCGAAGCTGCGGCCCGGGAGGTACGGGAGCGTGATCCTCGCCGACTGGCCCTCCCGCAGCTCGGAGAGCTCGAACTCGTAGACGTCCGCCTCCACCCAGACCTGCGCCAGCGGCGCGATCCGGTAGAGGCGCATGCCCGGCTCGAAGCCGCTGCCCTCCACCACGCTCTTCTCGATCACGTAGCCCGCCACCGGGGCGCGGATGGGAAGGTGCTCCAGGGCGGTCCCGCGTCGCTCGAGGGTTGCCAGGTCGCCCGGCGCGATGTCCCAGAGGCGCAGACGGTTGCGCGCGGCCCGAACCAGGTAGTCGGCACGCTCGGGGGCCTGAGTCTCCCGCGCACGCGCCTGGCTGCGAAGCGCCTGGAGGTACTCCTCCTGCGCGGCGTAGAGCTCCGGGCTGTAGACGGTGAGGAGCACCTGCCCCTTCTCCACGGGGTCGCCCACCGCATCCACGTGCACGCGCCCCACCCAGCCCCGCACCTTGAGCGCCACGTCCTCGAGCGTCGTCTCCTCGGCGACCACGCGGCCCACCGCGCGCAGCTGGGACGCGACCGGCTTGCGCTCCGCCACCGCCGTCCGCACGCCGACGCGCTGGAGGCGGCCGGGGTCGAGTCGAAACTCGCCGGGAGCCTGGTCCTGGGCCGCCCTCGTGGCGGCCGGCGGTTCCGTGCCTGCCGCCGGGGCGCTGCCCTGGAGCCTCAGGCCCGACGTTCCCACGCTGAGCGACCCCTCGGCACGTGCCACCGGCCCCTCCGGCGTCCGAACGGCGATCTGCACCTTCCAGGTGCCGCCCATGTCGAGCTCGAAGTCGGCCCGGTGGCGACCGCCGTCCATCGCCGTCACCGCCGCGGGCCCACCCATGGCGGGCATCGCGCCCATGGCGTGCATGAGCACGCGCACGCTCACGTCCGCGTTCGGAACCGGCTCGCCGCGCGCGTCCTCGACTTCGATCCACATCGTGTTGCGTCCCACGCGCAGGGCCGCGGGCTCCACCGAGACCGCGAGCGCCAGCTCTCCCGAGCGAACCTCCACCGGCTCGGACCGGTCGCCGCAGGCGACGGCCAGCACGGCGAGCGCCGCAATGGCGAGCGAGGTGCGGAGCCTCATGGCGCGATCCCTCCCCACGAGACGCCCGGCACGCGGCCGATGGCGCGGTCGAGCTCGGCGCGGCGTCGGGTGACGTCCGTCCGCGCCTCCTCCAGGCCGAGCTCCACGTCGCGCAGGCTTCGCTCCGCGTCGATCAGCGCCAGGAAGCTGTTGCGTCCGGTCTCGAAGCCGGCGCGTGCGGCGTCCACCTGGTCCCGTGCCGCCGGCAGGATGCGGTCCTCGAAGAGCGCCAGGACCTGGCGCGCCTCGCGCAGGCGGTCCAGACCGCTCTGCACGCCGAGGCGCACCTCGTCCTCCGCGGCCGCCCGCTCGCTGCGGGCCCGCTCGAGGCCCGCCCTCGCCTCCTCCAGCGCGGCGCGGCGCCGGTCCAGGCGCAGCGGGATGTTGAGCGACAGCCCGACCATGGGATGCAGGTCGCGCTCCTGCATCACCTCGTTGTATCCCCCGGAAACCGTGAAGTCGGGCAGGAACTCCCGGCGCGCGAGTGCGACGTCCGCCCCGCGGGCCCGGATCCGCGCCTCGCTCGCCCGAAGCTCCGGCCGCTCCCGCAGGGCCTCTGCGACGAGCGCCTCGACCTCGAGGGCGTGGACCTCGGGCGCCTCCAGCCGTGCGGGCGGGGGAGGCACGGGGCGCTCCGGCGCCCGGTGTAGCAGGGCGTTGATCTGCTGGGCCACCACCCGGCGGCGCGTGGCGAGGACCACGTCGCGCTGCTGCGCCCGCGCGAGCTCCACCTCCGCCTGGATCGGATCCTGCTGGGAGGCCTCACCCGCCTCGTAGCGCGCCGTGGCGATGCGCTGGAACTCCTGGAGCAGCTCGACGTGCTCGGCGTTGATCTCGAGCGAACGCTCCGCCAGGTAGAGCTCGTCGAAGAGCAGCGAGGCCAAGGTGGCGAGCCCCAGGCGCACCGTCGCGTGGTCCGCGCCGGCCGCCTCGGCCTCCGCCAGCGCCGCCTCGCCTCGCAGCGCGAGCTTGCCCGGGAAGGGCAGCCGCTGGCTCAGCTCGACGATGGTGGCGTCGTCCACCTGGCTCGAGCCGAAGGAGCGCGGTGCGGCCGTGAGGCCCAGCATCGGATCGTCCAGGGAGACGACCTGGGGATGACGCTCGAGCGCTGCCCGCCAGGCCCAGCGGGCGGCCCGCAGCGTCGGATTCCGCTCCAGCACCAGCTCGACCAGGGCGCCCCTCTCCAGGGCGGCGTACCCCGCGAAGGGATCCTCGGCGGGCGTCGCGCGCGCGCTCGAGCCCGCCCGCTCCCAGTCTCGTTGCAGGTCCCGGTAGGAACCCTGTTGGAATCCGGCACAGCCGGTCGCGGCCAGGAGCGCGAGTGCGCCGAAGGCGCTCGCGGCTCGGGTCCGGCGACGCGAAGCCGTGCGGAAGCTGATCTCCGCACCCATGGAGAAACGTCCTCGCTCCTCGCAAGTCGAGCCCGCCCAAAGGCGGGCCGGGAATTCGACCGACGACGGCGAGGCTCTAGATGCGGAGGACGACCGAGCGCAGGAGTGGCGACGCGCGAGCCGAGAGCTC
>JBFGJV010000131.1:0-8409 GCA_041577015.1 Myxococcota bacterium
GAGATCGACCGCCACCCGCGGGTGCGGAGCGAGCCGCAGCTGCACGAAGGAGTCGATCAGGTTCTGGAAGGCCAGGCGATCGGCGAAGCCGTAGGAGAGGTGGTTGGTGGGCAACATGTTGAAGAAGGTCCCGTGGTCGCCGTCGTCGGGGTCGCCGTCGCCCGAGGCGGCATTCACGCCCACGCGGAGCCAGGGTCGTCCGGGCCGCTCCGGAAGCTGGTAGCCCAGCTCCAGGACCCCGGCGGCAGCCCGGTGGTCCAGGCGATCGAAGTCGCCGAGCTGGCCGGCGAGCCAGAGCAGGACGTCCGCCCGCCCCGGCCCGACCGTGTGGACCCCGATCGCGCTCAGGCCGAGCGTGTAGACCTCGACCTCCCCCGGGAGCCCGCCGTGCCGGACCGGACGGTCGTCCTCGTAGGCCAGGGCGAAGCCGCGCAGCTCCACGTTCTCGAGCCAGGTCCCGCGCTTCGCGGTCCAGGAGAGCCCGCCGTAGGTGATCTCGGACTGGTGGCGGTAGGCGGAGTCGGCGTCGAAGACGCCCGTGGTGGGGCGCGCGGCGAAGGCGAAGACGTGGTGCCCGCCCAGGTCCCAGCCGAGGCTCGCGCCGTCGTTCGAGCGCTCCACGTGCGTCCAGCCCACGGTGCCCACCAGGCGCTGGGAGGCGCGGGCGAGCTTCAGGTAGCGCCAGTCGGGCTCCGCGTAGAGCACCTCCGTGCCGAGCTTCAGGTCCTGGCGGCCCAGGCGCGCCACGCTGCCCTCGAGCGGCCGCAGCTCCAGGTAGGCCTGACGGAGATCGGTGCCGTGGGCGTGGCCGTCGTCTCCCGAGCTGGCGCGGTAGAGGGCCGCGGCGCCGCTGGCGTCCCTGTCCATGCCGTGCAGGCGCACGTCCTGGAGCTCGGTGAAGACGCGGAACGACTCGCCGTAGGCGTAGGCGGCGCGCACCCGCGTGCGGGTCCCGGTAAACCAATCGAGGTCCTTGCCGTGGGCGTCCCACGCCTCGCTGCGCACCCGGACCGTCGCGCCGAGGTCGACGCGGTGGTCGCCTGACCGCCAGTGGACGGAGGGACGCAGCCGGAAGCCGTCCTCGGCGGCGGCGGGCGCGGGCTCGGCCTGCGCGGCGAGCGGGAGGCACGCCGCGAAGGCCATCGCCAGCAAGGGCCTGCCCGTCACGACGCCGGCCCGGCATCCCGGAGCAGCGCCGTCACCGCATTCGCCAACGCCTCGACCGGCTGGCCCAGGCCCTCCAGCGAGTCCGCCACCACGCCGTCGCGATCGAGCAGCGTGATGCGCATGGAGTGGCTGAACTCGCCGTTGCCGCTGGGCCGGTAGCGGACCCCGAGCACCAGCGCGAGCTCGCGGATCTGCTCGGGGTGGCCGTGCAGCAGCAGCCAGCGCTCGCTCTCGAGGCCCTTCTCGGCCGCGTACGCGGCGAGCCGCTCGGGGGTGTCGCGCTCGGGGTCGAAGCTCACCAGCAGGAAGCGGGTGCGAGCGCGGTCCTCCGGGGCGAGCCCGGCCTCGATGCGCTGGAGATCGCGGACCAGCGCCGGGCAGGCGTGCTCGCAGGTGCCGTAGAAGAGCAGGACGAGGACCGGATCGCCGCGCAGCTCCGCCAGCCGGACGCTGCGGCCACCGGGGTCGGTCCAAGCTCCCTCGAGCTGGTAGATCGAGCGGTCCGGAAGCGGGGCGTCGGCGGGGAGGGCGGCGTGCTGGTGGTGGGCGTGGTCCTCGTGGGCTGTCTGCGGGCGGCAGGCGAGCGTCAGCGCGGTCCCGAGAGCGGCTCCCAGGGCGACCAGGTGGATGGACGTCGTCACGGCATGCTCCTCACACAGCGAAAGCCCAGGTGGTGCAGCGCGTACGCCCCCTCCAGGCTCGAGCGGAAGGCGAAGCGCATGAAGGTGGCGTAGTCGTTGACGTCCGCGGCGCCGACGGCCGCGCCACCACAGACGCGCGCGAGCTCGCGGTCCCCGTCCTGGCGGTTGTCGGCGGCAGCGAAGCTGGCGTTGAAGTCGGCCACCCACTCCCAGATCACGCCGTGCAGATCGCGCACGCCGAAGCGGTTGGCGGGTGTGACGCCCGCGCGCGGGAGACGTCCGCGCGGGCGGGCGTAGAAGGCGAGAATCGTCTCCGAGACGGCGCGGCGCGCTACGTCGTCCTCGGGGTCGGGGCTCGCCGCCCGCTCCCACTCGGCCTCGGTGGGGAGGCGCTTGCCGAGGCTGCGGCAGTAGGCGGAGGCGGCGAACCAGGACACGAACGTGGCCGGCTGACCGGGCTCGACGCCCTCCCCGAGCTCGAGATCGCTCGCCCAGTGGGAGAGGTAGGCATCGTCCGCGAAGAGCGAGGAGACCCGCGACCGCTGCCAGCGCGGGTGCTCGCGCACGAAGTCGAGGAACTGCGCGTTCGTCACCGGGAGCGCGTCGATCCAGAACGGCGCCACCGGGCTACCGGACTCGCCCTCGACCGGGTAGAAGGCGCGGTAGACGCCTCCCGGGACCTGCGTCATCCCGGGAGGCGTCGAAGCCGCCGCGACCAGGAGGCTCGCGAGCAGGAGCGACGGTGCCTTCCTCAGTGCTTCGCCTTCGCCGAGGGCTTTCGGATCGCCTTGCGGACCTTGGCGACCTCCTCGTCCGTCACGGCATCTCCCTGGTTCCCGAAGCTGTTGCGCACGAAGGTGAGCACGTCCGCGATCTCGTGGTCGGTCAGGTTCGCGAAGGGCGGCATCACGTTGTTGAACTGCGCCCCATTGACCTCGATCGGCCCACTCAGGCCCTCGAGGACCAGGCGGATCGAGCGCTTCTTGTCCGCCATCAGGTAGTCGGACTCGGCGAGCGGCGGGAACACCGCCGAGAGCCCCCGGCCGTCCAGCTGGTGGCAGGTGGAGCAGGTGCCGGCATAGAGCGCCTTGCCCCGGGCGATGCGGTCCTCGAGCGCGTGGGACGTCGCGTCCACCTGCTTCTTGGCCGCGATCGCCTGGTCCGAGCGCTCCGCCAGGTAGACCTCGTCCACCTCCTTGCCGGAGTAGACCAGGCGGTTCTCGGGCCCCTCCACCTTCATCATGCCGAGCGCGCCCTTGTTGAAGGCGCGGAAGATGGAGTGGTCCACCAGGATGAAGGTGCCCGGGACCTGGAGCTCGAAGTCCACGATGGAGGCGCCGCCGGAGGGGATCAGCGTGGTCTGCACGTCGTTCGTGGTGCGGGCCCCCCCCTCGGCGTAGACGGTGTCGAAGATCTCCCCGATTACGTGAAAGGAGCTCACCAGGTTCGGGCCGCCGTTGCCGAAGAAGATCCGTACGTCCTCACCCACCTGCGCCGGAAGCGCGTTGTCACCCACCAGAGAGCCGTCGCGGCCGTTGAAGACCACGTAGGCCGGGTTCTCCGCGATGGCGTTCTCCATGTCGAAGGGCTGGAGGCCGAGCTCACGGAACTTGCCGGAGGTGTAGAACTCGCCCTGCATAACATAGTACTCGCGGTCCACGGCCGGAAAGCCACCCTCAGGCTCCACCACGATCAGGCCGTACATGCCGTTGGCGATGTGCATGCCCACCGGCGCCGTGGCGCAGTGGTAGACGTAGACGCCCTGGTTCAGCGCCTGGAAGGTGAAGCGCGTCTTGTGGCCGGGGGCCGTGAAGGTGCTGGTGGCGCCGCCCCCGGGACCCGTCACGGCGTGCAGATCGATGTTGTGCGGCATGGTGTTGTCCGGGTGGTTCATCAAGTGCAGCTCCACCAGATCACCACGGCGCACACGGACCATGGGGCCGGGCACGCTCCCGCCGAAGGTCCAGAAGGTGTAGGTGACGCCGTCCGCCAGCTCCTTCACCACCTCGCGCACCTCGATCTTCACCACCACGCGGGCCGGATGATCCCGGCCCACCGGGGGCGCCACCTGGGGCGCGTAGCCGAGCCTTGCCTCGATCACCGGAAGCTTCTCGGGATCGAACTCGGGCAGCGGCGGCGCCTCGCGTGTGGCCGCCGAAGCCGCGGAGCCGCCGGCCAGGACGATGCCGAGCGCCAGGGCAACGAGCATGGAACGTGTCACGTCGATTCCCCCCTCCATCGCAATGGATCGCTGTTTCTAGTACTTGTCTCTTCGGGTCTCCAGTGCGCCGGGCTTAGGCAGGGTGCGTTCGAAACCGGACGGATTACGTCCGGTTTTCGTGACGAGGCTTCGGGGCGCATTGCCACACGCGAGGAGCTGCGCATGTCCGATCGGGACGTTCCGCTCGACCAGCTCGACGTGATCACGGCCCGGCATTACGGGGAGCATGGCTACCCGCACCAGGCGTGGACGCGGCTGCGGCGCGAGTCACCCGTACACCGCTTCCAGCCGGAGGGCTACAAGCCCTTCTGGGCGATCACCCGGCACGCGGACGTGTTCCGCATCTCGAAGCAACCGGAACGCTTCAAGAGCGCGGGGCGCTTCATCCTGTTCCCCCAGCCGCCGCCGGGAGTACCGGACCTGGCGGAGGACCCGCCCCTCCGCATGCTGGTCAACATGGACCCGCCCGAGCACCGCGACTATCGCAAGCTGGTGAGCGGCTGGTTCACGCCGCGCGCGGTGAAGCGGCTCCAGCAGCGGCTCGAGGAGATCACCTGCGAGATCTTCGACGAGATCGCCGCCCGCGGCGGGTCCGTCGAGTGCGAGTTCGTGAAGGAGGTCGCGGCGCGCCAGCCTCTGCGCATGATCACCGAGATCCTGGGCATTCCGCGCGACAAGGAGGACTTCGTCCTCCGCATCACCACCGAGAACTTCGGCATGGAGGACCCGGAGTTCGCCCGCGAGGGCGACACGCGCGAAGAGGTGCTCGGCTTCCTGGGCGAGGCGTTCGCGTACTTGAACGAGATCACCGAGGCGCGCCGGCGCGAGCCGCGCAAGGACCTCTCTACGGTGCTGGCGCAGGCGACCCTGGACGGGAAGCCCGTGCCGCAGTTCGAGCTGTTCTCGCTCTACTACCTGATCATGACGGCCGGACACGACACCACGCGTAACGCCATCTCGGGGGGACTGCTGGCGCTGATGGAGCATCCGGAGCAGCTCGAGAAGCTGCGCCGGGACCCGGGGCTCGCGGAGACGGCCGCCGACGAGATCGTGCGCTGGACGACGCCGGTCAACCACTTCGTCCGGACGGCCGTGGAGAACACCGAGCTCCGCGGCCAGAAGATCCGGGCCGGCGACTCGCTGGCGCTCTTCTATGCCTCGGCCAACCGGGACGAGGAGGTCTTCGAGGACCCGTTCGCGTTCCGCGTGGATCGGGCGCCGAATCCGCACCTGGGCTTCGGCGTGGGCGAGCACGTCTGCCTGGGCGCCCACCTGGCGCGCATGGACCTGCGCGTCTTCTTCCGCCAGCTCGCCGAGCGCCTCGAGTCGGTGGAGCCCGCGGGCCCCGTGGAGCGGCTGCACGCCAGCTTCGTGGGCGGCCCGAAGCGGCTCCCCGTCCGGTTGCGGCTGCGCCCGGCGGCGTGACATCCTCTGGGCGGGAGGATCCCCCATGGCCCAGACCGCCCAGCTCCGCCGCATCGAGGTCGCCGAGAACGAGGCCCAGCGCGTCTTCAAGCTCCAGCGCGAGGCCTACCTGCGCCATCCCTATCCGTCCCTGGACGAGCGCAAGGAGCACCTGCGCGCCGTCGAGCGGATCCTGCTCGAGAATGTGGACGCGATCGCGAACGCCATCCACCAGGACTTCGGCCACCGCTGCGCCGAGGAATCGAAGATGCTGGAGCTCTTCACGTGCGTGGACGGCATCCGGCACACGCTCAAGCACGTAGGCAAGTGGATGAAGCCGCAGAAGCGCCGCGTGTCGGTGCTCTTCGCCACGGGCTCGAACCGGCTGATCCCGCAGCCGAAGGGCGTGGTGGGCATCGTCTCGCCCTGGAACTACCCGCTGTTCCTGACCGTGAGCCCGCTCACCAGCATCCTGGCGGCGGGCAACCGCGCCATGATCAAGATGGCGAGCAGCTCCCAGCACCTGTGCCGGCTGCTGGCGGAGAAGTTCCGCGCGGCCCTCCCGGAGGACATGGTGGCGATCCTCCCTGGGGTTCGCGCCTCGGACTTCTCCACCCTGCCCTACGACCACCTGATCTTCACGGGCTCCGCGGACGCCGGACGCACCGTGATGCACGCCGCTGCCGACAACCTGACGCCGGTCACGCTCGAGCTGGGCGGCAAGTCGCCCACCATCGTGTGCGACGACTTCGACGTGGAGGAGGCCGCCTCGCGCATCCTCTACGCCAAGTTCGTGAACGCTGGACAGACCTGCCTGGCGCCGGACTACCTGTTCCTGCCCGAGGGCAAGGTGGACGCCTTCGTGGCGGCCGCCCAGAGGATCCTCCCCGAGCGCTACCCGGACCCGAGCGACCGCAGCTACACGTCGGTGATCGACGAGAAGTCCTACCGACGCCTGCGCGAGACCCTGGACGACGCCGCCGCCAAGGGGGCCAAGGTGGTCTCGCTGGTGCCGCAGGCCGCGTTCCACGACGAGCTGCGCAAGATCCCGCCGCACCTGGTGCTCGACGCCACCGACGAGATGCGGATCCTCCAGGAGGAGATCTTCGGCCCGCTGCTCCCGGTGAAGAGCTACCGGAGTCTCGACGACGTGATCGCCTACGTGAACGCCAAGGACCGCCCGCTCGGCTTCTACGTGTTCACGAACGATGCGAAGACCGAGGAGAAGCTGCTCTACTCCACCATCTCGGGCGGCGTCACCATCAACAACTGCATGCTGCACGTGGCGCAGCACGACCTGCCCTTCGGCGGCGTGGGCGCCAGCGGCATGGGCCAGTACCACGGCTGGGAGGGCTTCGTCGAGTTCAGCAAGCTGCGCCCGGTGTTCAAGAACCCGCGTCTCTCGCTGCTGCACCAGTTCTACCCCCCCTACACCGAGAAGCACGGCCGCATGCTCGACTTCCTGCTCAAGTGGAAGCGTTGAGGTGGGCTTCGATCGCGTGCAGCGCGTGAAGGTGGGCGACCAGGAGGTCGCGTTCCGGGAGGCCGGGAGCGGCGCGCCGCTGCTCCTGGTGCACGGCTGGCCGCTGGCGTCGTCGACCTGGCGCAAGGTCGTGCCCGGGCTGGATACCGGGGCGCGCTGCATCGCCCTGGACCTGCTCGGCGCCGGCGAGAGCCTGGTGGATCCGGAGCGCGATCTCGGCCTGCGGGCGCAGGCGGCCCTGGTCGCCGGCTTCGTCGACGCCCTGGGTCTCGAGCAGGTGACGCTGGTGGGCCACGACTCGGGCGGGTCGGTGGCGCGCGGCTTCGCCGTGGAGCATCCCGACCGCGTGGCACGGCTGGTGCTCGCCGACACCGAGGTGCCGGGGCATCGCGCCTGGCTGGTCACGCTGCTGCAGCGCGTGTCGGCGCTGCCGGGCAGCGCGAGCCTGCTGGGCGCCACGCTGGGCAGCAAGACCCTGGCCCGAAGCCCGCTCGGCTTCTGGTCGTCCTTTGCCGACCTGGGCGCCTTCGACTTCGACGAGTTCTTCGAGACCGTGGTCGCCCCCGGCGTGCGCTCCGAGCGGGCAAGGGCCTGCGCGGGAAGGTTCCTGAAGGACTTCGACTGGGACGAGGTGGATGCGGTGGGCGAGCGCTACCACCGGCTGCGCATGCCGAAGTGCCTGATCTGGGGGGAGAAGGACCGTTTCTTCCCGGTGGCGGAGGGTCGCAAGCTGGCCCAGATGCTGCCCGAGCCCACGCGCTTCGAGCTGGTGCCGGACGCCGGGCTCTTCGTGCACGAGGAGCGGCCGGGCGAGTGGGTGCGCATCGTCCGCTCGTTCCTCGCCTCGAGCTGACCGCGGCGGTGCTCTGGTACTTCGCGTACGGGAGCAACCTCGATCCGGATACCTTCCAGGGGCGACGGCGCATGCGGCCCCTGGCCACCCGCCTCGCGCTGCTGCGCGAGCATCGCCTGGTCTTCGACCTCCCGGTGGGCCGAGGCGAGCGCGGCGTGGCCAACCTGCTGCCGGAGGCGGGCGAGTGCGTGCACGGGGTGGCCTACCAGCTGACGGAGTCCGCCGCGCGCTGGCTGGACCGGACCGAGGGCGTCCCCCGCGCGTACCAGCGGATGGCGATCGCGCCCGAGACACGCGACGGTGAGCGATTCCAGGCCTTCACCTACCTCTCGCCCCACCGGCACCCGTCGCGCAAGCCCTCGCGACGCTACCTGGGGCTGCTGCTCAAGGGCGCGCGCTTCCACGGGCTTCCCGAGGAATGGATCACCTTCCTGCGCGGCCTACCCCTCGCCCTGGACGAGCGGGTCGGGCAGCGCGAGCTCTTCGGGGATCCCTAGCCAGGTGCGGATCGCGTTCGGGATCGCGCTGGTGCTCGGGCTGGCCGCGCTGGCGGTGGCGGGAACGTGGGTCTGGGTGGCGAGCGACGTGGGCGCGGGCTACGCGGCCAAGGTCACCTGCTCGCTGGTCTTCAACTCCGGAC
>JBFGJV010000132.1:0-8387 GCA_041577015.1 Myxococcota bacterium
GCGCTCCACGGCGTCGGAGCTGGCCCGCAAGCAGCGCGACATCTCCGTCTCGGAGTTCTTCGCCAAGAACCGCCACCTGCTGGGCTTCGACAACCCGAGCAAGGCGCTGCTCACCACCGTGAAGGAGGGCGTGGACAACGCCCTCGACGCCTGCGAGGAGGCTGGGATCCTGCCGGACGTGCGCGTCGAGATCGTGCAGCTCGACGAGACGCGCTTCCGCATCGCGATCGAGGACAACGGGCCGGGGATCGTGCGCGCCCAGGTGCCGAAGATCTTCGGGCGCCTCCTCTACGGCTCGAAGTTCCATCGCCTGCGCCAGAGCCGCGGGCAGCAGGGCATCGGGATCAGCGCCGCCGGGATGTACGGGCTGCTCACCACGGGCAAACCCGTGGTCATCACGACCCGAACCGGGCCCAAGAAGGAGGCCCATCACTTCGAGCTGGTGATCGACACCCAGAAGAACGAGCCGCGCGTCAAGGTGGATCAGAAGGTGAAGTGGGATCGCGTCCACGGGACCCGCGTGGAGATCGAGCTCGAGGGCAACTATCGGGGCGGACAGCACTCCGTGGACGCCTACATCCGCCAGATCTCCCTGGCGAATCCCCACGCCGAGATCACCTACGTCCCGCCCAAGGCCGAGGAGCACGGCGCCGAGCACCTGTTCCCGCGCGTGTCGCAGGAGCTGCCGCCGGAGACCGCCGAGATCGAGCCCCATCCCTACGGCGTCGAGCTCGGCGTGCTCATGCAGATGTTCCGGGACAGCAGGGCCCGCAACCTGCGCGGCTGCCTCACCGGGGACTTCTCGCGCGTCTCGCCGCGCATCGCCGACGAGATCTGCAAGCGCGCCAAGGTGGCCAAGACGCGGCGGCCCCGGGAGGTCACGCGCGAGGAGGCGGAGCGCATCCACCGCGCCATCCAGCAGACCAAGATCATGGCGCCCCCCACGGACTGCATCGCCCCGATCGGCGAGGGGCTGATCGAGGCGGCGCTGCGCGCCGAGGTGAAGGCCGACTTCTTCGCGGCGTCCACGCGCCGCCCCACCGTCTACCGCGGCAACCCCTTCCTGGTGGAGGTGGGCCTCGCCTACGGAGGAGACCTCGGCGCGGAAGATCCCATCACCTGCTTCCGCTTCGCGAACCGCGTGCCTCTGCAGTACCAGCAGGGTGCCTGCGCCATCACCAGGGCGGTCACCTCCACGGACTGGAAGTCCTACGGCCTGCAGCAGCCGCGGGGCGCCCTGCCCGTGGGCCCGATGCTCGTGATGGTGCACGTGGCCAGCGTCTGGGTGCCGTTCACCTCCGAGAGCAAGGAGGCGATCGCGCACTACCCGGAGATCATCAAGGAGCTGCGCCTGGCGCTCCAGGAGTGCGGACGCAAGGTGGCGACGCACATCCGGCGTCGCCGCCGCGAGGCCGAGGAGGCCAAGAAGCGCGGCTACATCGAGAAGTACATCCCCCACCTGGCGACCGCGCTCCAGGAGATCCTGGGCTTCGACGACCGCGAGAAGGAGCGCACGATCGCCACACTCACCGACGTCCTCGAACGCAGCAGGAAGATGTGATGGCAGCCCGCAAGAAGAAGACGACGGCGCGCAAGGCCGCTCCCAAGCGGCGCGGATCCTTCGAGAAGCGCGTCCAGGCCAGCGACGCCGAGACGAAGACGCAGATCGACGCCTCGGCGAAGCGCGTCCACGAGACGATCCAGAAGCGTGGGCGGCCCGACCTACGCCTGCCGGTGCGGGCGCTGTCGAACGTCTCCTACAGCAACGACCGCGGCTATCTGGAGATCGGGCGCCAGATGAAGGTGCGCACGCTCTCGGTGAACACGGTGAAGAACTTCGCCCAGACGTTGCGGATGATGGCGCTCTCCAAGGAGCTGATCTCCGGCAACGACTTCGCCACCAAGCGGGAGGCCTACTACATCTCCAAGAACTGGGACGAGTGCAAGTTCGACGAGCAGACGGAGTCGGATACCGTGATGGACGACATCGAGGCGCTCTTCAGCGTGCACCAGGTGGCCCGCGAGCAGCTGCGCTTCTACCCGGAGGAGCACGGCGGCTCGGTGTCCGGCCCTCTGGTGGTGATCGACCGGGACTCCACGGGCCGCGTGGCACGCATCGACTGCTCCTCCTTCGGCTCCGGCGCCTACTCGGTGCCCTCCTCGGTGGAGGAGCTGGACTTCGAGACCAGCGCCGCCTTCGTGCTGCTGATCGAGACGGGCGGCATGTTCCAGCGCCTCCAGTCCCACCGGTTCTGGGAGCGGGCCAATTGCATCCTGGTGGAGATGGGTGGGGTCCCCACGCGCTCGGTGCGTCGTTTCGTGCGACGCCTGGCGGACGAGCACGGTCTGCCGGTCTACGCCTTCGTGGACTGCGATCCCTACGGCATCGCCAACATCTACCGCACCATCAAGGTGGGCTCCGGCTCGTCCGCCCACATCAACCGCTTCTTCTGCGTGCCCACGGCGCGCTTCCTGGGCGTGACGCCCCAGGACATCCGCGACTACGAGCTCCCCACCCATCCGCTCAAGGACGTGGACGTGAAGCGCGCCAAGGACGCGCTCAAGAACGATCCCTTCTTCCAACGCCACAAGCCCTGGAGACAGGCGCTCGAGCAGCTGATCAAGATGGGCGTGCGCGCCGAGCAGCAGGCGCTCGCCAAGTGGGGCCTCAACTACGTGATCGACGAGTACCTGCCCCGCAAGCTGGAGCACGCCGACCGCTTCCTGCCCTAGCTAGAAGTCCTCTTCCAGCTCGATCTCGTCGTCGCCGTCGCGCTGGACCTTGCAGGGGGCGCCGCAGTAGGCACAGAAGACCTCCTCGCCGTTCTTCTCGTCGCCCGAGAGCGGCATGTCGGCCTGGCAGACCGGGCAGGAGAGGTCCTTCTGGCGCGCCATGGAAGCTGGATCGGAGTCCGGGCCGCGCCGCTTGAGCCCCGGGTCGGTTAGACTGCTCGCCCTGCCACGGGAGGGCTCCTCATGGGACGGGCGCGGTGCGCCGGAATCCTGCTCGCGGCCTGTCTGGCGGTTTCCGGCTGCGGCTACAACACGATCCAGGGCGCGGACGAGGCCGTGAAGGCGGCGTGGGCGGAGGTGGGCAACCAGTACCAGCGCCGAGCCGACCTCGTGCCGAACCTGGTGGCCACCGTGAAGGGAGCCGCGGACTTCGAGCGCGAGACGCTGGAGGCGGTGATCAGGGCCCGCGCCCAGGCCACCGGCATCCAGGCCGGACCCGAGCTGCTGGAGGACCCGCAGGCCTTCGCCCGCTTCGAGGCCGCCCAGGGCGAGCTCTCCAGTGCGCTCGCGCGGCTGCTGGTGGTGGTGGAGCGGTATCCGCAGCTCACCGCCACCCAGGCCTTCCGCGACCTCCAGGCCCAGCTCGAGGGCACGGAGAACCGCATCGCCGTGGCGCGCAAGCGCTACATCGAGTCTGTGGCGGGGTACAACAAGCTGGTGCGCTTCTTCCCCACCAATCTGACCGCGCGCTTCCTGCTCGGCGCGGAGGTGCGGCCCACCTTCGAGGCGCGCCCGGGCACCGAGGAGCCGCCGGAGGTCAAGTTCTGAGCCGAGCCGCGCTGCTCGGGCTCGCGGCTCTCGCCTTCGCCCTGCCCGCCCGGGCCACGCTGGAGGTCCCGGCCCTCATCGGGCGGGTGATCGACCAGGCGGACGTGCTGCCGCCCGAGCGCGAGCGCGACCTGGAGAGCCGCCTCACCGCCTTCGAGGCCGAGACCAGCCACCAGATCGTCGTACTCACGGTTCCCACCTTGGCCGGCGAGCCGATCGAGGACTTCTCGCTGCGCGTGGCCGAGACCTGGGCGGTCGGTCACGAGGGGCTCGACAACGGAATCGTGGTCGTGGTGGTGCCGGGCGATCGCGAGGCCCGGATCGAGGTGGGCTACGGGCTCGAAGGCGTCGTTCCGGACGTGATCGCGAAGCGCGTGCTGGAAGACCGGATGTTCCCGCGCTTCCGCGCGGGCGACTTCGGCGGCGGGATCGAGGCCGGCGTCGAGACGCTGATGCAGGCCGCGCGCGGCGAGGCGATCCCGCTCGCCCGCCGGCCCCGGAGCGGGGGAGCCGGCGCGGATCCCATCTCGACTCTCATCTTCTCGTCCATCCTGGCGTCGTTCGTGGCGACGCCCTTCGCGCGCGCGAAGCGTCGGGCCATGGGTGCCCTGGTGGCCGGAGCCGTGGGCGCGGGGATCACCTACTTCTGGCTGCGCCTGCTGCCCTGGGCGGCGCTCGCCTTCGGTGCCGGTGCGCTCGTCGGCTGGCTGGCCACCGCCCCCGGCTCGGGACGCGGGCGCTTCGGTGACTACTCGGGCGGCTGGAGCGGCGGCGGCGGAGGCGGCGACTTTCGCGGCGGGGGCGGCGGATTCGGAGGCGGCGGCGCCTCCGGGAGCTGGTGAGCTACGCGATCGCCCGACCGGAACCATCCCACGCCGAGGCGGTAGAGGAGCGCCTCGGGCGCGCGCCCGCGGATCACGATCCTCCCCTCGTGCACGCCGCGCAGGTGGTGCCAGGCGCAGAGCGTGGTGCGGTTCGCGGGCACGTCCGGGCCCCCCGCCGAGCGGCACACGACGTGGTGGCTGTGGAGATTGCGCCGCGCGCTGCACGCCGGCACCGTGCAGCGCCAGCCGTCGCGCTCGAAGTCCGCGTAGTCCCGGAAGGCCCGCCCCGCCTGGAGCCAGCTCGCGATGGCGTGCTCCAGCACCCGCTCGAGGCCGAACGCGAAGACCATGGCCTGGAAGAGAGACGCGACCTCGGGTGGAGCGTGGAACTCGAGCCTGGGCTTCACGCCCTCTTGGAGCTTGCGAATCGTCACGCCCAGCGCCTCCTCCACCGTCCCGGCGCCGCGCAGCAGCGCCTCGGCCTGGAGCAGCGTGATGCGGCCCTCGCGGAACGCACTGGCCACTCGCGGTGCGGTGAGCTCCGCGCGGGCGATGCGCACCAGCCGCCGGGCGGTGCGGGGAGCGAGGTCCAGGCGCTCGCGGACGTACTCCTCGAAGCTCGCGAAGCCGAGCTCCCGGTAGAGCCGGCGATCCAGGAGCTGGCGCAGCAGGCGCCCGAGCTCGAGGTCCACGCGCTGGAGGAACGCAATGGCCGCTCGGAACTGGCGGTCGAGCGAGCGCGGGGAGGCGTCCGCGAGCGCTTCGGGCTCGTCCACGGGATCGCCCATCCCACCCCAGCGCAGGCCGGGCCAGCGGCGGGCGCGAAGCCCCTCGGCGCGGTCGGGCTCCGCAACGGGCGTGCGCCGTGCAGGCGCCGTAGCGGGGCCCACCTCCGGACTCCCCCAGGACGCCGCCGCCTCGGCGGCGATGGCCTCGGCCGCCTCCCAGACCGGGAGCTCCTCGCCCGCGACGCGGCGGGCCAGCTCGAGGGCGGCGTGCCAGCGCGCGAGCAGCTCCGGCGCGCACTCGATCCGGACGGCCACGCGCTCGAGCCCATCCTCGTCTTCCGATCCTGCGCCCGCCTTCACCGCACGGAGCAGCGTCTCCACGGCGCGCACGGTGCGGCCCCGCACCGTCTCGAGGCACGCCGCCTCGTTCTCGGGCGTCGCCAGGCCCACGACCTTCCGCGCCACCGTCCAGGAGATCTCTCCGGCCAGGACCGCCCGCCGCAGCAAGGGCAGGCCACCAAGCGCTCCCCACACGCGCGCCCACTCGCGCACGGCGCGGCCGCCCACGCCGATGCGCTCGCGGCTCCAGTCGCCGAGGCAGCGGAAGCCGAGCGCCTCGTAGCCGCGGCGGCTCACCATCGCCTCGGCCAGGGCGGCAAGTTGGGGCCGGAGCCGCGCCCGCCGGGCCAGCAGCTCGCGCAGACGCCCGTCCGCATCGCGCCCGCGCAGCGTCGCGAGCGCGGCCAGGAAGGGCCGTCGCATGCGCATGGAAGCCTCGCTCGGGACCGGGGGTGAGGAGACTTCGCGATCGACGAGAGCAGTCTAGGCGAGCGTCGTGACGGATCGGGTCACACCTCGGCGCCCGAAGAGCGTCTTGCGTGCGACCGGATTCGTCACGCTGTGCGGCTAGAGTTCGTCGCGATCGCGGACCCGGTCCCGACGGAGCTTCGATGGGGATCCCTTCCTTCCGCTCCGTGGCCGATTCCGAGCCGACACAGCAACCGGCCATTGCGTTCCTCCCGAGCGGCCACTGCGTTCCTCTGCGCGCGGGTCGCTCGTGCGTTCCGCGTCCTGCTGTGGGACTGCTTCTTGGGGCGCTAGGCTCGGCGGCACCGTGAAGCCCTCGCAGCTGCTCGATCCCGCGGATCGCCTGCGTCTCGAGCGCGCCGTGCTCGAGGCCGAGCGAGGCACGGCCGGCGAGATCGTGGTCGTCGTGGTGCACGCCTGCGACGAGTACGGGAGCGCGGGCTGGCGACTCGGCGTGGCGCTCGCGGCGCTGGCCTTCCTCGGCCTCTGGCTCCTCGCGCCGCCACTCCCGGCCTGGGTCTATCTGACGGCGCAGGCGGCGGCGCTCCTCGCCGGGCACGGCGCGGCCCGCCTCGATCCGGTGCGTCGTCGTCTGCTGCCGCCGGACCTGGTGGAGACCCGCGTGGCCGGGCGCGCCAGGCGCGCCTTCGCGGAGCATGGCCTCACGCGCACCGCCCACCGAACCGGGATTCTCGTCTTCGTGACGCTGCTGGAACGCCGGGTCGTCGTGCTCGCGGACGAAGGCATCGACCGGGCACTGACCGAGGGCGAGAGCTGGGAGGAGATCGTGCGCCTGGCCGTGGAGGGCCTGCGCAGCGGGGACGCCGCCCGGGGCCTCGAGGCGGCCGTGCGACGCTGCGGGGAGATCCTCGCCGCGCATCATCCCCCGCCTCCGGACGATCGCGACGAGCTCCCGGTGGCCGTCGTGCTCGAGGACTGAGATCCCCCCCATTTGGGTACACTGGCAGCGCAGCGCCCGAGGAGGCCCCGTGGCGACCGAGCTCTCTCCGAAGCACCCCGTCCCGAACGACTCCGTCCGCTCCGCCCTCGACGCGGTCTACAACTGGAACTACGAGCCCGAGATCGACGAGCTGCGCACCCTCTACGCCAATGCGCTGGAGCGGCAGTGGATCGCGCTGCGCGACCTGGACTGGGAACGCGACATCGACCGCGAGGGCTTCTCCCGCACCTTCTCGGTGGGTGGCCTTCCGATCCAGACCACCCGCTTCTGGAAGTCGCTCCCCCGGGACACGCGCTGGGAGGTGTCGCGGCGCAGCGCCGCCTTCATGCTGTCGAACTTCCTGCACGGGGAGCAGGGCGCGCTGATGGTGGCGGCCCAGCTCGTCAGCGCCGTGCCGCACATGGACGCCAAGTACTACGCCTCGACGCAGACGCTCGACGAGGCGAGGCACGTGGAGGTCTTCGCCGCCTACATCCGCAAGCTCGACGAGGTGCATCCCATCGCGCCGGCGCTCAAGGGCTTGCTCGACGCGGTCCTGGCCACCGACGACTGGATGCTCAAGGCCGTGGGCATGCAGGTGGTGACCGAGGGGATCGCCCTCTACAGCTTCCGCGACATGCGCAACAAGAGCGAGGAGCCGCTGCTGAGGGACCTCCTCACCCGGGTCTCGCGCGACGAGGCGCGCCACACGGCCTACGGGATCAAGTACCTCTCCGCCGTGGTGCCGACGGTCTCGGACGCCAAACGCGCCGAGATCGAGGACTTCGCCTTCGAGGCCGCCCGCAAACTGGTGGACTCGCGCACGGGCCTCTCCATGCGCGACAGCGTGCTCGGCATCTGGGCCGAGGCGGGAATCGACGTGCAGGAGGCGGTGCAGCGGATCCAGGGCGAGCGCGAGGTGATCCAGGCCGAGCTCCGACGCACCGGCGGACGTCTCGGTCCGGTGCGCGGCTTCGTGATCCCGACGTTGCGGGCCATCGGCCTCTTCAGCCCGCGCATCGAGGGACACTTCGACGAGATGTTCCAGGCCAACATGGGCGCCCTGGCGGGACGCATCGCCGACGACCGCTACGAGCTTCCCGAGGATCTCGAGGCCTGGGTCGAGGAAGGAGCCTGAAGCGGCTCGAAGCCGGTCGCGGAGCGGAACCCAGAGGTCTCCCGCCGCCACGCCCCGGGCTCGAGGAGCAGCGCCTCGATACCCGGCTTCGCCTCGGCGAGGACCAGACCCTGCTCCGCCGGAAGCACGAGCAGGGCCGTGCTCCACGCCTCCGCCTCCGCGGCGCTCCTAGCCGCCACCACCGTCACGCGATGGCGCACGAGCGGCGTGCCGCTGCGCGGATCGAGAACGTGCCCGTAACGGCGTCCCGCGATCTCGGTCCACTGGCCGAGGCTGGCCGAGACCGAGAGCGCGCGATCGCGCAGCGTGACCGTGCCCGCGAAGCCGTCCTCGGCGTCGCGGACCAGGAGCCGCCAGCCCGGGGCGCCGGGCGGCGCCCCGAGCGCCAC
>JBFGJV010000133.1:0-8364 GCA_041577015.1 Myxococcota bacterium
CCCTTCGGATACTGCTCGCTGAGCAGCACCGGCAGGCCGAGCACAGAGGCCGCCTGGAGCAGACGGCTCGCGGCCGCCACCACGGTCTCCTCGTTGCGGAGCTTGCCCCGGTAGGATTCCTGGAGGTCGATCACCAGCAGCAGTGATCGCTCCCGATCCAGCACCCGTGCGTGCACCGTCGCCTCCTGCTCCGGAACGCCGCTGCGCAGCTGACCCGCAGCCGTCGCGCAGCCCTGCGGCAGCTGTACAGCGAGTCCGGCGCTCCCCGGCCCGGCGCCTCGTCAAGCCCGGTGCCGATCCGGTCGATAAGTCCCCTGAAGACCGAGAGGAGGGTACCACGGAGGCGCCCATGGCTCGCTGGATGAAGCCCCGACATCTCGCTCTGGTGCTGGCGCTGGGCGTGCCCCTGCTCCTGGCGTTTGGCGTGTTGCGCCCGGCCGCCGACGGCCACGCCGAGTCATCGGATACGCGGACGGCGGCGACGGACTGGAACCAGGCCGGACCCAGCTGCCAGGCGAGCGCGGCGGGCGCCGCCGGCCGCCGCCTCTCCCTGGCCGAACTGACGCAGCGGCTCGCCGCTCGCGGGTCCGGGGACACGGAGCAGGAGATCGTGGTGCTCAACGGCAACGGCTACAACTACGGCGGAGATCCCGTGCGTCTGGAGCACGCCCGGCTCCTGTTCGAGGCTTCCCAAGGCTCCCGCTAGCTCGGGACCTCGCTCACACCGCCTGCCTTGCGCCTCCGGCGCTACCCTGCCCGGTCATGAAGCCGCTGGCCACGCTGCGCCTTCGCCGCGTCACCGCGTTCCTGGCGGTGGCGTGGGCGGGGCTCGCCCTGGTCTCCTCCGTGCACGGCTGGGTGAGCGCCGACAAGGCCCAGCATCCGCCGTTCCTGCTGGCCGGCTTCGCCAGCGACCCCTGGCGCATCCAGCACGTGAGCCCGATCGCGGCCGCGGCCGGCGTCGAGCCCGGAGACCGGGTGCTCCGCATCGACGGCCGCTCCGTGGACGCCGCGATGCTGCTCCAGGCCAAGCACTTCGAGCCCGGGCGCGTCAACCGCTATCGCATCCGCAGCCAGGACGGTCGCGAGCGCGAGGTATCGCTGCCTTCGGTGACGCGCCGGAGCATCTCGCTTCCGCTGCTGGCCTTTGCGTCGCTCACCTTGCCCCTGGTGGGGTTGGTCTATCTCGCCACGGGTCTCGTGGTCTGGCGCCTGCGTCCCGGCCGCAGCGAGTCGTGGGCGCTGCTGCTCTTCTGCGCGATGATGGCCGCGGACCTCTTCGTGGCACGTCCCGTGGGCGGGCCTTCCTGGGCCGTCGCCTGGCTCAGCATCCCGCTGATCGGCGCCACCGTATTCCACCTCTTCACGCTGTATCCGGTGGATGCGGACTGGGTCGTGCGCCGCCCCTGGCTGCGCCCGTCGCTCTATGCCGCGGCCCTCGTGCTGGGTGCGCTGGCCCTGGCCGAGGGGCCGTTCGGGGTGCCTCCGGGCACGTTCAAGACCGCGGCCTTCTACTTCACGGTAGGGCTCGGTCTGCTCTGTTTCGGTCTCGGCGCGCGGCAGCGTCGCCACCTGCGCGAGACCACCCAGGCGGCTCGCGCGGACGTCATGTTCTACGGCGCGCTGGTGAGCTTCGTCCCGGTCCTCGCGGTGCTGGTGGCGCAGAACCTGCTCCAGACCTCGCTGCCCTGGTACCTGGCCTTCCTGTGGTGCGTGCTGTTTCCGGTGGCCGTGGGCTACGGGATCGTGCGACGCCAGCTGTTCGAGATCCGGGCGGTAGCGCGCTCCTCGGTGGCCCACGGTGCCAGCACCCTGGCGATCACCGGGTTGTACGCCTTCCTGATCGTCTTTGCCGACGCGATCGCCGGCAAGTTCCCCTTGAACGCCCGCTCGCCCTGGTTCCACGTCGTCTTCCTGTTCTTCGCCATCCTCGCCTTCAATCCGCTCCGCAACCGGCTGCAGCGCGTGGTGGACCGGGTCTTCGATCGCGATCGCTCGCTCTACCGGGAGGCCGTGCGCGAGATCTCCGAAGCGATGGTTTCGATGCTTTCCACCAAGGAGATCGTGGATCGCATCCTCGTGGCGCTCACCGACACCATGGGGGTCGATCGGGCGCTGGTGATGCTCCAGGATCCGGAGGGCGAGGGCCTGGCCGTCTCGGCGTCGCGCGGGGAATGGGACCCCGAGGCGCTGGAGGTGCGCGTCCCGCTCACCCACCCCATCTGCGCCCGCCTCCAGGCGGGTCGTCAGGAGCTGGCCCGCTCCGATTTCGATGCCGATTCGGACCCCGAACGTCGGGAGACGTGCCGCGACGTCTTCGACACCCTGGAGGTGGAGCTCCTGGTCCCGATCCTGTTCGGTGCAGAGCTCCTGGGCGCCATCGCGGTCTCTCCGAAGCTCACCGGGGAGCGCTTCACCTGGGACGACCGACAGCTCCTGCGCACGCTGGCGAACCAGAGCTCCATCGCCATCGAGAACGCGCGGGCCTTCGACGAGATCGCAAAGCTCAACGAGACCTTGGAGGCACGCGTGGAGACGCGCACGCACGAGCTGCACGAGGCCCAGGCGCAGCTCGTCCACAGCGAGAAGATGCGCTCGCTCGGGCAGCTGGTGGCGGGCGTGGCCCACGAGCTCAACAACCCGATCGGCTTCGTCCACGCCAACCTGCAGCTCCTGAAGGAATACGTGGAAAGGCTCATGGAGGCGCGGGCTCGCGGGGACGACACCGCGCGCCTCGAGGACTCCATCACGAAGCTCCTGAGCCGCAGCCGCGAGGGCACCGAGCGCGTCAAGAAGATCGTGAAGGACCTGCGCACCTTCTCGCGCATGGACCAGGCAGACCTGGCCGAGGTGGATCTGCACCAGGAGATCGAGAAGACGCTCACCCTGATGCAGCCGCGCCTCAAAGAGGGCATCCGTGTCGAGCGTGACTACGGCCAGCTCCCGCGCGTGCGCTGCTTCGTCGGACAGCTGAACCAGGTGTTCCTGAACCTGCTCATGAACGCCTGCGACGCGCTGGAGGGAGGCGGCACGATCCGGATCCACACCCGCCCACTCCCCGGAGGCGTGCGACTCGAGTTCCACGACGACGGCCCCGGCATTCCTCCCGAGCTCCAGGCGCGCATCTTCGAGCCCTTCTTCACCACGAAGGAGGTGGGGCGGGGCACCGGACTCGGGCTCTCGCTCTCCCACGGCATCGTGGAGCGACACGGCGGCCGCATGCTGGTGGGCTCCGCGCCCGGCGAGGGCACCACCTTCGTGGTCGAGCTGCCCCTCGACGCCGAACCCGGGGCCGAGTAGGCTCGAATTCGTTTCGCACCCGCCACGAGCGCCCCTCGCGCAAGGAGTCCTCTCATGCGACTCGGCCTCACCACCGGCTACTCCGGCTCGAAGTACGCTCTGAACCTCGATCTCATCCTGGAGGCCGAACGCCTGGGCTTCGACTCGGTCTGGACGGCCGAGGCCTACGGGTCGGACGCCGTGGCGCCGCTGGCCTACATCGCCGCGCGTACCAGCAAGCTCCGCCTCGGGACGGCGATCATGCAGATGCCCGCGCGCACGCCCGCGATGACGGCCATGACGGCGATGACGCTGGACGCGCTCTCCGGCGGCCGCTTCATCCTGGGCCTCGGACCCTCCGGCCCCCAGGTGGTGGAGGGCTGGCATGGCGTCGCGTACGGGAAGCCGCTCACGCGGACGCGCGAGTACATCTCGATCGTGCGGCAGATCCTCCGCCGCGAGGTGCCCCTGGAGCACAAGGGCGTCCACTACGAGATTCCGTACCGGGGCGAGGGTGCGACCGGCCTCGGCAAGCCCCTCAAGAGCATCCTGCACGGCCGCGCGGATTTGGAGATCTACACCGCCTCGATCGGGCCGAAGGGCATCGCGTGCAGCGCCGAGGTGGCCGATGGACTGATCCCGGTGTGGATGAACCCGGAGCGCTGGGACTACTTCCAGCCCCACCTCGAGGCGGGCTTCGCCGAGGCCGGAGGCGGCAAGAGCCTGGACGACTTCGACGTGGCGCCCTTCGTCACCTGCGTGATGGGTGACGACGTGGACAAGTGCCGCATGCCCGTGAAGGGCATGCTCGCGCTCTACATCGGGGGCATGGGCGCGCGCAACAAGAACTTCTACAACGAGTACGCCACGCGCCTCGGCTGGGAGGCGGAGGCCCGGAAGATCCAGGACCTCTACCTGGACGGGAAGAAGGCCGAGGCCATGGCGGCGGTGCCGGACGCCCTGGTGGACGGGGTGGCGCTGGTCGGGCCGCGGGAGCGCATCGCCGAGCGGCTGGAGGCGTGGAAGGCCTCCCCGGTGAAGACGATGTTGATCGGGGCGGGGCAGCCCGAGGCGCTGCGCGCCCTGGCCGAGCTCGCGCTGTAGACGTGTCCGAGCCGGAACGCGCGCGCATCGTCGAGCTGGACAAGCGTCGGCTCTGGCACCCCTACACGCCCATGGAGGACTACCGCCGCTCGGTGGATCCGCTCGTGATCGAGCGGGCCTCCGGCTCGCGACTCGTGGACGTGGACGGGAGCGAGTACCTGGACGGCAACGCCTCCTGGTGGGTGTCGACGCTGGGCCACAACCACCCGCGCCTGGTGGCGGCCCTGAAGGGACAGGCGGACCGCCTCTGCCACACCGCCCTGGCAGGGATCACGCACGCGCCTGCGGCCGAGCTGGCCGAGGCGGTCTGCGCCGCGGCGCCCGCGGGTCTCGAGCACGCCTTCTTCAGCGACGACGGGTCCACCGCGGTGGAGGTCGCCCTCAAGCTCGCGCTCCAGTACTGGGCCCAGAACGGACGCCCCGAGCGGCGGCGCTTCGTGGCGCTGGAGGGCGCCTTCCACGGCGAGACGCTCGGCGTCGCGGCGCTGGGCGGGGTCGAGGTGTTCCGCCGCCCGTTCGAGAGCGTCCTGGCGCCGTGCCGCCACGTCGCCTCGCCGGGTGACCCGGCGGTGGAGACGGAGGAGGCCGTCGCGGCCCTGGCCCGGTGCCTGGAGCGCGAGGGCGACGAGGTGGCGGCCGTGGTGCTCGAGCCCCTGGTGCAGGGTGCCGCGGGTATGCGCGTCTACGATCCCGCCTACCTGCGCGCGGCGCGCGAGCTCTGCGATCGCCACGACGTCTTCCTGGTGCTCGACGAGGTCTTCACCGGCTACGGACGCACCGGGCTGATGTGGGCCTGCGAGCACGCGGGCGTCGCGCCCGACCTGCTCTGCTCCGCCAAGGGATTCTCCGGAGGGATGCTCCCCATGGCAGTGACGCTCGCCACGCCGCGCGTCTTCGCCGGCTTCCTGGGCGAGCCGGAGCGCGCCTTCTGGTACGGACACTCCTTCTGCGGCAATCCCCTGGGCGCCGCCGTGGCGCTCGAGGTGCTGCGCGTCTTCCAGGACGAGCGCGTCCTGGAGCGTGCCAAGCCCAAAGCCGCCCGCATCGCGCGCGCCTTCCAGGCGCTGGCCGACCTGCCCGGGGTGGCGCGCGTGCGCTCCCTCGGCATGGTGGGGGCCCTCGATCTCGAGGGCGAGGCCGGCTATCTGGCGCACGCCGGCTGGCGCGTCTTCGAGGAGGCGCGGCGGCGCGGCGCCTATCTGCGGCCCCTCGGCAACGTGGTCTACGTGACGCCCTCGCTCACCATCCCCGACCCGGACCTGGAGCGTCTGCTGGGCATCCTCACCGAGAGCGTGCGCGCGGTGACCCTCGAAGCCCGGCCCTGACCGGATGTCGAGGTCGTCCTGACCGGTCTCGTGGGAGAGGTCGCGCAGGTTGCGGCGCGCTGGCGCGCGTCCGAGCGCGTGGTAGTGCTCACCGGGGCCGGGATCTCCACCGCCTCGGGCATCCCGGACTTCCGCTCGCCCGGCGGGCGTTGGGAGAGCTACCAGCCGGTTCCGCTGCCGGAGTTCGTGGCGCGGCACGAGTCGCGCGTGGCCTACTGGCGCTACAAGGGCGAGACCTGGCAGCTGGTTCGTTCCGCGCGGCCGAACCCGGCCCACGAGGCGCTCACGCGGCTGGCCCGGGGCGGGTGCGTCTCCCTGCTCGTGACCCAGAACGTGGACGGGCTGCACGAGCGCAGCGGCTTTCCACGCCAGCGGCTCGTCACGATCCACGGCACCGACTCCGAGGTGGCGTGCCTGTCGTGCGGGCGGCGTGCGCCGCGCGCGGTCGGTCAGGCCCAGTGGGAGGCGGGCGAGGCGGTGCCGCGCTGCTCCTGCGGCGGCTTCTGGAAGCCGGCCACGATCTCCTTCGGCCAGAGTCTGGTGGCCGAGGACCTGGAGCGCGCGATGCGGGAGGCGGCCGCCTGCGATCTCTTCGTCGCGATCGGGACCTCGCTGGTCGTCGGCCCGATCAACGGGATGTTCCCTGCCGCCCGAAGCGCCGGCGCGGCCACCGCGATCCTGACCGCCTCCGAGACGCCCTTCGACGCCGAGGCGAGCTGGAAGCTCTCCACTCCGCTGGAGCGGCTGCTTCCGGACCTGGCTCAGCGCGTGCTGGCCGGCTCCGGCCAGTCGTCGGCCCAGGGTCGGGCCCGCTCGTAGGCTCGGGCGGTCTGCAGCACCAGGTCGTCGCGGTGGCGCGGTCCCACGATCTGGAGCCCCACCGGAAGCCCAGCTCGCGAAAGGCCGGCGCGAACGCTCGCCGCAGGATGCCAGGAGAGGTTGAAGGGCATCGAGAAGCTTCCCACGTTCGCCGCCGGCTGGGGTCGCCCCTCCACCTCGGCGGGAAGCGGTCCCTTGGCCGGGGGCGCATCGAAGGGAACCGAGGGCGTCAGCAGCAGGTCGTAGCTCTCGAACACCTCCGCACACCAGCGGCCGAGCTCCTGGCGTCGGCGCCGGAACTCCGCGTAGCGCTCCGGGGTCATGCGTGCGCCCTGCTTCACCCCGTGCAGGAACGCCCGACCGAACTCGCCCTCGTGCTTGGGCAGGAGCGGGCCCAGGAGACCCAGCAGCTCGAAGGCGCCGATCAGCCCCCAGTCGCGTCCCGGCTCCGGCGGTCCGCCCGAGAGGCTCTCCACCGAGTGTCCGAGCTTCTCGAAGACCAGCGCGGCCTCGGCCACGCGCTCGGCCACGTCGGACTGCACCACGCCGTAGCCGAGATCGGGCGAGAAGGCGAAGCGCAAGCGCTTCGGACAGCGTTCGAGCACCTCGCAATAGGAGAGGCCCGGATGGGGCAGGGAGTTCGGATCCAGGCGGTGGGGTCCGACCACGAGGTCCAGGTGCAGGGCCGCGTCCTCGACGGTGCGCGTGAGCGGCCCGTGACAGCGCGTGTCGTCCATGGGCCAGAGCTCCTGGGGCCCGTGCGGAATGCGACCGAAGCTCGGCTTCAGACCGAAGCACCCCGTGAAGGACGCCGGAATGCGGACCGAGCCGCCGCCGTCGCTGGCCGTGGCCAGCGTCACCATTCCGCCCGCAATCGCCGCCGCCGCTCCGCCGCTCGAGCCACCGGGCGTCCGCGTCACGTCCCAGGGATTGTGCGTCACGCCGAAGAGCAGGTTCTTCGTGATGGCCGTGTAGCCGAACTCGGGCGAATTCGTCTTGCCCACGACGATCGCGCCCGCCGCCCGTAGCCGCTCCACCTGGATCGAGTCGGACTGCGCCACGGCGTCCCGGAACGGAACGGAGCCGTGCGAGGTCACGAGCCCGGCTACGTCCTCCAGCTCCTTCACCGCCAGGGGGACGCCCTCCAGGGGACGCCCTTCACCCCGCGCGATGCGCGCTTCCGCCGCCTGCGCCTCGGCCCGCAGCAGCTCTGCGTCCCGCAGCCGCGTGAAGGCGTTCAGCCGCTCGTCGAGGGCGTCGATCCGCGCCAGCGTGGCGTCCATCAGCTCGACGGGCGAGAGCTCGCGTCGGGAGAGCAGACCGGCGACCTCGGTCAGGGGCCGCCGCAGCATGGCGTCGCGCATGGCATCCTCCTCGGGCGCCCCGGCCGGGGCCGCACCTTGGATACCACAGGCAGCCGCCCGAGGGCCCCGGAACGCCCAAAAAGCGCCCTCCCGCCCCTTCCGTTTCCGGGCGGGAACCCGTATGATGCGCCGGTCCGGAAAACCGGCGCACTTCGCGCCGAGCACCCGTCGCGCCACGCGGCGCGATGCGAGGGGGGAACGATGGCAGCGAGAAGGAAAAAGGCGGCTCGGCGCACGTCGCGTGGCTCGGCCGAGCTGATCATCTCGAAGTCCCGCACCAAGGCGGCCGTCAGGAAGTGCAACGTTGGCGGCGACTTCTACTCGGCCCTCGACAAGCACGTTCGCAACATGATCTCCGAGGCCGAGCAGCGCGCGCTCGGCAACAAGCGGAAGACGCTGAAGCCGGTGGATCTCTGAGCTTCGAGCTTCGCACGCGAGTGCGCATGCTCCGAGGGCCCGCGGGCGCAGCCCGC
>JBFGJV010000134.1:0-8361 GCA_041577015.1 Myxococcota bacterium
GCTGTTCCGTCGCGGCTTCGGCGCCGACGACACCACGCTCGAGGGCGTGCGGGATCGGCTCCGCGGCGCCGTCGCCGCCACCTACGCCGACCTCTTCGACGCCGCCTCGGCATCGCCGCTGCGCTCGGGCCTGGGGGTGGACTTCCGCTTCGAGGAGGTCGTTCGGGGCGTGTTCCGCCTCGACGCTGCGCGCTTCGACCGCGCGGCGCGGACGGACCTCGATGCGCTCGAGGACTTCCTGTTCCGAGACGAGGCCGACGGGGCGCGCGGGCTCGCAGTCGCGCTCCGCGCGACGGTGGAGGCGCTCCAGGGCGAGCTCGCGGCGCGACGGGGGGCATCGAGCCTCGGGCGCCTGGTGGATCTACAGGCGTGAGCCCGGCGTCGGCCGTCAGCGGCCGCCCTGCCTCCGGAGTCCCCCGCGGGAGTTCGATCCTCTCAGCGACGACCCGGGCGCGCCGCTGCGCCGCCCGCCCCCGACGAAGCTGCGCTGGAAGCCGTTGGGGCGTCGGACCACGGCGGCTCCCACCGGGCCGCTCTGCCAGCTGCGCTGGCTGACGCTGGGCAGCGTTTCGGGCACTCGGCTGGAGGCGCGTGCCGGAGCGTCGGCGATCGCGCCGTAGCGGTCCTCTCCGCGCACCTCCGCGGGCCGAAGCGGGCGCTCCAGGAGCCCCCGATAGCGGCTCCGCATGTGCCCCTCGTCCCAGGCCTCGCCCTCGACGGCGAGGGCCGGCGGCGCCCCGGCCGCCACGAGGAACCATCCCGATGCCAGGGAGAGCATGACGCGTCGCATGCTGCGCACCTCCTGCCTGCTTCCGCTCGTTCCCGCTGCCAAGTCCGCTCGCGCAGAGCGTCCGACGGTGGGTGCCCCCGCCGCGCGGCCCGGTGACGCGCGGGGGCGTGATAGGCTGGCTCCCGAGGAGGCCCTGCCCGTGGCGGAGATCTCCCCGCTGGCCCGAGCCGAGCTGGGCGAGTTCGAGCCCGTCTTCCGGCTGGTGGAGGCGGTGATGGGCTTCGTGCCCAACAGCATGCTCACCATGGGCCGGCGCCCGGAGCTGCTGCGTGCCTTCGCGGGCCTGGTCGGCCACGTGCTGGGTCCCGGTCGTCTTCCCGGCGAGCTCAAGCAGCTCGTCGCCTACGTCTCGAGCCTCTCGGCCGGCTGCCGCTACTGCCAGGCCCACACCTCGCACAGCGCCCACCGGCAGGGTGCGTCCCCGGAGAAGATCGCGGCGGCCTTCAGCTTCGAGACGAGCCCGCTCTTCGACGCGCGCGAGCACGCGGCGCTGGCGCTGGCGCGCGAGGCCTCGGCGTCGCCGCCGGCGACGACACCAGCGCACTTCGAGGCGCTGCGCGCCCACTTCGACGAGGAGGAGATCCTGGAGCTCGTGGCCGTCGTCGCCACCTTCGGCTTCCTCAACCGCTGGAACGCCACCATGGCGACCTCGCTGGAGGAGGAGCCGCTCGGCTTCGCGCGGGAGCATCTGCGCGCGTCCGGCTGGAAGCCGGGCGAGCACGCGCCCGGATCCCAGGGAAGGGAGCGAGCATGCCCGTCGAGCACCTGAAGGCGTCGGAGGGTCCGGAGCGCGTGATCGAGACGCTGAGGCGCGACGGCTGCGTCGTGGTGGACGCGCTGCTCCCGCGCGAGACGCTGGATCGCGCCCGGGACGAGCTCGAGCCCTGGCTGCGGGCGACCGCACCCGGGCGCGACGAATTCAGCGGCCGCAACACCCGGCGCACGGGGGGCCTGATCGCCCGCTCGCCCACGGCACGCGAGGTCGTGATGCAGCCGCTCGTGCTCGGCATCGTCGAGGGCGTGCTGTCCCACGCCACCAACTTCCAGCTCCACCTGACCCAGGTGATCGCCATCGGGGCGGGAGAGCCGGCCCAGGCCATCCACCGCGACCAGTGGGCCTTCGACTTCTTCCCGTTTCCCAGGGGCTACGAGGTGCAGTGCAACACGCTCTGGGCCATGACCGACTTCACGGCCGAGAACGGGGCGACGCGCGTGATCCCCGGCAGCCATCGCTTCGAGGACCGGCTCCAGTTCACCGAGGCGGACACCGAGCCCGCCGAGATGGAGGCGGGATCGGCGCTGTTCTACACGGGATCGCTCTACCACGGCGGGGGCGCCAACCGCTCCCGGTCGGTCCGCATGGGACTGAACATGACCTACGTGGTCGGCTGGCTGCGGCAGGAGGAGAATCAGTACCTCTCCTGCCCGCCGGAGGTGGCGCGGGAGCTCCCGGAGCAACTGCTGCGCCTCATGGGCTACGCGCGGGGCGCCTACGCCCTGGGCTACGTGGACGACCTGCGCGATCCCATCGCGGTCCTGCGCGAGGGCGTCCCGAACGACGGCCTCGGCCTGCTGGAGCGAGCCCGCGACAAGCTTCGGCGGCGCAGCTCTTGAAGGTCGAGCCCTTCTTCGACGACGCCACGTCCACTCTCACCTACGTCGTCCACGACGGGCGGGCCGGCGTCGTCATCGATCCGGTGCGTGCCTACCACAAGCGGAGCGGGCGCACGTCGTGGGCGCCGTGCGAGCGGGTGGCGAGCTGGCTCGACGCCCGCGGGCTCTCGGTCCCCTACGTGATCGACACCCACGCCCATGCCGACCACATGACGGGGCTTCCGCTGTTCAAGGAGCGCTACGGATCGCGTACGGTGACGGGCAGCGGCGTGGGGACGGTCCAGAGCGTCTTCCGCGACGTCTACAACCTGGGCTCCGACTTCCCGGTGGACGGCTCCCAGTTCGACGTGCTGCTGGAGGAGGGCAAGCAGCTCGAATGCGGCTCGCTGCGGATCGAAGCCATGCACACCCCGGGGCATACCCCCGCCCACATGTCCTGGAAGGTCGAGGACGCGCTCTTCACCGGGGACACGCTCTTCATGCCGGACTACGGCACGGCGCGCTGTGATTTTCCGGGTGGCTCCGCGGCCGAGCTCTGGGAGTCGATCCAGCGCATCTACGCCCTGCCCGACGCCACGCGTCTCTTCGTCTGCCACGACTATCGGCCGGGAGGGCGCCCGATGCGCTTCCAGACCACGGTGGGGGAGGAGAAGCGCGGCAACGTCCAGCTCGACGCGCACACCGCGAAGGAAACCTACGTGGCCTTCCGGGAGGAGCGCGATCGGGGTCTCGACGTCCCCGAGCTGATGCTGGAGTCGCTCCAGGTGAACGTGCGCGCCGGCGCCCTGCCGGATCCGGAGGAGAACGGGGTGTTGTATCTCAAGATCCCGCTGAACCGCTTCGGAAGCGGAGGCTGAGCTCGCAATGGGGCTCACGATCCGCGATCCGGAGCTCTTCGGTGTGACGGAGTCGAGCGTCACGCTGAGCTTCGTGGTGACGGATGGGGCCGGCCCGGTGGACGCCCCGGCCGCGGTGCGCCTGAACGGTGAGGTACGCGCCCAAAGCGAAGGAATGCCGGGAACGCGCCTGGTCCGCGTGGAAGGGCTCGAGCCGGAGACCCGCTACGAGATCACGCTCGAGCTCCCGGATGGAACGAAGGCCGAGCCGGATCGCTTCTTCCCGGGCGTCGTCGAGACCCTCGCCGCGCCCGCCGCCGAGCCGGTGGCGAGCTTCGCCACCCTGAACGACCTCCACTTCGGCGAGCTGCGCTTCGGCGGGACGCTCCTTGCGGACGGCGACTACGGCCCCGAGGCGCCGGGGTTCCCCTGCCTGCGGGCCGACGAGACCGAGGTCCCCTACTGGCGCTTCATGAACGAGGACGCCATCGCCGAGGTGAACCAGGCCGGCGTGGACTGCGTGGTGATCAAGGGCGACATCGCCGACCGCGGCCGCGTGGAGCAGTTCGAGGCGGCCGGCCGGGCCTTCGCGCGCTTCGAGGCCCCGATCCATGCCTTCCTGGGCAACCACGATCACTACGCCCTCCACGAGGGCGAGCGGGTGGACGGCCACGCCCTGCTGGGCCAGCCGCCGGCGCCCCGCTCCTTCGAGCTCGGCGGCTGGCGGCTGGTGCTGCTGGACTCCGTCCTCCCCGGCGAGCACCACGGCGTCTTGCCGCGCGAGCGCCTGGCGTGGCTGGCGGGCGTGCTCGAGGAGACGCGCGAGCGACGCCAGCCCACTCTGCTCTTCATGCACCACCAGCCGGTGCCGCCCCAGCACCGCGATCGCTTCCCCAACACGATCGGCCTCGAGCCCGAGCACTCGCTGCGTCTCTTCGATCTGGTGGGCGGCCATCCCCAGGTTCGCGGCGTCCTGATCGGACACACCCATCGCAACCGCGTGCGTCGGCACCGGGCGGCGGGACCGCTGCCCTTCGCCGAGGTAGCGTGCACCAAGGACTACCCGGGCGTCTGGGCGCACTATCGACTGTTCGCGGACGGAAGCTTCCGCCAGGAGGTGCGACGCACCGGGAGCACACGCGCCCTCACGCACTCCACGCGCTGCCGGGACTTCTTCAACGGCATGTATCGCTTCTTCGCCCTGGGCCCCCTCGAGGCCCGCAGCTTCGCCACGCCCCTGGACAACCGTTGAGCTGGGTGCTCTGGGGCTCGGAGCTCTCGCCCTTCTCGCTCAAGGTAGAGGCGCTCTGCCGTTTCGCGGGTCTCCCCCTGCGCTGGCTTCCCGAGCAGGCGGGCTTCCTCGAGGCGCAGCGCTTCGCCGCGCGGCGGCGCGCCGTGGTGCGAGGACGTCTGCCCCTCACGTGGCCGCTCCGCACGGAGCTCGACGAGTTCCCGGCCGTTCCGTTCCTGTTCGGTCCGGGCGGCGAGAACCTCTACGACTCCTCGGCGGTGGGCGCGTGGCTGGACCGGGAGCGGCCGGGCGACTCGCCGCTGCTGCCCACGCAGGATCCCGCCCTCCACTTCGCGCTCCGGCTCGTCGACGAGGCGCTGGACGAGCTCGGGCTCTACCTGGTCCATCACAACCGTTGGGTCGTCTCCGCCCGCGACAACGTCGCCGCCGCGCGCCTGGCGCAGGAGTTCCGTCCCCTGCTCGGGCCGCTGGTGCCGCTCTTCCGGCGCTGGTTCGAGGCGCGGCAGGTGCGCCGGCTCCCCTACCTCTTCAGCGTGGCTCCGTCGTCGTTCCAGGCGCCCGGTCTGCCCCGGCGGCTGCGCCCTCCCTCGCGACCGGGCTTCCCACCGACCCACGCGCTGCTGGAGCGGATGTTCGCCGGGCTGCTCGAGGCGCTCGAGCCGGTGCTGCGCACGCAGCCCTTCCTCTTCGGCGAGCGCTTCACGCTGGCCGACGCCAGCGTCTACGGCCAGCTCTCCATGAACCGGCTCGACGCCAGCGCCTGGGCGTGGATCCGCCGGGACGCCCCCAGCGTGCACGCGTGGCTCGAGCGTCTGGCCGCCGGCGACTTCTCCGCGAGCCGGACGGACGGAGCGCTGGCGCTGGACGCAGACCTGGCTCCGCTGCTGCGCTGGATCGCGACCACGTTCGTGCCGCTCATGCGCCAGAACCACGCCGCCTGGGAGCGCCACCGGGCCGCGGGCGAGACGCGCTTCAACGAGGCCGCCTTCGACGCGGGGCGCGCCCTCTACGACGGCGAGCTGCTGGGCCTCCCGTTCCGATCCGTGGTAAAGACGTTCCAGGTGCGGGTCTGGCTCGACCTGCGCCGGGCGTGGCAGGAGCTGGACGCCGACGGCCGCGCCCGGCTCGAGGCGCTCCACCCGCTCGCCCAGGGCCTCGGAGGGGATTCCCCATGTCATTGAGGCGTCGGATCGAGCCGCACCTGGTGGCGGCCTTCACCAGCCCGCGCACGCGAGCGGCGCGGGGGCGCCTGGCCGAGTGGCAACGCCGGCTGCGGCGCGAGCCCCGTCGCGTGGTCTACTTCCACCAGGCCGACGATCCCTACGCGCACCTGGCCGTCCAGGTGCTGGATCCCCTGCTCAAGAAGTACGACGTGGAGCTGGCTCCCCATCTGGTGGGCCCGCCGCCCGACGCCGCCGCCCCCGAGCGCCGGCGCCTGGTGGCCCACGCGCGCCGGGACGCTGCCGACGTGGCGCCGCACTACGGCCTCGAGTTCGCCGACCGCGGGCACCAGCCCGATCCTCAGCTGGTGCGGCTCGCCACGCGCATCCTGGCGGGCGTGGGCCAGCCGGGGAGGTTCGCCTCCGTGGCGCTGCGGGTGGGCCGCGCGCTCTGGGCGGAGGACGTCCCGGCCCTCGAGGCTGCGGCGCGCGATCATCCGCCCGCCCACGAGCCCGAGGCCCGGGAGGCCCTGGCGCGCGGCGACGCGCTGCGCAGCCGGCTCGGACACTACCTGGGCGGCACGTTCTTCCACGCCGGCGAGTGGTTCTGGGGCGTCGACCGCCTGCACCACCTGGAGCGACGCCTCGCCGGGCTCGGGGCGCTGCGACCCGGGGCCGACCCGCGCCCGATCGTCGCGCGTCCGACCCCGAGCCCGGAGCCGCTTGCGCAGCCGCACGGGCGGGTGACGCTCGAGTTCTTCCTCTCCCTGCGGAGCCCCTACTCCTACGTCGCCATGGAGCGGGTGTTCGACCTCCCCCGGCGGCTGCCGGTGGATCTGGTGCTGCGCCCGGTGCTCCCCATGGTGATGCGCGGCCTCCCCGTGCCCCGGGAGAAGCAGCTCTACATCGTGCGGGACACCAGGCGCGAGGCCGAGGACGCCGGGGTCCCCTTCGGACGGGTGTGCGACCCGGTGGGGCGGCCGGTGGAGCGCGCCTTCTCCCTCTATCCGTGGGCGCGCGAGCGCGGCCGGGCCGCGGACCTGCTGCTGGCGTTCGCGCGGGCGTCCTTTGCGGACGGGATCGACACCGGAACCGACACCGGTCTGCGGCGGGTGGCGGAGCGCGCCGGGCTCTCCTGGCAGGAGGCGCTCCTGCACCTGGACCGCGACGACGGCTGGCGCGCGGAGCTCGAGGCCAACCGCGAGGAGCTGCTCTGCCTGGGGCTCTGGGGCGTACCCTGCTTCCGTCTGCGCGGCCCGGCCGGAGAGCCCGACTTCCAGGCCTGGGGACAGGACCGCCTCTGGCGCGTCGAGCTCGAGATCCGCCGCCGGCTCGGAGGGTGACATGGCCATCGACTTCAGCTTTCCCGAAGACCTGCAGCTCGTGATCGCCAAGGTACGCGACTTCTGCGAGCAGGTGGTGCGCCCGGCCGAGAAGGTGATCGAGGAGAACGAGGGCGACCGCCGGGTCCTGGTCGAGCAGGTGATCCAGATGCGCAAGGCGGCCCGGGAGTGGGGCCTGTGGCTGCCCCACATGCCGGCCGAGTACGGCGGCATGGGCCTGGGCCACGTGGCCATGGCGGCGGTCTCGGCGGAGGCGGCGCGCACGCGCTTCGGCCCCTTCGCGATGAACGCCCAGGCTCCCGACGAGGGCAACATGCACACGCTGCACCACTGGGGGACGCCGGAGCAGAAGGAGAAGTATCTGCGCCCGCTCTGCCAGGGGCGCGCGCGCTCCTGCTTCGCCATGACCGAGCCCGAGGTGGCGGGCTCCGACCCGACGTTGATCCAGACGCGCGCCGTGGAGAAGGACGACCACTGGCTCGTGAACGGTCACAAGTGGTTCATCTCGGGAGCCCAGGGCGCGCAGTTCGCCATCCTGATTGCACGCACGGAGGACGACCCGGAGCTGCCCCAGGCGGCCAACTCCGCCTTCCTGGTGGACATCCCCTCCGAGGGCTGGAAGGTGGTGCGCGACATCCACACCATGAGCGGCAGCCACAACCACTGCGAGATCCGCATCACCGATCTGCGGGTTCCCAAGCAGAACCTGCTGGGCGGACGCGGGCAGGGGCACAAGCTGGGCCAGTACCGGCTCGGCCCGGCGCGCCTGGCCCACTGCATGCGCTGGATCGGGCAGGCGCAGCTCGCCCTCGAGATGACGATCGATCGCGCGCTCAAGCGCTACGCGCACGGCTCGCTGCTGGCCGACAAGCAGGCGATCCAGTGGATGATCGCCGACGGCACGATGGAGCTCTACCAGTGCAAGCTCATGGTGCTCCACGCCGCCTACAAGATCGACCGGGGCCTCGACTTCAAGAGCGAGGTCTCCATGGCCAAGCACTTCGTCGCAAACGCGCTGAACCGCATCATCGACCGCGCCATCCAGGTGCACGGGGCCCTCGGCTACTCCAAGGACACCCCGCTGGCGCAGATGGCCACCCAGGCGCGCTGGGCCCGCTTCGCGGACGGGGCCGACGAGGTGCACCAGTGGCGCATCGCCCAGCGCGCCATCGAGGCCTGGTCGAAGACCGGGGGCGTGGGACCCGCCGCCGGCGACCTCCCGTTCTGATCGGGCTCGGCGCCGGGCCATGAAGGTGGACGCGCCGCTGCTGGACTTCGCCGCGGCCGGCACGCAGGCGCGGCGCCTGGAGGCGCTCGGCTACGACGGCGCCTTCACCTTCGAGGGTCCGCACGACCCCTTCCTGCC
>JBFGJV010000135.1:0-8338 GCA_041577015.1 Myxococcota bacterium
CAGGAAGCGCGTGACGGCCGCACGTTCGGCGCGCCGCCGCACGCTCGAGAGGGAGAGCTCGCGCAGCGGAACCCCACGCCGTCGTGCCTCGGCCCGCAGCGGCTCCGCGCCGCGCCCGGCCGCGCGCTCCCGGCGCACCACGACGAGCTCGCCCTCCCAGCCCCGTCCGCGCAGGCCGGCCGCGATCTCGAGCGCCGCCCGCTCGGCACCGCCCACGCCGAGCGAGCTCACCACCTGGGCCACGCGGGGCGCCGCGGCGCTCACGGGCCCGTCAGCTCGCGCGCCTCGGGGCTGCCGAGGGCGCGCGTCACCACGAGGTAGCCGAGCGGGCAGAGCGCCAGCAGCCACCCGATGCGCAGCGCACGGCTGGCCGGCTCCGTGCCCGGAAGCGCGGCGTCCAGCATTCCGGCCAGCGCCGCGACGGCGGCACAGCCCGCGAGCGCACGCGCCCCGCTGCGGATGCATCCCATCCCGAGCACGCCCGGCCGGGCGCGCTCCAGGCGCCAGGTGAGGATGCCGAGCACCAGCGCGGCATTCAGCGAGCTCGCCGCCGCGATCCCGGCCACGCCGAAGCGGTGCACCACGAGCGCGTCGAGCAGCAGATTGGTGGCCATGGAGAAGAGACCTCCCCAAAGCATCGGGGTACGCGTGTCGCCGGCCACGTAGAAGGCGCGCACCAGCAGGCTCCCGTAGGCGGCCAGCGCGAGCACGCCGGCATAGGCGCGCAGGCAGGCGGCCAGGCGCGCGGCGTTCGCCGCGTCCGTCCCGAGCAGCAGCGCGGCCACGTCCGGCGCGACGACCCAGGTCCCCGCCGCCAGGGGAAGGCCCGCGAAGAGCGTCCCGGCCAGGGCCGCGCCGGTCCCGGCGGCATCCGTGGCGCGTCGCGCCAGGCGCGTGTAGAGCACCGTGACGAGCGGCATCACCACCACCGCCTGGCCCAGCGCGAGCCAACGTTCGGCGTAGTAGAGCAGCGCCAGGCTCCCATCCCCGAGCAACGACGCGAAGTGGCGATCCACGCTGACGCTCACGCGCACGTTCACCGCCACCACGAGGATTGGCAGGCCGAGCCGTCCCAGCTCGCGCACGACGGGATGGCGCAGACGCATGCGACCGCGCGCGTGCCCGAGCTCGGACGCGAGCAGCAGCGCCGCCTGCGCCATCGAGCCCACCAGCTGCACGAGCAGCAGCGCGCGGAGCCCCTGGCTCGGATGCAGCGCGAGGAAGCCACCGAGCTGGCCCGCCGCGCTGGCGATGCCCAGGGCCGCGGGCAGCAGCATGCGGCCGCGCGCATGGTGCGCCTGGCTCAGATGGGCGGTGAGCGCCGCGGCCGGGAGGGCGAGCGCGGCCCAGCGCAGGTAGCCCGGAGCGAGGGCGGCGGCGGGGCCGCGCAGCCCCGACGCCGCCAGCGCCAGGCCGGCGCCGGGTGCCAGCAGCAGCGCCAGGGCGGCGGCGACGCCGAGCGCCAGGACGAGGAGCAGGGCGGCGTTGCGCGCGTCCGCGTAGCGCGCACGATCGATCAGGTGCTCGCGCGCCAGCAGCGGCACCAGCAGCTGGCTGCCCGGTCCCACCAGGAACGCCACCGCGAGCTGCGGCACGGTGACCGCCGCCACGTAGGCATCCACCTGCGCGCCGGTGCCATACCGACGCGCCAGCACCACCTGGAGCCCGAGCTGGAGGCCCTGGGCCAGGAGCGCCAGACCGCCGAGCCTGACCGAGGTGCGCCACACGGTCCGGTTCTCCCCCGGGGTAACCGGCCTCGGCGAGGCGGAACCCGAGGTGACTGATCGGTGCGACCCATGAGAAGTTGAGCCGGTAAATACCCGAGACGCAGTGGTTTCCGGCTCGGGGGGCGCGGTGGCTCAGCGGCCCCGCGCGGGGGTGCGGAGCTCCTTGGGATGGCGCGCACGGTAGAAGCGACGGGGCACGCCGTAGAGACGCGGCTCGGGCACGGCCGGAGCGCGCGACGCCTGGGGCCGCCCCGCCGCGCAGGCGGGGCTGCAGTACCAGCGCCCGTCTTGACGCAGCGACGCGGTGCCGAGCGCGGCCCGACAGCATGCGCACGTACCGTTCGCCGGGCGATACTCGGCCATGGCGCGCGGAGGGTAGGAACGCGCTCCGGCGCGGGCAAGCGGCGCGAGCCGGGCGAAACCGACCGAGACGCGCCAGCGTAGTAGTGCGGGAGGCACGCATGGAGAGCGACGAGGGTGACGCCGGGGCGCCGGCCCGGGCGGGGGCGAGCGTCCAGGCCGTGGAGCTCACGCGGCGCTTCGGCGACCACGTGGCCCTCGACGCCGTCTCGCTCCAGATCACCGCGGGCGAGAGCTTCGCTTTGCTCGGGGCCAACGGCGCCGGCAAGACCACCTTCATCCGTCTGGTGACGGGATACCTGGTGCCGAGCTCGGGAGAGGTGCGCGTGGACGGGATCTCCCCCGTCACCGACGCGCGCGCCGTGAACGCGCGCGTGGGCTTCGTCGCCGAGACCTCGCGCCTCTACTCCGAGCTCGGCGTGCGCTCCTTCCTGCGCTTCGCCGCGGGCGCGCGCGGCCTGCGCGGCGAGGCGGCCCGGCACGCCGTGGCCCGGGCGCTCGGCAGCTTCGACCTGGAGAGCGTGGCCTCGCGCCTGATCGGCCACCTCTCCAAGGGCTTCCAGCAGCGCGTGTCCCTGGCGCAGGCCTTCCTGCACGATCCCTCGCTCCTGATCGTGGACGAACCCACCAGTGGCCTCGACCCGGCCCAGCAGGCCGAGGTGCGTCGTCTGCTGCGCGACGTCCGCGGACGTCGCACCGTGCTGCTCTGCACCCACGACCTCGGGGAGGCCCGTGAGCTCACCGAGCGGGTCGCGGTGCTGCACCGGGGTCGCCAGATCGCGCTCGGCCCCACCGCCGAGGTGCTGGGCGGCGCGGATCCGCTGCGGCTCTTCCGGGGCGAGCCGGAGGCCGCGGCGTGACGCCGCTCGTGGCCCTGGTGCGCAAGGAGGTGGCGATCCTGTTCGGCTCGCCCATGGCGTGGCTCACGCTCACGGGCGTGGCGCTGGTGACGGCGCTGCTCTTCTTCGATCACCTGCGCCTCTACAACCAGATCCTCTTCCTGTACGCCTCCACCAACATGGGGGGCTTCGAGACCGACACCGTCCCGGTCTACGTGAACCTGCGCGACCAGGTGTTCCTGCCCGTGATGGAGACCCTGGCGCTCACGCTGATCGGGCTGGTGCCCCTGGTGACGATGCGCGTCTTTGCCGAGGAGCGCGCCCGGGGCACCGACGAGCTGCTGGCCACGACGCTGCTCACCCCCAACCAGATCGTGCTGGGCAAGTTCCTGGCCACCTGGCTCTTCGTGGTGCTGATGCTCGGGCTCTCGTTCGTGTACCCGGCCACCTCCGTGGTGCGCGCGGGGCTCGGGCTGCCGCACCTGCTGGCGGTCTACCTGGGGCTCTTCGGGCTCGGGATCGCCCTGGCCTCGGTGGGTCTGGCCTGCTCCGCCTTCACCGCGAACCAGCTGCTCGCGGCCATCTCCGCCTACGCGGTGGCCTTCGTGTTCTACGACTTCCGCTGGACCGCCTCCTTCGCGCCGGAGCCGGTGGCGCGCTTCCTCGACGCCATCTCGCTGCACCCGCGCTTCGGAGCCTTCGCGGAGGGCCTGGTTCGCCTCGGCGACATGGTCTACTTCGCCGGCTATGCGCTGGTGGCGCTGGCGCTGGCCCGCTTCTCGCTCGAGCAGGCGCGGGTGCGTTGACGGTGCGCGCGCTCGCCCTGGTGGGGCTCATCGCCATCGGCTTCGGCCTGGGCTCCTACTACACGACGCGGAACCTGGGCGCCTTCACGGCGGTGAACATGGCGGCTGGAGCCCTGGCCCTGCTGCTGACGGCGGGCTGGGCGCTCATGCGCGGCGTCCGCGGTGCGGGAGGCGCCCACGCGGGACGGCGTCTGTTGCGCCCGGCACTCCTGGTGATCGCGTCCCTGGTGGCGGCCTTCGCGCTGGAACGCGTGGCCCACCGCAGCCGGCTCCAGTGGGACTGGACCGCCGAGCGCCGCTACGAGCTGGCGGCGGCGACGCGCGACGCGCTGGCGAGCCTGCCGGGAGAGACGGCCGCCACGCTCTACTTCGAGGACTTCGACCCGCGCGTGCGCCGCACGCGTCTGCTGCTGCGCACGCTGGCCGAGAGCGGTCCCCTGCGCGTGCGGGAGCGGCGGCTGGCCGAGTCCGCCAACGAGGCCGATCGCTACGGCGTGACCCGCTCCAACTCCGTGGTGCTGGAGCTGGACGGCCGCTTCGAGACGGTGGACAACCCCACCGAGGGCTCGCTCTACGAGGCGCTGCGGCTGCTCGCGCGTCAGGAGGAGCGCACGCTCTACCTGGCCCGAGGCGAGGGCGAGGGCGACCCCTCGCGCTCGGACGAGAGCGGCTACTCGGGCCTCGGCGCGGCGCTCCATGCCGAGGGCTATCGCCTGCGCGAGTTCGTCCTGGCGGCGCTGGACGAGGTTCCCTCGGACGCCTCGGCGGTGCTCGTGATCGGCCCGAGGCGCCCCATCCGGCCCCGGGCCCTGGACGCCCTGGACCGCTACCTGGAGCGCGGCGGAAGCCTGGTAGCGCTCCTGGACCCGGGAAGCGAGACCGGCCTCGAGGCGCTGCTGGTGAGCTGGGGCTTCGCGCTCCCGGACGTCGTGGTGGTCGATCCGGCCTCCGGGTCGGTGGAGGGCGATCCGCCGGGCGTGAACCCCATCCTCTTCAACTACGCCAAGCACCCCGTGGTGCAGGGACTCGACTCGCGCAAGATGCTCTTCCTGCTACGTGCCCGTCCGGTCTTCCCGGCGCGCAAGCCGACTCCGGAGGACGAGCTCAAGGCCGTCGCCTTCACCTCCCAGCGGGCGTGGCTCAGCAGCGACGTGGGCGCGGTGGAGAAGGGCCTGGCGCCGGAGCGGCCCCCGGACACGCCCGGCGAGTACCTCCCGGTGGTCTCGATCGGGCGCTACCCCCGCGAGGGGGGGGAGGCGCGCATCGTGGCGCTCGGCGACAGCGACTTCGCCTCGAACCGCTACCTGCGCGCGCTCTACAACCTGGACCTGATCCTGAATGCGGTCCACTGGGCAACGGAGCGGGAGGCGAGCATCACGCTGCGCCCCAAGGCGCTGACGCCGTTCCAGTTCCCGCTCACGCCCCAGGACTCGCTGCGCATGTTCTACGGCGTCGGGCTGGTGATCCCCGAGCTGTGTCTGATGGCTGCGGCCGTGATCTGGCTGAGGCGGCGCAGCGCCTGACGCGCCTAGCGCCTCCGCTTGGGCTCCGGCTTGGTGGCCAGCGCGATCCCGGTGGCTCCGGCCTGCTGGGCCAGGTCCAGGATGTTGACGGCGCGCCCCAGCTGCACGGCCTTGTCGCCGCGCAGGATCACGACCTTCTCCTGGGAGCTGGCGAGCGCCGCCTCGAGGCTGGCGGGGAGCTGCTCCAGCGCGACCGCCTCGCCGTTGACCTGGATCAGGCCGTCGGCGGTGACGGTGACCGCCACGCCGGGCGGGGTCTGGTTGGCCACCACGGCGTTGGGGAGGTCCACGTTCTTGCCCTGGCTCGCGATCACGGACGAGGTGACCATGAAGATGATGAGCAGCACCAGGAAGATGTCCGTGAGCGGCGTGATGTTGATCTCGGCGACGATGTCCTCGCCGGTGAACTCGTCCGCGCTAGGCAGGCTGTGGATGGCCATGACGCACCTCGGAGGTGGGCGGCGCCGCGGCGGCCGACTCCACGTAGAGCAGGGCCTGCACGAAGCGCTCGCAGGAGCGCGCGAAGACGTTGCCGATCGAGCCCGCGCGCACCTGGAAGTAGTTGTAGAAGGCCAGCGCCACGATGGCGACGCCGAGACCCAGCGCCGTGGCGATCAGCGCCTCGGAGATGCCGGCCGCGACCACCTCGAAGCCTCCGCCACCCGTGATGGCGATCTGGCGGAAGGCCTTCATGATGCCGATCACGGTCCCGAACAGGCCCACGAAGGGGGCGAGCGAGCCCACCGTGCCGATCACCCAGAGGCCACGCCGAAGCTCGCCGGCGGCCTCCTGCCGGGACGTGGCCAGCACGGCGTTCAGGTCCTCCAGCGCGATGTTGCGCCAGCGCAGGCCCTCGTGGAGGACCGGCGCGAGGGGCGTCTTCGTGGCCTGACACAGCGCGCGCGCCGTGGAGACGTCCCGCTTCACCAGCGCCTCCACCACGTCGCGGGTGAGCCTTGCGGTCTTGCGCTCCATGCCCTGATAGCGCCACGCGCGCTCGAGCGTGACCGCGACGACCAGCACCGAGCCCACCAGCAGCGGCACGCTCGCGTACCAGCCCTCGCGCAGCATGTCGAGCCAGGTAAACGTCTCGAAGCTTTCCACTGCCTCTCCCCCTGATCGATGCGTTCCCCGCGGGCGAAAGTACCGGATCGCCTGCGCCTGCGCACCGCGCACGACCTGCCGCGCGCAACTTCGTTTGACAGCCCCCGGGGCCTCTCGTACGCTTGGCCGGTGCAGGAATTGTACTGCGCTGCCGAAGACTTCCGCCGGTCCGGGCGTCTGATCCAGAGGACCTGCCAGGGCCTCAAACGGCTCTGGGGTTCGGCCGATGGGATCGGCAGGACGCAGGGTCGTCTGTAGGCCCGCGTCTGCCAGCCGATCGAGTCGTTGGAGCTGGCTGTTGCGCTTTCGGGAGAGCGGATCCATGGCGACCACCGAACGCACGAGGCTGCGCCGGCGTCCGGCGCGCCGGTCGCCCATGGCCCGGCTGCGCATCGGCCCCGCGCTGGCGGCGGGCGCCGGCGCCTCCGGGGCCTCCCTTCCCTTCCCCGGCATCGCCTTCCCTCGCCCGCAGGGACGCCTGGCCCGGGGCGTATCGGGTCTGCTCGCCATCCTGCTCCACGGTGGCCTGTTCGCCGCCATCCTCCTGGCCGCGACGCTCGCCCCGGAGGAGGAGCTGGAGGAGCTCATTCCGGTGCAGCTCTTGCGCGAGGTCGCGGCGCCGGTGGAGGAGCCGGCACCGGCGCCCAAGGCCCTGGCCGAGCGGCGCTCGGTGAACTTCGCGCCGTCCGCCCAGGCGATCGCGCCCCAGGTCATCAACCCGAGGGTGGTGCAGCGCGCCAGCCCCTCCGTGGCCGCCGAGAAGCTCGAGCTCGACACCGTGGGTCCGCTCACCGCGCCCAAGCGCATCGAGCGCGCCGCCGTCGCCGTGGAGACGGTGCAGGCGGTCACCAGCGTGGCGGGCGTGGAGCCGCGCCAGCTCGACGTGGCGGACGCCGCCTCGCCCGCGCTGCGCGGCCCGATCGAGCCCGTGGCCCCGGTGGGTCCGTCCGCGGGACCGCGCCAGGTGGTGGCGGAGGGCACCTCGATCGGCACCGGTCGCGTGGTGGTGGGCGATACGTCCTCGGTGCGCGAGGGCATCCAGTCGAACCGCGACGTGCTCGGCTCGCCCACCGGACCGCGCCTGGCCAGCGTCAACACGCGCGTGGGCGAGGGCTACCTGCGCGGGACCGGGGGCACGGGATCGGGCGTGGGGGGCGTGGCTCCCGACTGCTTCGAGCGCCCCGAGGTGAAGACCTACTGGAGCGGCATCCAGGAGCGCATGTACGCGCGCTGGGCGCTGCCGCCGAACCTGCCCCAGGGCACCGTCGAGGTGAAGCTGCGCTTCCGGCTCGACGCCGCCGGCTCGGCGACGCGCGTGGAGCTCCTGCCGGGCGGCGATCCCACGCTGGGGCAGAGCGCCGTGGACGCCCTGCGCTCCGCCTCGCCCTTCCCGCCCATGTCCGACACGGTCCGCTGCCTCGCCGGGCGTCGGATCACGGGCGTGTTCCGCAAGCGGCCGGGCGGCTGAACGCACCTTGCGCACCGCCCTGCCCCTGCTCCTCGCCGCCACGCTGGGCCTGGCGGCGGCGCGCGTGGACGCCCAGCCGAGCTGCCCGCCGGTGGAGCTGCTCTACGACCCGGCCACGGAGGAGCTGCGCGAGAAGCGCACCGATCGCAACGGCGACTGCCAGCCCGACGAGATCGTGACCTACCGCGCCGGCCGGCCGGGCCAGGCGCAGCAGGACTCCGACCTGGACGGCCGCATGGACACCTGGCTCGAGTACGACGCCGGCGGCGGTCTGGCGCGCCAGGAGCGCGACACCAACGGCGACGGGCGTCGCGACCAGTGGATCGAGTTCGAGGGCGGCCAGCCGGTGATGCAGCGGGAGGACCGCAACGGCGACGGCAAGCCCGACGCCACGCTCCGGTACGCCGGCGGGGAGCCGTCCCGGGAGGAGGTGGACGCGGACTTCGACGGCCGGGTCGACCGCTGGGTCACCTATCGGAACGGCAAGCCCGCGGTGGTGGAGGAGGACCAG
>JBFGJV010000136.1:0-8304 GCA_041577015.1 Myxococcota bacterium
AGCCGGCGGCGCTGGCGCGCAGCGTCCCCCCGTGCTTGGCGGCGAGGCCTCGCAGCCCGCCGACGACACGGTCGGCCAGCTCCCGCCGCTCGGGGCGACGCAGGCCCGCCAGGCACTGCTCGGGCCGTGCCGGCTGCGGCCGCCGTACGGCTTCGGCCTGCACGGTTGCCGGCGCATCGGCGCCTTCGGGCTCTACGACGCCCCGCACGCGGAAGGGCACCTCACCCAGCAGGGAGAGGCGCCGCCGCGCCGGGGTCGGCCAGAACGGCGAGATCGCCAGCACCTCGCCCGCGAAGCCCTCGGAGCGCGCCAGCCGAAGGGCCGTCGCCACCCCGGCCAGCCAGGCGTCTCCCCCCGAGCGGGGCGACCACGCCACCAGCGTGGCGCGCCCTCCCGCCCCCTCGCCGCGGCCCAGCACCGCGAAATCCGCGGGCACGCCCTCCGTCTCGAGCGGCGCCAGCTCCGTCAGCGAAACGATGCCCCGCTCGCCCAGGCGCGCCAGCTCGCGGCTCGCGTCCAGCGCGGCGCCTTGGGGCTCCCGCGCGCCGCCGCGGCGGCGCCGTCCGAAACGTCCTCGCACTACTCCTCCTCCGCGGCCGGCGGCGCGAGCACGAGCAGCCCGGCCTCGACCAGCGCGACGGTGGCGTCACGCAGCAGGCGTTGCAGCTCCGCCAGCAGGCGGTCGCTGGCCACGACGCGCCCGAGGCGCTCCTCGGGCTCGGCAGCATCGAGCAGGATGCCGCCCAGGAGCTTCCGATCCGTCTCCGCGTGCTTCATCACGGCGTTCCAGCGCGCGAGCGGAAGCTCGATGCGCAGGTCCTTCGCCTCCTGGAGCTCCTCGGGGAGCTGCTCGCGCAGCAGCCCGAGCGCGACGGCGTCGCGACTCTTCGTCAATGCCAGGCGCCAGAAACGACCCTGGGCCAGCACCATCTGGACACCTCACGGCTTGACCACGAGCGAGGACTTCTCCTGCCCGGGCTTGACCACGAGCGAGGACTCCTCCTCCTCGCGCAGGGCCTCGAAGACCGGGGCCAGGGCGCGCTCGAGCAGCGCGCGCGCCACGGGATTCTCCCGGGGCGCACCTTCCCGAAATGCGGCGGCCGCCGCCAGGCAGGTGCGCGCCTCGTCCTCCCGGCCCTGCTTCCAGCGAGCGTAGCCGGTCTCCTCCCAGCGCGTGGCGGCGCGCTCGCCGCCCTCGCCCGCAAAGCGCTCCTCCAGCAGCTCCCCGAAGGCGGCGTCGACCCGCTCCCGGCGCTGGGCCTCGTTCACGACGATCGCACTGCGGCTCGCCTCGTGGAGCCGCTCGGCGCAGCTGCGCAGGGCCTCGGTGGCCGGCGGCCAGGGACCCACCTCCCCGGCGCGCACCCACTCCACCGCCCGGCTCAGCAGCTCCGGCTCGGGCGCGGTGGGCAGCGCCGCGCGGGCCAGCTCCCCCGGCGTCTGCGCATCCGGGGCCGCCTCCGCGGCTCGCGCGCGCCACTCGGTGAAGCCACGCGGCAGCGCGCGATCCGCGGGGTGGGCCCCGGCCACGCGCGCCAGGCGCGCCCGAACCGCCTCGGGAGGCGCCTCCAACGCGGCGAAGCGCGCGCGTCCGCCCAGCTCCCGCAGCAGCTTGCGCGCCTCGGAGCGCGTGGTGGCGGCAGCGTGGAACTCGAGGATGCCGCGCTCGTCGTCGATCACGGCCTCGAAGATCCGCGCGCCGCCGGAGGGGTGCGGCTCCACGAGCACCGCGAGCTGCGCGCCGCTCCCATCCATGGGCGTGAGCAGCGCCGTGGTGAAGTCGTCCTCCACGCGCCGCAAGGTGGCCACCACGGGTCGGGGCGCGGCGGCCGGAAGCTCCACGCCGCGGGAGCGCAGCCGGTGGGACACGCGACGCCAGGCCTTGCGCCCGGTCTTGTCGAGCGCCCCGGCGTCCAGCGCCGCGAGCGGCGCGCGGCCGCCCTCGAGCTCGCCCCAGGCCAGCGCCAGCTCCTCGCCCGAGGCGGGGTCGTCGCTCAGCAGGAAGGCGAGGACGTGCGCGCCCTGGCCGGCGTCGAGCGCTTCCAGGAGCCGGCCCGGATCGCCGTTGGCGGGCCGGATGGCGTCCTCCAGCTCGGGAAGCGCGCTCGCGGCGCGCTCCAACGCCTCGGCGAGGCTCACGGCGCGCTCTCCCGTCGCACCCAAGCGAGATAGGCCTCGAGCCCCTGCTCCACCGGCAGCGCCACCAGCTCGGGAACGTCGTAGGGGTGCAGCGCCCGCAACCGCTCGGCCAGGCCGGATACGCGGTCCGCTCGGGTCTTCACCACGAGCAGCACCTCGGCCTCGTCCTCGAGCTTGCCCTCCCAGCGGTACACCGAACGCACGCCCGGCACGAGGTTCACGCACGCCGCCCAGCGCTCCTCCACCAGCGCACGCGCGATGCGCGCGCCCACCTCCGCGTCCGGGGCGGTCACCAGGGCCACGCGCAGCGCCGGCTCAGACGGGCTCATGGGGGTCCAGGAGCTTGCGATGCTCGGCCAGGGCGAAGCGGTCGGTCATGCCGGCCACGTAGTCGGCGATGGCGCGCGCCTCGCCGTCCACGGCGAAGCGCGCCACCACGTGGCGCGGCAGCTGGGTGGGCTCCTCGCGGTAGAGCCGGTAGAGATCGCCCAGGATGCGCTCCGCCTTGCGGCTCATGCGGATCACGCGAGGGTGGTTGTAGAGGTCGTCCCAGAGCAGCGCCTTGAGCCCGCGCAGCTGGGCCTCCATCCCGCTCGAGTAGCCCACCAGCCGCTCGGGATGACGGCGTACCGCGTCGGCATCCGCCGGCGCGAGCGACGCCAGACGCTTTGCGGTGGTCTCCACCAGGTCGCTGACCAGCCGATTGATCGTCGCCACGATGGTCTGGGCGCGGAGCACGCGCTCGCTGGCGCCGGACACGCGCTTCTCCACCTCGGCGCGCGTCTCGCGCCACAGCTCCGCCTCGTCCAGCTGCTCCAGGGTGAGCAGCCGCGAGCGCAGGCCGTCGTCCAGATCGTGGTTCGTATAGGCGATCTCGTCGGAGAGGTCGGCCACCTGCGCCTCGAGGGAGGGCTGGGCGGCGGACGGCGGGAGCGGGACGGGGTGCTCCCAGGTGGCACCGTGCTTGAGGATGCCCCCGCGCGTCTCCTGGGTCAGGTTGAGCCCGCGGAAGCCCGGGTAGCGCTCCTCCAGCAGGTCCACCACGCGCAGGCTCTGGCGGTTGTGGTCGAAGCCCTCCTCGTCGGGGAGCAGCTCGTGGAGGGCGCGCTCGCCGGCGTGGCCGAAGGGCGTGTGACCCAGGTCGTGCGCCAGCACCACCGCCTCCGCCAGGTCCTCGTTCAGGCGCAGGACGCGGGCGATGGTGCGCGCGATCTGGGCACCCTCGAGGGTGTGCGTGAGACGGTTCCGGTAGTGATCGCCCTCGTGGTAGACGAAGACCTGGGTCTTGTACTCGAGGCGCCGGAAGGCGCGCGAGTGGACGATGCGGTCGCGATCGCGCTGGAACTCCGTGCGGAAGGGGTGCGAGGGCTCCGCCACCACGCGCCCGCGCGAGTCGCCGGCGCGCACCGCCCAGGGGGCGAGCCGCTCGCGCTCCTCCTTCTCATAGGCCTCGCGCGTGCGCAGCGCGTTCAAGGGTTCGACTCCTCGCGTTCCGCCTCGCGGAGCAGGCGCTCCAGTCGCTCTCGGGAGGCGGGATCGATCTCGTCGAGAGCCGGCGGCGCGTCCGCGCGTCGAACGGCGAGACCGTAGAGGGCCGCTCCGACGATGGCGAGGCCGAGCGCGAACACGAGCCAGCGCTTCATGGGACCGGAAGGACACTCCCCGGGGGAGCCGGCGGCAGAGTACGGACCGGACGCGGGCGTGTCAACGGCAGCGCCGGACCGCAGGCATCGGGTGCGGTTACCCTGCGTCCATGAACGACGCCGCCCTGCCCCGCCGTCTGCTGCTCGGCCCCGGACCCTCGAACGTGTCGCGACGCGTCCTGGACGCGCAGGCGACGCCGCTCGTGGGTCACCTGGATCCCGCCTTCCTGGCCGTCGTGGACGAGGTCCAGGAGCGGCTGCGGCGGCTGTTCGGAACCAAGAACGCCCTCACCCTGCCGCTCTCGTCCACCGGAAGCGGCGGCATGCAGGCTTGCTTCGCCAACCTGGTGGAGTGCGGCGACGACGTGGTGGTGGGCGTCGCGGGGGTCTTCGGCGAGCGCATGGCCGACGTGGCCACGCGCCTGGGCGCCCGGGTGGCGCGCGTGGAGACCGAGCCGGGGACGGTGCTCCCCGAGGATGCCCTGGCCGAGACGATCCGGCGCGTACGCCCGCGCGTGGTGGCCTTCGTGCACGCCGAGACCTCCACGGGCGTGCACCAGCCGGTGGAGGCGATCGTGCGCGCGGCGCGCGAGACCGACGCGCTGGTGATCCTCGACTGCGTCACCTCCCTCGCCGGCCTCCCGGTGACGCTCGATGCCTGGGGCGTGGACGCGGCCTACGCGGCCACCCAGAAGTGCCTCTCGTGTCCCCCGGGCCTGGCGCCGGCGAGCTTCGGCCCCCGTGCCCTCGAGCGGCTGCGGGCGCGGCGCTCGCCCGTGCCGAGCTGGTACTTCGATCTCGACCTGCTGGCCGGCTACTTCGGGAGTGAGCGCGTCTACCATCACACGGCACCGATCTCGGCGGTGCTCGGGCTCGCCGAGGGGCTGCGCCTCGTGGAGGAGGAGGGGCTCGAGGCCCGCTTCGAGCGTCACCGCCGGGCCGCGGCGCGCCTCCTGGCCGGAACCGGAGCCCTGGGCTTCGAGCCGCTCGTGGCCGAGCCGCATCGGCTTCCGATGCTCACCACCTTGCGCCTGCCGGAGCGCGTGCAGCGCGAGGGCGAGGCGCGGGTGCGCCGACGCCTGCTCGAGGGCCACGGCATCGAGGTGGGCGGCGGCCTCGGCAAGCTCGCCGGTCGCGTCTGGCGCGTGGGCCTGATGGGCGAGAACGCCCGCGACGAGGTCGTGGACACCCTGCTCGAGGCGCTGCGGAGCGAGCTCGGCTGAGGCCTCAGCCCGCCGGCGTCACCGCCTTGCGCAGCGCCTCCGCCAGGTCGCCCAGCTGTCCGGCGATCAGGATCTGGAGGTCGTCCATGGCGACCAGGCCGCGCAGCCGGCCCTCGGCGTCCACGATCGGAACCCGGCGCACGCCGCCGTCGCGCATGGCGGCGATCACCTGGTCGAGACCGCGCGCGCCCGAGACGAAGATCGGCTCGCCGGACATGATCTCGGCCAGACGCACCGCGCCGGGATCGCGCCCGGCAGCCACCACGCGTACGGCCAGGTCGCGGTCGGTCACCACGCCCAGCGGTCGTCCGTCCTCCTCGACCACCACGGCGCCGATGTTCTCGTCGCGCATCAGCACGGCCGCCTCGGTGCACGTGGCCTCCGGTCCCAGGGTCTTCACGGGCCGGCGAATCAGCTCCTCGATGGGCACCGTCTACCTCCCGATGCGCCGCGCCGCGGGCGCGCTTCGCACGAAGTCCAGATGATCGAGGACGGCGCGCGTCCACGCCACCGGGTTCTCGAGCTGAGGCTGATGGGCCGCGTCGGAGATCACCAGCAGCCGCGCGCCGGGAATCGCCTGGGCCAGCTCGTCCGCGCAGGCCCGGAAGCCGCCATCCGCCTCGCCGACCATCACGAGGGTGGGACAGCAGATGTCCGCCAGGCGTGCCGAGAGCGGCGCCTGCTCGAAGATGGCCCGCCCCAGCTCGGCGTAGGCCGCCGGATCCATGGCCCGGTAGTTGGCGCCGCGCCAGGCCCAGTAGCCCTCGCCCAGCCAGGCCTCCAGGCGCCGGTCCGGCTGGGGACGCGTCTCGTCCCGGCCCATCACCACCCGGTAGACCTCGAAGAGCTTCGCCATGCCCGCCTCCCGGGCGATCCCCGCCGCGCGCTCGAAGAGCTCCCGGGAGAGCCCGTCGGGGGTGCGCGCCGCGGTGTTCATGCAGACCAGGGATGCGAAACGCTCCGGCCGCGCCAGCACCGCGCGCAGCGCCACCATCCCGCCCATGGAATGACCCAGCAGGTCGCAGCGCTCGATCCGGAGCGCATCCAGGAACCCGATCAGATCGTCCGCCAGCGCGTCCAGCGCGTAGCCCGCTTCGTCCCGCGCATGCCCGGAGTCCCCGTGACCGCGCAGCTCGGGCACCAGCGTGCGTCCCGCCCGGGCCAGCTCCGCGAGGCGCGGCTCGAAGTCCAGCCGCGAGCCCGTGAACCCGTGCACCAGCACCAGGGGATGCCCGCCCACGCCGGCCTCGAGAAAGGCGGTCTCGTGACCGTCGTGGGTGACGCGTCGGAGCCGGCCGCTCACGTGTGCAGCCCGGGCGCCGGCGGTGCGGAGGCCAGCACCGCGGCCTCGTGGGCGGTCACCGCCGCCAGGCGATGCTCCACGTCTTCCGTGGGCGCCACCGCCTCTGCCAGCCGCAGGTAGACGCCGTGATGGCGCGCCTCCGCCTCCAGCAGTCCGCGGTAGAAGGCGGCGAGCGCGGGCTCCCGCGCGGCGAGCGCATCCGCCAGCAGGCCGAAGCGCTCGCAGCTGCGCGCCTCGATCACCGCCGCGCAGAGCAGCCGGTCCAGCAGGCGCGCGGGCTCGTCGGCGCGCACCACCTCGTGGAGCCGCCCGGCGTAGGGCGTGGCGCGCCGGCGCCCGAAGCGGAGGCCCCGCTCCGCGAGGCGCCGCAGCACCGCCTCGAAGTGGACCAGCTCCTCCCGGGCCAGGCGGGAGAGCGGCTCCAGCAGGGCGGTGCGCTCCGGGTACTGGAAGATCAGCGTGACGGCGCTGCCGGCCGCCTTCTTCTCGGCGTGGGCGTGGTCCAGCAGCACCTCGTCCAGGTGGTCGAGGGCCAGCGGCAGCCAGGCGGGGTCGGTAGACGCGGCGAGGTGCAGCATGGCGCGACAAGGTAACATCGCGCGCATGCTGCGAACCGCCGACGAGTACCTCGACTCCATCCGCAAGCGCGACATCCGGGTCTACTTCCGCGGCGAGCGACTCGAGAACGCCGTGGACCATCCGGTGCTCTTCCCGGCCGCGAACTGCGTGGCCGAGACCTACCGGCTGGCCCTGGACCCCGCCACGCGGGAGCTGATGACCACGACCTCGCCCCTCACCGGCGAGCCCGTAAACGTCTCCTGCATCCTGTGGCGCTCGCGTGAGGACCTCCAGCGACGCATCGAGTGGGAGCGCCTGGTGGGGCGGCTCACCGGCCGCGGCGCGCTGCGCTCCCCCGGCCTGGACGGCTTCAACACCCTCGCCCTCGTCACGCGGCGCGTGGACCGCGAGCGGGGCACGCGCTATCGCGAGCGCCTGGACCGCTTCCAGCGCGAGGTGCACGAGAACGACTGGGCCGTGTCGGGCGCCATGACCGACCCGCGCGGCGACCGCACGCGCAGCCCCTCCCAGCAGGTGGACCCGGACCTGTACCTGCGCGTGGTGGAGCGGCGAGCGGACGGCGTGGTGCTGCGGGGCGCCAAGATGCACCAGACCTCCGCCTGCCACACCCACTGGCACCTGGTGCTCCCCATGAGCTGCCGGGACGGCGAGGAGGACTGGGCCATCGCCGCGGCCGTGCCCTCGGACGCGCCGGGCCTCTACCACGTGCTCTCGCGCCAGCCCGGCGACGGGCGGCGGCTGGAGCCGGGCGACCTCGACGTAGGCCTCAAGGACTTCGGCGGCTGCGAGTCGCTGCTCGTCTTCGACGACGTCTTCGTCCCGGAGGAGCGCATCTTCCTGAACGGCGAGACGCCCTGGACCCGGGACCTGGTGCACTACTTCGGCTCCTTCCACCGCCACTGCTACGGCGGCTGCAAGGTGGGCATCGCCGACGTCGCCATCGGGGCGGCCACCGCGCTGGCGGAGATGCACGGCGTGCGCGAGCGCGCGGTCGTGCAGGACAAGCTCACCGAGATGGTGCACCTGAACGAGACCATGTACGCCTGCGCGGTGGCGGCGGCGGCGCTGGGCGAGGAGGTGGAGGACGTGGTGATCCCCAACCTCGCCCTCGCCAACGTCACCAAGCTGAACGTGACGCGCTTCCCGTGGGAGATCGCACGCCTGGCCAGCGACCTGGCGGGTGGCTCGCTCACCACGCTCCCGGCGGAGGCGGACCTGCGCCACCCGGAGCTGGGACCGGTGGTGCGCAAGTACATGGCCACGCGGGCGGGCGTGGACCCGGAGGACCGCATGCGTCTGTTGCGGCTGCTCGAGTTCCTGACCCACGGGATGGGCAGCACCTACTTCCTGCACGAGTCGCTGCACGGGGCGGGCGCGCCCGAGGCCATGAAGATCACCCTGCGCAAGGAGACGGATC
>JBFGJV010000137.1:0-8192 GCA_041577015.1 Myxococcota bacterium
CGGCCAGGCCGAGGTCGAGGTGAAGGTGGAGGAGCTCGACGGCCGCGCCACCGCCCAGGTGCAGGTAGCGCTGCGGATCGACATCCTCGAGGACGAGTGGGTGTTCGTACCGGTGCTGCCACCGGCAACACCGGTCACCTCGGTCACCGTGGATGGCAAGCCGGTGCAGCTCATCCACGCTCGCGAGGGGCTCGGCTGGGGCGTGAAGCAGAGCGGCTCCTACACCATGCAGCTGCGCTATCGGGTGGACGCCACCCGCTCCGGCTCGGGCTTCGTGCTCTCGCTGCCGCTGCCCGAGGCGGCCGCGACGCAGCTCGCCGCCAGCCTGCCCGGCGCCGGGCTCGACGTGGCGCTGATCCCCGCCGCCGGCGTCGAGCTGACCGCCATCCCGCAAGGCACCCGCGTTACCGCCACCGTCCCCGCCACGCGCGGAGCACAGCTCTCCTGGCGCGCCCCCACGAAGGAACGCCACTCGGTGAGCCGCGCCTCCTACCAGGGGGAGCTCCGCGGGGACGCGATCCACTGGACTGCGCTCCTGGACGTGGAGATCCGCACCGACCAGGAGGTCTCCCTGGAGCTGCTGCCCCGGCACGTGACCCTCGGCGACGTGGAAGTGGACGGGCGAAAGGCGTCGATCCTGGTGTCCGGCCGATCGTTCGCGACGCTGTTGCGCGGGCGCGGCCCCCACCGCGTGAAGCTCCGCTTCCAGGTGCCGATCCGGCGTGGGAGCGGTCCGCCGACGGTGGCGCTCCCGATCCCCGAGGTTCCGGTGTCGAGCTTCGAGCTGCGCCTGCCCGGGCGCAAGGAGATCAGCGTCGCGCCGGCGGCCACGGTGGCGCACCGCGTCGAGGGCGAGGCCACGCTGGCGAGCTTCCACGTGCCCATGACCCGGGAGGTGACGCTGCGCTGGAGCGAGGCGATCCCCGCGGAGCTCGTGACGGCGACCCGCGCCCACGCCAGCGTCTTCCACGCCGTCCGCGCCGAGGAGGGCGTGCTGTACGTGGACGCGCTGGTCCTCTTCGAGGTGAGCCGCGGCGAGGTGCGCCGCGTCGAGCTGGATCTCCCGGCGGGCGTGCAGGTCGATCGCATCGAGTCCGAAGACGGTGGGATCTCCGATTGGCGCGTGGCCGCGGCGGAGGGCGACGAGCCTCGGCGGGTCACCGTCTTCCTCGACCACCCTCTCACGGGCACCTTGCGCCTGCGCGTCCACTACGACCGCTCGCTGCTGGCGCTCGCAGCAGCGGAGCCGTTCGGGGTGCCGCTGCTGCGCGTGCGGGAGGTGCAGCGCCAGCGCGGCATGGTGGCGCTGCTGGCCACCGAGGACGTCACCCTGAGGCCGGCGGAGGAGGCGCGCCTGACCCGCGTCGGCGAGAACCAGCTCCCGGCCTTCTTCCGCGAGGGGCTCGAGGGCACCGTGGCCCACACCTTCAAGTACGTGGAGGCGGCGCCGCGCCTGGCGGTGGTGACGGCCACCCCCGAGCGGGTGCTGGCCAAGTTCGACGCCGAGGTGAACACGCTGGTCTCGCTCACGGACGTGACGATCCGAGGCGCCGCGAGCGTGAACGTGCACGTCAAGTCGGGCAAGCTCTCCGAGCTCACCCTGGCGCTCCCCGCCGACGTCAACCTTCTGGCGCTGACGGCGCCGTCGCTGCGTACCCACCAGGTGCGGAGCGAGGGCGGCCGTCAGTGGGTGGCGATCGAGTTCACCCAGGACCTGGAGGGCCACTTCCGGATCGAGGTGGCCTACGAGCGCATCACCACCGACGGCGAGGACCAGGTCTCGGTCCCGACCCTGCGGGTGGAGGGCGCCGAGGTGGAGCAGGGGCGCATCGCCGTCGAGGCGCTGGCGGCCGTCGAGGTGCAGGAGGCCTCGGCTGCGCAGCTCTCGAGTCTCGATCCCAGCGAGCTGCCCCAGCAGCTGGTGCTCAAGACCACCAACCCGATCCTGCTGGCCTACAAGTACGTGCACGTGGAGCCGCCGCCGCTGCTGGGGCTGCGTGTCACGCGGCATCCCGAGGTCGAGGTGCAGCTGGCCGCCATCGACCGCGCCGACTACCGCACGCTCTTCACCCGCGACGGGCTGGCCGTCACCGCTTCCCGCTTCTGGGTGCGCAACAGCCGCAAGCAGTTCCTGCGCGTAAGGCTGCCGCGGGGCGCGCGGGTCTGGTCGGCGACCGTGGACGGCAGGCCCGAGAAGCCCGCCACCGCGGTGGCCGAGGAGGGCGAGGAGCAGAGCGCGGCGCCGGAGATCCTGATCAAGGTCATCAACTCGGAGAGCGGCTTTCCGGTGGAGGTCGTCTACGCCACGCCTGCTCCCAAGCTCGGCCGCGTCGGCCGTCTGTATGCCCACCTGCCGCGCCCGGACCTGGTCGTGACGCAGTCGCACTGGGACGTCTATCTCCCGGACGCCTTCCGCTACGGACGCCCGCGCACCAACATGGATTCGACCGTGCAGGCGGTCCCGGTCTCCCAGGCCCGGCTCGAAGCGGAGATGGCGCGGCTGGAGCACACGGCTGGGGCGCCGGCCACGCGACCGATCCGCATCCAGGTGCCTCACGCGGGCGTGCACTTCGCCTTCGAGAAGGTCTACGCCAACCAGTCCGAGGACGACGCCTGGTTCTCGCTCCCGTACACGTCGCCCTTGGGAGCCGGCCTGGCCCAGCTGCTGGTGCTGATCGGGACGGCGCTGTTCTGGTTCGGTCTGGCGGCGGGCTTCCGCCACGAGCTGCAGGTCTCACGGCGTGACGGTCTCGCCCTGGCCATGCTGGGCCTCGCGGTCGGGACGCTCCCGATCGCCTACCTGGGCACCGACGCCACCGCGGCGCTCGCACTCTCGGCGCTGGCGCTGCTGGGCGGCCTGGTCTTCGTGGCCCACCAGCTCCTGCAGCGGCGCGGGCCGGCCCAGCCGGAGCTTCCGACGCCCTAGAAATGCGCTCCCGGTTGCTGGGTGGCTTCCATGACTCATTCGCTCGCCTCGGCCGCGGTCGCCTCCTCGTCGAGGGGATCGACGGGGTCGCGCCCCGAGGGCACCGCGAGGTCCACGGCCTTGGCTGCCACGCCGAGTGACTTCTCGGCGAGGTCGAGGGTATGGCCCGCGACCTCGAAGGGGAGGGTCACCGCGGTGCGGATCGTGGATGCGCAGCCACTGACGAGGAAGACGAGCGACCCGAGCGCCAGGCCACAGAACGTCGGAAGAGATCGCCTGCGTGCGAACATGGAGCCTCCAGCCAGGCAGGGCACTTACGATAACGCAGCTGACCAATGGGCTCCTGGTTTTCTAGTGGAGAGGCGCAGCGGCGTCAGCCGCCTCCATGCGGTCCCGAATCGAGATGAGCCGGCGCACCAGCTCGGCGTTCCGACCGGAGGGCTCCCCCAGCGCTGGCTCGCTCGCCGCGGGAGCGGGGGACGGCTTGGCAGCGCGGGTCAGGGGCTCCGGGGGGTCGTATTCGACCACGAGGTCGATGCGGGGCCTCGCTTCGTCGGCGGCGACCACGCGCGGTGCCGGGTCGGGCGGCTCCACCGTGGCTCTCGCCTGGAGCCACCAGAGCACGGCGCCAAGCACCGCGAGCGTCGCCAGCAGGCCGGCCGTCCGTCGCGCCATCCTCTCCTCTCTCTCCCATCCCGAGACGGGGTGTGGAGGCGACGGACTCCACGCCCACGCGTAGGGTGTGAGAAGAGGATCGAGGAATCCGCACCGGCTGCTGTTCGCCGCCCTGGGGCTCGCGCTCGTCGGGGCCGGACCGCCGTCCGGAGGCAAGGACGCGCTTCGCGCCCCGGAGGGTGGCGCCCTCGTGGTCCACGTGTGGGCGACCTGGTGCGCACCCTGTCTTGCGGAGCTCGAAGGCGTCGCGGAGTTCTACCGGGGAGCGTATCCGGCCCTCGCCGAGCAGGGGCTGCGCCTCGTCATCGTGAGCCAGGACGTCCGCGAGCAGGATCTCGCGCGGTACCTGGCCGAGCACGCGCCTCCCTTCCCGGTGCTTCTCGACACCCTGGGCGAGACGGGCGATCGCCTGGCGCTGCGCGGCCTGCCGGGCACGGTCGTGATCGACGCACGGGGCGAGGTGCTGGCGCGCATGCCCGGGCCGCAGGACTGGCGCAGCCAGGCCTTCGCGAAGCGGCTCGAGGGCTTCCTTGCGCGATGAGGGAGACCCCATGACGAATCTTTCCAGTCAATCCTTGCTCGCGAGCCTGCTGCTCGCGGGACTCGTCGTCCTCGGTCCGCCGGCGCTCGGGGCCGAGGCGGGGAACCCTTGCGCGGCCAACCCTTGTCGCCCCCGCAACCCCTGCGCGCCGCCAGCCGCCGCGCGAGAGACGGCGTCGATCGCCAACCTTGACGACCTGATCGACGAGTTCCTGACCACCAGCGAAGCCACCGCGGGACGCCCGGGCGCGGACGAGCCGGTGGCGTTCCCGGGGCCCGAGGGCCGACCCGACTGGTTCCGGCTGTTGGTGGTGACCCGGGCCGAGAATCCGCTCCTGGAGGAGGACTGCAAGAAGGAGGCGCTCCAGCTCTCCCTCGACCACTTCGCCGCGGTGAAGGGCCTCCCGAACGAGCGGGCCGCGCTTCGCGCGGCGGCCGAGCACATCCGCATGCACCAGGACTTCGTGCGCAGCCACGGCATCTCCTACTCGGGCTATCTGCGCGAGATCTCCGAGTGCCGGGCCTTCTGTGCGCCCGTGGTGGCGAGCCTGGTGCGCTGCCAGGTGCTCGCCGTCTCGCGCAGCCCCCACGGCATCGTGCTCTTCGACCTGGGCAGTGATCGCGTCGATCCGCGTTACGCCGAGGGCGTGCTCGCCAACCTTGCGACGCAGCTCGAGAAGCACCCCCAGGGCAAGATCGCCCTGGTGGGAAGGGCCAGCCGGATCGGGGACCTGCGCTACAACCGCCGGCTCTCGGCACGCCGGGCGCTGGCGGTGCGCGACCGCCTGATCGAGCTCGGCGTGGCGCCCGAGCGCGTCGAGACCATGTGGTTCGGCTGGGAGCCGCCCCAGATCAGCTCCTGGGTGGCCGACGAGTACGGCCTGCGCGATCTCTATCAAAGCGAAGGCGAGCTGGCCCTGAACCAGAGCGTGATCGCCGTCGTGTACTGACCCGCCACCGCGCGCCGTAGCAGCTCCTCCCGCGTCCGGTACGATCGAGGTGTGCACGCGACGGCAGAGCGCCTGGACTTCCAGGACACGGAGCCAGTCCCGGCTCACGAAGCCCTCGACCGGGCCATGCGCGGCCAGGTGATCCGCGTGCGCGGCCTCCTGAAGCACGCGGGTTGGCTGGAGCGGCTGCGCGTGGAGACGCTGGACGCAATCCGATCGCTCGCCGGTGATGCCGTATCGGACGCGGTAGCGGCCGAGGGCTTCGAGTTCGTGCACCGGCACCTGACCGTCGATCAGATCGTCGAGCTTCGCGAGCAGGTTGGCCGCATCGCCGAGCACCTGGCTCCGCAGGCGCTGCCCGATCTGGTGGGTCAAGTGCTGGGGCACCGCCGTCCGTTCCACTTCGAAACGCTGCCGAACGTGCGCTTCCACATCCCGCACGGAGCGTGGGGGGAGGGCGCGTCGCGTGGCGAGTTCCAGGGAGCGGCCGGCGGGAAGCTGACGCCGCACCCGCCTCATCAGGACAGCTACTTCCGATGCCCGATGAACGGGATCAACCTGTGGTGCGCGGTCGGCTCCGTCGCGATGGGGAACGGGTTGAGCTTGTATCCATCGGCCTACGGCCGACCGCTCGCCTACGGCCCGAACGGCCGGCTCGCCGTTCGCGAGCATCTCGGGCCCGCGCTCAACTTTACGTTGACGCCCGGTGACGCGGTGGTGTTCCACGGCGAGCACGTTCACGCGTCCGAGGTCAACTGGACCGATAGGACCCGCTACGTGGTCAGCTTCCGCATCACCGAACGCCTGCCCGCCTTCCCACGACGATCGGGGTACCGTTACCGGCGAACCCGCCGAGCATTCGGAATCATACCTCACCGCGTCTTGTGGTGGATTGCGGAAAGCGCCCCTCTGCTGCGCGTCGGCGGGAAAGACCACCCCGACTACCTGACGACCCGGAGGAGCCCCGAGCGCCCGAGCGCACCCGAGCCGCGCGTGCTCCGTTCATCCGACGTAGCGCCGGACCGCATCGTTCCCGCGGGACCCACCGCGTGCGTGACGCGACTGGCCAGCGGACGCGTCGTCGCGTTCGGGCGCTACTGCCCTCATGAAGGGGCGGACCTCGCGCGCGGATACTTGCGGGACGGCCGGGTCATGTGCCCATGGCACAACCTCCCGATCGATCCCGAGACCGGGCAGAGCCCTTGCGCGTCGATCAAGTGCCTTGCGACCTTCGACTGCCGTGAAGCGTCCGGTCGGATCGAGGTTGGAGCTCGGCACCGCGGTCGTTGAGTGGCGGCAGCGTGGCCGTTTACGAGGGATTCGCCCGCGGGGCGGGAATCACGGGAATCAGCAGGTAGGAAGGATGCGCCCCACCGGTGTGGACGGCGTGGGCGCCGCCGAACACGGCGGTCGGGCGGTCCTCCGGATGGTTGTGGAGGAAGAAGCCCGAGCCGCGGCGGATGTTCAGATGCATCAGGTCGTCCCAGAAGAGGTCGAGGACCCAGCCGATCGGGCCCGGTCGCGGGCGCGCGAAGTCACGGCCCTCCAGCCGCAGCCGCAGCGTGGCGCCCGCCGGTAGCACGATCTGGCCGGGCCAGATCTCCACGTCCACGGCGTAGATGGCGCCCGGCTCCAGGAGCTGGCGCTCGTCGTGGCTGTGATGGGGCTTCCAGGGCTGCGATCGCTCGGGATCCAGCTTGCGCTGGGAGACGCGGAGCCAGCCCTGGGCGATCGGGGCGGCCGGGTCGGTCGCGCCTGGGAAGGTGACCTCTTCGCCGTCCGGGTCGAAGGCCTGCACCGTGGCGAAGAGATCCATGTCGCGTGTGGAAGACGACACCCAGAGCTTCGCCGCCATGGGGCCGGTGAGCTCGGTCTCCTCCTCGAGGGGAGGCGTCGTGAAGGTCGCCGCCTCCTTGAGGGGCAGGTACCGGATCCGGGTGGCCTCGGCCGGTGCTGCCTCCTGGAGGCGGGCGCTGGCGGCGTCGAGATAGAGCCGTCGCCACTGCGTGCGCGCCAGCGGCCACTCCCGCTCCTCGCGCCGCTCGATCCTTCCATCGGCGTGCCGCACGTCCAACAGCAACGGCGGGCGCTTCTCCCAGCCGTTGTCCTCTCCCTTGAGGAAGTGGTCGTAGAACTGTTCGAGCAGGGAGCGCCCCTGCTCGGCGTAGAAGGGGGCGATGTGGTCGCCGGTGTGAACCTCGAGCCACTTCTGCGAGGAGCCCGCGCCTGCGAAGCCGTCGAAGTTGCCGCGCGCATGCAGTCCGAAGCCTCCCCAGTTGGCGCCGGAGAGGAGCGGCACCCGGATGGAGGCCAGGTCCGGGGTGGAGCGCCGATAGGTCTCGTCGTCGAGCGGGCGCGCCAGAGCTCGGCTCACCAGATCGACTCGGTTGCGCTCGAGCTCATCCTCCGAGAGCGCGTCGGGACCTCCCACGGGAGCTCCGTCGTCCATGTCGCGAAAGTTGCTGTCGGCGTTGCCATGCTGGATCGGAATCATCTGGCGCTCCGCCCACAGCTTGGGAAAGACGTTGCTCAGGATCCCGCCGTGGCGCGCCACGTCGCGGTAGGCGTCGACCGCCCCTTCCCAGGGCGCGATGGCCGCCAGGTGCGGGGGCTGGAGGGCTGCGACCTGCCACTGCGTGATCGCGTAGTAGGAGATCCCCGCCAGCCCCACCTTGCCGTTGCTCCAGGGCTGATCGGCGGCCCACTCGATCGCGTCGTAGTAGTCGCGGATCTCCCGGGGCGAGAAGGGATCGAGCACGCCGGGAGTCTTCCCGGCACCGCGCGAGTCGATACGAATCACCACGTAGCCGTCGGGCACCCACACCTCGGGGTCCGGCGTCTCCCAGGTGTGGTACTCGCAGCTCGATCTCTCGCACAGCCCCGGGATGTGCTCGAGCATCTCCTCCCACACGTCCCGATTGAAGTCGCGCGTGTGGATGTCCTTGCCGTAGATGGACATCGACATCAGCACGGGGAAACGTCCCTCCGCACCGGGACGAAAGACGTTTGCCATCACGAAGGCGTCGTCGCTCGTGGGGATGCGGACGTTCTTCTCGAAGAGCACGCCCGGGGCGATCTCCCGAGCACCGACCGTGCTTCCC
>JBFGJV010000138.1:0-8191 GCA_041577015.1 Myxococcota bacterium
CCTCCCCCATCGCCGCCGTTTCCCAGGCTGGCGCATGGTGGGCGTCGCCTTCCTGTGCGACTTCGTGGCCGTCGGCTTCTTCTTCTACTCCTACGGGGTCTTCTTCAAGGCGCTCGCCGGCGAGTTCGCGGGCTCGCGCCTGGGCGTCTCCCTGGGGCTCACCGTGAGCAGCGTGGTGGGCGCCATGGCCGCCCCCTACCTCGGGCGCCTGCTCGACCGCGTCTCCATCCGGCGCATCATGCTGGGGGGCGCGTTCGCGACGAGTCTCGGCTTCGTGCTGCTCTCGCGGATCCAGACGCCCTGGCAGTACTACCTGCTGCTCGGGAGCTTCGTCGCCCTGGGTCTCAACGCCATGGGCGGCATGGCCGCCGCGAAGCTCGTGACCAACTGGTTCGTGGCGCGTCGCGGGGCGGCCCTGGGCATCGCGACGATCGGAATCTCGTTCTCGGGCCTGGTGATGCCGGCGGTCGCCACCTGGCTCGTGGCCCACGTGGGCTGGCGAGGCGGCTTCCTGGTCTACGGCGCGGCCACGCTGCTGCTGGTGGCTCCCGTGGTGGCGTTCGTGGTGGTGGACCGGCCCGAGCAGGTGGGCGAGCGGCCGGACGGGGGACGCCGCGACGGCGACGCCGGGAGCAGCGCGACGCTGCCCGAGCGCGTCTGGCGCACCCGGGAGATCGTGGTGTCGCGCAACTTCTGGGCCATCGGCCTCTCGTTCTCGCTCTGCTTCGCGTGCCTCTCGGCCGTGCTCACCCACCTGGTTCCGCACGCCACGGACCTGGGCATCGGTCCCTACCGGGCCGCGGGGCTGCTGTCCGCGGCCGCCGCCGCGGGCATGACCGCCAAGCCCGTGTTCGGCTGGCTGATCGACCACAGCGAGCCGCGCCTCGCGATCGGCGCGTCGCTGGCGGCGCAGCTCCTCGGCGTGCTGCTGCTGCTTGGCGGAGACGAGCCCCGCGAGCTGCTGGCCGCGGCGCTGGTGTTCGGCTTCGGCATGGGAGGCGTGATCCCGCTTCAGGGCGCGATCACGGGCATCGCGTTCGGCCGGCTCTCCTTCGGCAAGGTCTCGGGACTGATGCGCCCGCTGATGGTTCCGATCTCGGCGCTCGGCGTTCCCTTCGCGGGCTGGGTCCACGATCGCTGGCACGACTACGCCCCGGCCTTCCAGCTGTTCGTGATCCTCTACGCCGTGGCGGCCATGATCCTGGTCGGATTTCGAGCCGGCGACGGCACGCAGCCCGCCTTCAGTCCTCGAGGACCCGACGCATCACGCGCGCCAGCTCCTCGGGACTGAAGGGCTTGTGGACGAAGCCCGCCAGCATGCCGGCGAGAGCCGAGGCGGCGAACTCCTCCCGGTAACCGCTCATCATCACGATGGGGAGGTCGGCCCGCACGCTCCGCATGCCGTGCACCGTCTCTTCAGCGCTCATCTCCGGCATCGTCGCGTCGAGCAGCACCAGGGCGAAGCCTTCGGGATCCGCCCTCAGCCGTGCCACCGCCTCGCCTCCCCGCGCGACCGCGAGGACCTCGAAGCCCAGACGTTGCAGCATCTCGGCGGCGATCTCCCGTACGTCCGCCTCGTCGTCCACGACCAGGACGGTTCCGCGACCGCGCCAGCCCGGCGTCTCCGCAGCCTTCGGGGTCACGGCCTGCGGCGCCCGTTCGCTGCACGGCAGCAGGACGCGGAACGTGGTCCCCTGGTCCGCCTGCGAGTCCACGCGCACCGCGCCCCCGTGACCGCGCACGATGCCCAGCACCGTCGCGAGCCCGAGCCCCCGGCCCACGAACTTGGTGCTGAAGAAGGGGTCGAAGATGCGCGCGCGGGTCTCCGCGTCCATGCCGGAGCCCGTATCGCTCACCTCCAGCAGGACGTGGGGCCCTTCGCCGACCTCTTCGGGAAGCCAGGTCCGGGAGCGCATGGCCCGGTCCACCTGGACCAGGCCGGTCCGGACGCGGATCTCCCCCGCCTCCCCGCGCAGGGCATCGGAGGCATTGGTGACCAGGTTCAGCACCACCTGGCTGAGCTGCGTCGGGTCGCCCTCCACGGAGGGAAGCCCCTCGGCCAGCTCGTACTCCAGGCGTGCCTTCTTCGAGATCGAGACCTGGACCAGCTCGAGCATGCCCGCCACCAGCTCCGAGAGGTCCAGCGGCTGGATGTCGGGCTGCCGCTGCCCGGCGTAGGCCAGCAGCTGGTTGGTCAGATCGGCGGCGCTGCGCGCGGCGCGATGGATGCGCTCCACGTTGACCTGGGCCGGCGCGTCGCCGGAGAGGTCCTCCAGGGCCAGCGCCGCGTTGCCCAGGATGGTGGTGAGCAGATTGTTGAAGTCGTGGGCGATGCCGCCCGCCATGACGCCCAGGCTCTCGAGCTTCTGGGCGTGCCGCACCTGGGCCTCCAGCGCCCTGCGCTGCTCCTCGCTGCGCTCCCGCTCCGTCACGTCCGTGGCTACGCCGATCACGCCCTCCACGCGACCGCCCTCGCCACGAAGCGGGGCGTAGCGAGTCTCGAAGATGCGATCCTCGAAGGGCACGACGTCCGTGAACTCCTCCCCGGCCAGGGCACGACGCACGAAGCCCTGGATGCGCGGCGTGCTGCGCGCCCACGCCTCGACCTTGCGCCCCAGCACCTCCGCGGGCTCGATGCCCGCCGGGCCGAGGCCGCGGCCCTGGCAGAGCGTCACCACCCCCTCGCAGTCCATGGCGAAGAGGATTACGGGCGCGTTCGCCACCACCATGCGCAGCCGCTCGCTCGCCACGCGCAGCGCCTCGTCCACGCGTCGTCGCTCGGTGACGTCCACCATCACCCCGCGCAGGCTCACCGGACGCCCGGCCTCGAGCGTCACCGTGCAGACGTCCCGCAGCCAGACCACACGCCCGTCCGCCGCGATCATGCGGTACTCGAAGGCGTAGGGCTGTGCGCGCTCCACGGCCTGCCGACAGAACCCCGGTGCCCAGTCGCGGTCATCGGGGTGCATGTGACGCACCCAGAAGTCGGGCTCCTCCAGCCAGCGCCGCACCGGGTAGCCGAGGAGCCGCTCCGCCTGTTTGCTGACGAAGCGGAAGCGATCGGTCTCGGGATCCGCCTCCCACACGATGCCGCCGACGGAGTCGAGCAGGGCTTCGTAATCGCGCCAGGGAGGGGGGCTGTCGGAACTCACCGGAGTTCTCCACGCTCAGTATGCCACGTCTCCCTGCCGGCGCCCTCCACCACGTGCAGACGTGGGCGCCTCGAGCCCGGGGACTCGGGCCGGCGAGGAGGGTGCGCGGCCCACCACAGGGCGGCGAGCCAGCCGAGGACCGTCCAGGCGAAGAGCAGCGTCACCAGGAAGATCCGCAGCTCGTGCGGATGGTCCCGGTAGGCCGCCACCACCGAGGGCGCGAAGTAGAGCGTGAAGAAGGCGGCGAGGGCGAGATCCAGGGCGGCTCCTCAGGGGCGGTAGGTGTAGCAGCGCGGCCCGTGCCGTTCGCGCAGGCACGGCCCGACGCCCTCGATCCATTCGCACAGGCGCGGCCGGGTCTCGCGCGGATCGATCAGATCGTGGACGCCGAAGGCCTCCGCCCGCGGAAAGGGCGAGCGCCCGGCGGCGAAGGCCTCCTCGAGCTCCCTCCGCCGCGCCGCGGGATCGGGCGCCGCCTCGATCTCACGCCGAAAGGCCACCGCGACGCCGCCCTCCACGGGCAGCGCGCCGGTCTCGGCCGAGGGCCAGGCCAGCACGAAGCCGCCCGGCCCGAAGTGCGCGGCCGCCGCCACCCCGTACGCCTTGCGCACGATCACGGATGCCCAGGGCACCGTGGACTGCTGCACCGCCATCAGCGCCGCCGCGCCGTGCCGTATGGTTCCGGCCCGCTCCGCTTCGCCGCCGATCATGAAGCCCGGCTCGTCCACGAAGCTCACGAGCGGAAGATGGAAGGTGTCGCAGAGGTCCACGAAGCGGCGCACCTTCTGCGCGCCGTGGGCGGTCATGGCGCCGGCGTAGAAGCGCGAATCGCAGGCCAGGACACCCACCGGCCAGCCCGCCAGGCGCGCCAACCCTGTGATCTGGGAGCGCCCGAAGGCCGGCGTCAGCTCGAAGAACGAGCCGCGGTCCATCACCCGGGTGACGAGGCGGCGGGCGTCGTACACCTTGCGCCGGTCGCGCGGCACGACGTCGAGCAGCTCCTCCTCCGCGCGCCCGGGCGGATCGTCGCACGGGAGCACGGGCGGCGTCTCCCACACGTTCGTGGGCAGGTAGGAGAGGAAGCGCCGGATCAGGGCGCAGACCTCCCCCTCGTCCTCGGCGGCGTTGTCCACCACGCCGCTGCGCAGGTGCACGTCCGCCCCGCCCAGCTCCTCCTTCGTGGCCCGCTGCCCCAGAGCCCGCTCCACCAGGGCCGGCCCTCCGATCAGCACCTGGGCGGTGTGCCGCGCCATCACCGAGAAGTGCGAGGCCACCAGCCGCGCGGCCGGGAAGCCCGCCACCGGGCCCACCGCCGCGGAGACGACGGGGACCACCGCCAGCACCTGGTTGATGGAGGCGAAGCGCGGCGGCGCGCTCACTGCCTCGCCGCCGGCGGGCGGGCGAGGGCCGCCCCGGGGCCCGGTGACGCTGCCCCCCGCACCCTCCAGGAAGCGCACCAGGGGCACGCGCTGCTCCAGGGCGAGCGTCTCGGCGTACACGCTCTTGCGCAGCCCCGCCGGCGAGGGCGAGCCGCCCTTCTGGGTGAAGTCCTCGCCGCCGACCACCACGGGACGGGAATCGACCCGCGCCAGGCCCAGCACGTAGTTCGCGGGCGCGAAGCGCAGCAGCCGGCCGGACGCGTCGCGGTCGGCGTGGCCGGCCAGCGGACCCTGCTCGCGGAAGCTGCCCGGATCCACCAGCGCCTCGATGCGCTCGCGAATGGTGAGCCGGCCCTTCGCGTGCTGGCGAGCCACGGCCTCGGAGCCGCCGTGCTCGCGCGCCAGCTCGCGCCGGCGCGCGATCTCCTCCACCTCGGGCTTCCAGCTCACCCGTTCAGTGTAGTCGAAGGGGCCCCGGCGCCGCGCGGTGCGCCGGCGTCACTCGTCCAGGCAGAAGGCCGCGCTCCAGGATCGGCCCCGTCCGTCCTCGCCCACCACCACGTGGTAGGTGCGCTCGCCGTCGTCCACCTGGGCGACGACGCCGGCCTCCGAGTCGTCACCGGACGACTCTTCGGACCAGCCCAGCACACGGGTCTCCACGGCAGCGGCGGGCTGCTCCGAGCCCGACCGGGGGTGCACCTCGATCCGGTTCCAGCACCCGCTGCTGGCGAGCGTCGCGATCATCAGGACTCCGATCCCCCCGGTGGCTGCGCCCCGCATCGTGCCCCCCCGGTTTTCAATCGGCTGACAGCCGGACTTCCTTGAAGACCGGCCTCCGCCGGCCCACGCCCGGTCAGGGGTGGTCCGCCCCCCTTGCGGAGCGCATACTGAGGCGCGTGGGGACAGAGGGACCCTCTCATCCGCGCTCGGCGGTGGCTGGCCCCGAAGCCCAGCGGCGCCTCCACGCAAAGCTGCTCGACAGCGTGCGCGAGTCCGTGGTCGCCACCGATCTGGCCGGACGCATCACGTTCTGGTCCCGAGGCGCGGAGCAACTCTATGGCTACCTCGCCTCGGAAGCCCTTGGACGCGCCATCGACTCCGTCATCGTGGCTCCTGGGGAGGAAGCGGACGAGCGTCAACGCATGCGACAGGTGCTCGAGACCGGCGCCTGGAGCGGCGAGTATCTCCAGACTCGCAAGGATGGCTCCCGCTTCTGGGCGGACACGTTCATCTCGCTGGTCCGTGATGCCCACGGGCGTCCGTCCGGGTTCGTGGGCATCGACCGGGACATCACCGACCGCAAGCGCGCCGAGGCCGCGCTGCAGGAAAGCGAGGAGCGTCTGCGCCTCGCCCTACAGGCGACGGCGGCCGGCTTCTGGGACTGGAACCTCGCCACCGGGGAGGTCTTCTACAGCCCGCAATGGAAGGCGTTCCTCGGCTACGCCGATCACGAGGTGCCACCTCGCATCGAGTTCTGGGAGCAGAGCGTACATCCGCAGGACCGACCTCGCGTGCGCGCGGCCCTTCAGGCCCACCTCGACGGGCACACCGAGCACTACCAGTGCGAGAACCGCCTCCGCAGCCGCTCGGGAAGATGGATCTGGAGCCTCGACCAGGGGCGCGTCGTCGAACGCGACGCACGGGGACGCCCCCTGCGGATGGTCGGCACCGATACGGACGTGACGAAGCGGCGCGAGGCGGAGGAAGCCCAGCGTAGCCTGGAAGCGAGGGTTCAGGAGACGCAGAAGCTCGAGTCGGTGGGTGTCCTCGCGGGCGGGATCGCCCACGACTTCAACAACCTCCTGACCGCGATCCTCGGCAACGTGTCACTCGCCCTACAGGCGGCGCCTGCCGTGGACGACCTCTGCGCCAGCTTGCAGGAGATCGAGCTCGCGGCCCGCCGCGCCGCAGAGCTGACGAACGAACTCCTGGCGTACGCGGGCCGCAGCAAGCCTGCGAAGGAGCGTCTCGATCTCTCGGACGTAGTGGGCGAGATGGTCCACCTGCTCGAGACCGTGGTCTCGCGCAAGGCCCGATTCGAGGTGACGCTCGCGCCGCACGCAGGCCCGGTGGAGGCCGACCCGGCCCAGCTCCGGCAGGTGGTGATGAACCTGATCACGAACGCCTCGGACGCGCTGGGCTCGAAGCCGGGCACGGTGCAGGTCCGAACGGGCATGGCGCGTCTCTCGCGAGAAGACGTGCGGCGGCTCGTCCTGGGTCCCGACCTCGACCGGGGAGAGTACGCGTTCGTCGAGGTGCAGGACTCGGGCTGCGGAATGAGCGCAGACACGCAGACGCGCATGTTCGATCCCTTCTTCTCCACGAAATTCCAGGGCCGGGGGCTCGGCCTGGCCGCGTTGCTTGGCATCGTCCGCGGCCACGGAGGTGCTCTTGCGGTGGACTCCAAGCCCGGCCAAGGCACCCGAGTGCGGGTCCTCCTGCCCTGCGAGGGGGAAAGGCCCGAGCAAACGGCCCGTCAGGAGCGCGCACCGGCTGCCGGGGTCTGGCGGGGAGGCGGAACGATCCTGGTCGTGGACGACGAGGCCCCCATCCGTCGCATGACGAAGCGATTGCTCGAAGAGCATGGTTTTCGCGTCGAGCTGGCCCGGAACGGGAACGAGGCCCTGCGTGCGTTCCGTGACCGAGGCGGCCAGCTGGTCGCGGTGATTCTGGACGCAACGATGCCGGAGTTGGACGGTCGCGAGACCTTTCGCGCGATGCAGCGCATGCGAATCGACGTACCCGTGATCCTGGCAAGCGGCTACTGCCTCGCCTTCGAGGCCGAGGGGTTGCTCGAGGAAGGCGTGGCAGCCTTCCTTCAAAAGCCCTACGAACCGACGGCGCTGCTCGATACGCTGCGAACCATCCTCGAGTGAGCAGGCCCCCGCGGCGCGTGGTGACCCAGGCAGGATTCGAACCTGCGACCTCTTGCTCCGGAGGCAAGCGCTCTATCCAACTGAGCTACTGGGCCCGACCCGCGCGTGCGTCCGTGCCACGCGAGAGGGAGGAGATGGTGGGACCTACTGGGCTCGAACCAGTGACCTCCGCGGTGTGAACACGGCGCTCTCCCAACTGAGCTAAGGTCCCAGCCGTCCACGTGTTTCTAGGCGAGGGGGAGCGCCTTGGCAAGGGCGCTCCCCGTCTAGTCTCCGGGCGCCGGCTCGCCCGCGCGCGCGGAGGCCGCCGCCACGAAGGCGGTGAAGAGCGGGTGCGGTCGGAAGGGCGTGGACTTGAACTCCGGGTGGAACTGGCAGCCCAGGAACCAGGGGTGGTCGGCCAGCTCCACCACCTCCACCAGGCGCCCGTCCGGCGAGGTGCCCGAGAGCACGAGCCCGGCCTGCTCGAGCCGCTCCCGGTACTCGGGGTTGAACTCGAAGCGATGGCGATGGCGCTCGGAGACCTTCTCGCGCCCGTAGGCCGCGGCCGCCCGCGTCCCCGGTCGCAGCACGCAGGGCCACGCGCCCAGCCACATGGTGGCACCCTTGTCGGCCACGTCGCGCTGCTCCGGCAGCAGGTCGATCACCGGGTGCGGCGTGGCGGGATCCACCTCGGTGGAGCCGGCGCCCTCGAGCCCGGCCACGTGCCGGGCGTACTCGATCACCGCGAGCTGCATGCCGTAGCAGATGCCGAAGAAGGGGATCCCCTGCTCGCGCGCGAAGC
>JBFGJV010000139.1:0-7946 GCA_041577015.1 Myxococcota bacterium
AGTTCTTCGTGCACCCCAGCGAACGCGAGCGCTGGTTCGAGCATTGGCGGGAAGAGCGGCTGCGCTTCCACCGGGAGCTCGGCTTCGAGCCGCAGCGTCTGCGGCTGCGCGAGCACGGCGCCGACGAGCTGGCCCATTACGCGAAGGCCGCCGTGGACGTGGAGTTCCTGTTTCCCTTCGGCTGGCAGGAGATCGAAGGCATCCACGATCGGGGCGACTGGGATCTGCGCCGCCACAGCGAGTTCTCCGGCAAGGACCTCTCCGTGACGGACGAGGCCACGAAGGAGCGCTTCTTTCCGGTCGTGATCGAGACCTCCGTGGGGATCGATCGCACCTGCCTGGCGCTGCTGGCGAATGGCTACCAGGAGGAGAAGCTGCCCGACGGCGAGACGCGCACGCTGCTGCGACTGCACCCGATGCTGGCGCCCATCAAGGCCGCGGTGCTCCCGCTCTCCAAGAAGCTCGCGGAGCCCGCGCGCCGCACGGCCGCCGCGCTGAGGCGACGCTGGAACGTCTTCTATGACGAGTCGGGCAACATCGGCCGGCGCTATCGGCGCCAGGACGAGGTCGGGACGCCCTACTGCATCACCGTGGACTTCGAGACCGAGGGCGACGGGAAGGTCACGCTCCGCGAGCGCGACAGCATGGAGCAGGAGCGCATCCCGCTCGAGGACGTTTCGCGCGCCCTCGCCGAGCGGCTGGAGGCCTGAGCGTGGCGGCGCGAGGTCGCTCGGGAGCCCGGCGGAGCGTCTTCTTCTTCGGGGAGGGCAGGGCGGACGGACGCGGCACCCAGCGCGACCTGCTCGGTGGGAAGGGGGCCAACCTGGCCGAGATGACGCGGCTCGGCCTGCCGGTCCCGCCGGGCTTCACGATCTCGACCGAGGTGTGCTCGGCATTCGACGCGCGCAGCGGTCGGCTCCCCAGAGCGCTGGAGCCGCAGGTGAAGCGCGCCCTGCAGCGCGTGGAGCGCATCATGGGCGCGCGCTTCGGCGAGCCCGAGCGGCCGCTGCTGGTTTCCGTGCGCTCGGGGGCGCGCGTCTCCATGCCCGGCATGATGGACACGGTGCTGAACCTGGGCTTGAACGACGAGACCGTCCAGGGGCTGGCGCGCCAGGCGGACCGGCGCTTCGCGTACGACAGCTACCGGCGCTTCCTCCAGATGTACGGCGACGTGGTCCTCGGCGTGCCCATGGAGCGCTTCGAGCACCGCCTGGAGGACGCCAAGAGCCGCCGCGGCGTGGAGAACGACACCGAGCTCGGGGAGGACGAGCTCGCCGCCCTGGTTCAGGCCTACGAGGAGATCGTCGAGGAGCACACCGGCAGCCGCTTTCCCCAGGATCCCTACCAGCAGCTCTGGGGGGCCGTGGCGGCCGTGTTCCGCTCCTGGCGCAACGAGCGGGCGGTCCGCTACCGCCAGCTGCATCAGATTCCGCACACCTCGGGCACGGCCGTGAACGTGCAGGCCATGGTGTTCGGCAACATGGGCGACGATTGCGCCACCGGCGTGGCCTTCACCCGCGATCCCTCCACCGGCCGCAGGATCTTCTACGGCGAGTACCTGAAGAACGCCCAGGGCGAGGACGTGGTGGCCGGCATCCGCACCCCGCAGCCCCTGAACCGGGACTGCCGCGGACCCGATCAGGCACATCTTCCCACCCTCGAGCAGGAGATGCCCCGGGCGTACCGCCAGCTGGACCGGGTGCGACGCACGCTCGAGAGGCACTACCGGGACATGCAGGACCTGGAATTCACCATCCAGCGCGGGAAGCTCTGGATGCTCCAGACCCGCAACGGAAAGCGCACGGTGCGGGCGGCGGTGAAGATCGCGGTGGACATGGCGAAGGAGCGCCTGATCACGCGCGAGGAGGCGCTGGGCCGCGTGGCTCCGAACTCGCTGGAGCGTCTGCTCCACCCGACCCTCGACCCGCGGGCCGAGCGCCACGTGATTGCCAAGGGCCTGCCCGCCTCCCCCGGTGCCGCGGTGGGCCACGTGGTCTTCAGCGCCGACGAGGCGGAGGCCAAGGCGAAGGCGGGCGAGAAGGTCCTGCTGGTCCGCGTGGAGACCTCCCCCGAGGACATCCACGGCATGTACGCCGCGGAGGGCATTCTCACCGTGCGCGGCGGCATGACCTCCCACGCGGCGGTCGTCGCGCGCGGCATGGGCACCTGCTGCGTGGTCGGCTGTGGGGCGCTCGAGGTGGACTACGCCGCGGGCGAGATGCGGGTGGACGAGCACCGCGTGCGGGCCGGCGACGTGATCACGATCGACGGCGGCAGCGGTGAGGTGATGCTGGGCCGCGTTCCCACCGTGACCCCCGAGCTGGGCGGCGACTTCAGCGAGCTCATGAAGTGGGCCGACCGGGTTCGCAGCCTGCGCGTGCGCACCAACTCGGATACGCCCCACGATGCCAAGCTGGCCCGGCAGTTCGGGGCCGAGGGCATCGGGCTCTGCCGTACCGAGCACATGTTCTTCGAGGCGGATCGCATCCTGGCCGTGCGCGAGATGATCCTGGCGTCGGGCGAAGACCAGCGCAAGCGTGCGCTGGACAAGCTGCTTCCCATGCAGCGGGGCGACTTCGTGGGCATCTTCCGTGCCATGGAAGGGCTTCCGGTCACGATCCGGCTGCTGGACCCGCCCCTCCACGAGTTCCTGCCTCGCGAGGAGGCCGAGCTCGCCGAGCTGGCCCGGGTGCTCGGCATCGACACCGCGGCGGGCCGGGCGCGCGTGGACGCGCTGCGCGAGTTCAACCCGATGCTCGGGCACCGGGGCTGCCGCCTCGGCATCACCTTCCCCGAGATCTACCGCATGCAGGTGCGGGCCATCGCGGAGGCCGCCTGCGAGGTGGCGGAATCGGGCGTCGAGGTGGAGCCGGAGATCATGATCCCGCTGGTTGCCCACGTGGGCGAGCTGGAGCGCCTGCGGGCCCTGGTGGAAGGCGAGGTCAAGCAGGTCACCGCCTCCCACCCGGGCGCTCGCCGCGTCCGGGTCAAGATCGGCACCATGATCGAGGTGCCCCGTGCCGCGCTCACGGCCGACGCGATCGCCGCCTACGCGGACTTCTTCTCCTTCGGCACCAACGACCTCACCCAGATGGCCTATGCGCTCTCCCGGGACGACGCGGGCAAGTTCCTGGGCAGCTACGTCGAGCAGGGCATCCTCGAGGACGATCCCTTCGTCTCCATCGATCCGGAGGGGATCGGAGCGCTGGTGCGCATGGGCGTGGAGAAGGGACGCGCCACCCAGCCGGGCCTCAAGGTGGGCATCTGCGGCGAGCATGGCGGAGACCCCAAGAGCGTGGCGTTCTGCCACCGCCTGGGTCTCGACTACGTCTCGTGCTCGCCCTTCCGCGTGCCGGTGGCGCGCCTGGCCGCCGCCCAGGCGGCCCAGGAGGGCGGCAAACGCCGCCCGCGCCGCGCTCCGCGCCGGCGCTCTCGCTCGCGATGAGACGTCCGCGAGCCCTGGCGGCCACGGGCGTGGCGGCCCTCGTGGCGCTCTCCTGCTCGGGAGGGTCGGGCTCCGCCGCACCGGACCCGAAGGTCGGCGTGGAGGTGGTGCGCGCCGAGTCGGTGCTCGACTTCCACCGGCGCGCCACCGACTTCTACCGGCTCCTGGAGGGGCGGCGCTTCAACAGCCTCGTCACCTTCCGGGACCCGGCGCTTCGAGACTACTTCCAGAGCGAGACCGCCTTCTCCGACTACTACGCCGACCTGGCCCAGGTGCTGGCGGACGCCCACTTCGAGCGCAACCGCCCGCTCAGCACGACGGTCGAGGAGTTCCTGGTGGAGGCGGCGGGACGCGCGCGCGTGCGGGTGCGCATCGGTGGGCAGAGCGGGCTGCCGCTCCGCTGGTGGAGCACGGCGGTCGTGCGGGAGGATCGCTGGGAGCGGGTGGACGGCCGCTGGTGGATCGTTCCCGGCCGTCTGTGAGCCTCGCTCGGCGACCTTGCGAAGACGTGCGGATTCGCGCTTGTTCGCGGCCTTCTGCACACCGTTCGACGGTTGCCTTCCAGGGCCCGACGTCCTCCGGCGCCAAGGGTGTACCGCGTTCCACAGGATGAGAAACGGGGTTCTGTTTCGGCCCCGATTCCGAGCCTTCGCATCGTTTCGTCCTCGGGCGCGTTTCCGGAGCCGACGGGGGCATCTAGCCGGACGCGGTGCGCGGAAACGAGGGGCTGGCACGTCCATTGCTCCCTGCTCGAGGCGGGACGCGAGTCCCCCCTTTTTCGGAGAGCATCCAAGGCGCCGGTCCCCAGCTGCTCCTTCGGGGTACCCGACGCCCGGCCGTTCGGAGGACGACCCAGTTGAGCCGCACCCCCCGACCCTCTACCCGAGAAGCTGCCCCCGCCGCTCCCACCGAGCCGGCCCGGCGGCGACGCCCGACGCGCGCGTCCGCCACGCCGTGGGAGTCCGACGCCGAGCTGGTTCGGCACATCCTGGCCGGCAGCCGCGAGCACTTCGACCTGCTGTACGGGACCTACTTCCCCCGCGTGTATCGCTTCGCCCTCAAGCGGCTCAACGATCCCGGCGAGGCCGAAGACGTGACCCAGGAGGTGTTCCTCACCGTGTTCCAGGCCCTGGAGAGCTATCGCGGCGGATCCAGCCTGCTGGTCTGGATCTTCGGGATCACGCGCAACAAGGTGAACCGCCGCTTCCGCCGCCCGCGCCCGCGCCTGGAGTCGCTGGAAGAGCGCGCCGAAACGCTCGCGACGAAGAGCGCCGCGACCGACCGGACGGTGGACGCCCGCCGCATGCTGGTTCGTTGCGCGGACGTGATCGAGCGCGACCTGACGCCGCTCCAGCGGCGCATCTTCCACCTGAAGCATCTGCGTCGCCAGTCGATTCACGCCATCGCCACCGCGCTCGGCAAGTCCGAGGACGCCGTGAAGGCGAACCTCTACCGCATGCGCCGGGCGCTCGCGTCGAGCGCTCCGGGGCTGGAGAGCTTCCTCCACTAGTCCGGCGCGCTTCCTCGGGCTAGCTTCGCAAGGGGCCCAGGGCGCTTTCGGCTGCCACCGCGCCCGCCCATCGCCCACCTATCCTGGTGAGGATGGGCCCATCGGGCCCCGGGGGTCATCCGGACTGCCGAGAGGCGTCCCGAAGGGATGAAGGTGGACCCGCAGGGCGATCGTCGAGGGACTCCGCACGGGCGTGGCAGGGAGGCGAAGTCCGGCACCCGTGCCGAGCCGGGTGACGAGGAGCCCGTGCTCGACGCCGAGCTGCAGGAGTTCCTCGAAGCGGATCGTGGTGCGGTGCCCGTCCGTACCCGCTTCCGGGAAGCGCTACGCGAGCGTCTCTGGCGCATCGTGAGGGTGCGGACCGAGATCCGCCGAAGCCACGGAGAACGCGAGCAGCCGGAGCACGCGGAGCCGAGGCGGCGCGACGTTGCCCGGCGCCGGAGAGACGACTAGCCTCGCTGCCCCGGTGCGGCACCCCTTCCGAGCACGGAATCTCCGGCTGCGACTCGTACCCGTCTACGCGGCGGCACTCGGACTCGTGGCGCTGGCCCGGCCGACGCCGCGCGCCTGGCTCGCCGGGGCCGCGATCGTGGCCGGCGGCCTGGCGCTGCGCCTGTGGGCGGCGGGGCACCTGGTCAAGACGACGCTCCTCGTGCGCAGCGGACCGTACGGCTACGTGAGGCACCCCTTCTACGCGGGCTCGTTCCTGATCGGGCTTGGCCTCGCGGTGGCCGCAGGGAGTCCGGGTGCCTGGATCCTGGCCGGCGTGGCGGGCCTCGTCTTCGTCGCATACGTCCTGCCCTACAAGGAGCGCATCGAGAGCGCGCGCCTGGAGCGCCGCCACGGCGCCGCCTACCGCAGCTACCGGGCGTCCGTTCCGGCATGGCTGCCGGCGCTGCGCCCGCCGCTGCGCACGGCGGAGGCCTCCCGCTGGACGCTCGAGCGCGTGATCGACAACGACGAGCTCGGGGTCCTGCTCGGCGCGAGCCTCGGTCTGGCGGCCCTGGCCCTGCGCACGTCCTGGCCGGGCTGAGCCGCGTTCCGCCGTGGCCGGACGGATCCCTTCGCGCGAGTCGCTGCATGCGCGGACGCTCGCGGTGCTGAACCGAGGCAACCGGCGCAACCCCGACGTGCTGCTGGTGCGGGCCGACGCAGGGCCGGTGGTGGTGAAGGACTTCGCGCCGCGCGGCTGGTGGATGCGGCGTCTGTTCGGGCCGTGGATCCACGCCCGGGAGATCCGCGCCTACCGTGCCCTGGCCGGGCAACCCGAGGTGCCCCGCTACCTGGGGCGCATCGACGCGCAGGCCTTCGTGGTGGAGTACCGGCCGGGCCAGCGTCTGGCCGGGCGCCTGGCTCCGAGCCTGCCCCCGGAGTTCCTGCCCGCGCTGGCCCGGGCCATGGCCGACATGCACGCCCGCGGCGTGGCGCACCTGGATCTCAGCCACCGAAGCAACGTCCTGGTGGGAGAGGACGGTCTTCCCGTCTTGATCGATTTCGCCTCGGCGGTGTGCGTGCGTCCGGGCGGCTGGGCCGCGCGCTGGCTGCTCCCACTCTTCATCCGGCTCGATCGACGCGCGCTGGCGAAGTGGCAGCGCAAGCTGGGCCGTCAGTCGGCGGTGCGCTCCATGGCGCCCGGCGGGCGTCGGGGCGCCAGTCGCCCCACGTAGTGCCGAAACGTGTCGAGCGTGAGGCGTGCATCCGCCAGCGCACGGTGGGGAACGACGCCATCCGCCAGCCCGGCGGCGGTGGCCGCCTGCCGCAGGGAGAGGCCCGCCACGCTCTCGCCCGTGACGAGCGACCAGGCGTAGTAGAGCGTCACCAGGTCGATCACGTGGTAGTCGAAGGGGTAGGGGATCTCGCAGCTCTTGAAGGCGCGCTCCAGGAAGAGCACGTCCATGCGCACGTTCTGCCCGGCAGGCACGGCGAGCTTGCCCGCGGGCAGCAGCTCCGAGAGCTCCTGGAGCGCCTGTCGGAGCGGCACCGCCTCCTTCTCCCAGACCTTCGCATCGTATCCCGATAGCTCCGCAGCCTCCGGGGTGATGCGGTCCGGACGCGCGCGCACCTTCCACTCGCGACTGGCCAGCTCCACGAGCCGATAGTCGGTTACGATCACCGCGACCTCGGTGATGTCGTGCAGCTCCGGGTCGAGCCCGCCGAATTCGCAGTCCAGGAAGCCCAGGAGGTAGTCGGGCACGCTGACCATCTCCTGCGCCCCCCGCCCGGGGTGGGTTGCGTGACACTCCCAACGAACTCGAAGCGGGGAGCATACCGATTCGTGCGCAAAGTCCCACCGCCGCAACGCGAGGACGGCCTAGCCTGGCCCCCGAATCGAGCTTCGGCCACCGCCACGCACGCGCCCGGCGATCGTGAGCGTGAGCACCCCGGAGCCGAGCAGGAGCAGCCTGCCGGGCTCGGGGACGTAGTTGAGGCCCATCACCGCGAAGGTTGGCAGGCCGTCGTAGAGGGTCGAGAAGACGTCGACGGGCGCGACGAGGACGATCTGGGCGGAACCGCCGAAGAAGGCGCCGTTGGCCGTCGGCCCGCCGAGCATGGCGGTGGGACAGTCGAAGTTCGGCGCGCAGGCACCGCTGAAGTAGGTGTGGGTACGCGAGACCGTCGCGACGCCCGTGGTCCAGCTCCCGAACTGCGCCGAGATGCGGGCACTCGCCGCGCTGTGGTTCACCGTGGTCGCGCCGGCGAAGCCGAGGTTCCCGGTGAGGGGCACCGGCACCGGCACGCCGATCCCGAACTGACGTAGCTCGAGCGCGCCGCGGAACGAAGGCCCGCTGCCGACGGCTCCGGACGCGTTGCCACCGAGACTCAGGAAGAGCTGGGTGACGGGCTGGGTGCTCGGCGCTCCGGGCACCGGGACGGAGGCCGTGCCGAGGAAGCTGCTCGCGCCGATGGAGGGCAGCGTCGGATCCCCGCTCCCGCTGCCCGGAAGCAACACGACACCGAGGTCCGCCACTTGGACCACGAGCGTCCCCGTGA
>JBFGJV010000140.1:0-7936 GCA_041577015.1 Myxococcota bacterium
CTCCTGCGCCTGGAGCGCGCCTGCTGCGTCTCGTCCGTGCTCGCCGCGGCCTGGCGCGAGGGTGCGCTCACCAGCTCCCAGGCGCAGACGCTCGTCGCCGTGGTGCTGGCCGAGGGCTCGGCCCGCTGGGTGGCGGCCTGGGTCGAGCGCGCCGGACGGGTCACGCTGCGTCGTCTCGAGGACGACGTGGATCATGCCCTTGCCACGGGAGACCTCGATCCTTCTTCGTTGCCTGCGCTTCCGGGACCGCCGCCCGCTCCCGACGCGCCCGACCCCGCGGGTGTGCAGACCGGTGCGCGACCCATGCACGGGCGCGAGCGCAACCGGGTGCGGATCCACGCCCCGGTCGAGGTCGTCCGCCTCTTGCGGGCCTCGCTCTTCACGATCCAGCGCCGGATCGAGCGGCGGGCGGGGCGGACGTCGAGCCCGGGCGAGGCGCTCGAGGCGCTGCTCGACCACGTGCTCGAGACCTGGAGCCGGCAGGAGCACCCGATCCCGCGCGAGCACCGCGTCTTCGCTCGCGACGGCTGGCGCTGCACGGTGCCCGGCTGCTCGTCCCACGCGAGCCTGCACGCCCATCACGTGCGCTTCCGCTCGGCCGGGGGCGGCGACGAGCCCGCGAACCTGACCACGCTCTGCGCCGCCCACCACCTGCGCGGGGTGCATGCCCCCAGCCCCGCCGGCCGCATCCGCATCCACGGCCGGGCTCCCGAGCACCTCCGCTTCGACACCCCGCTCGGCACCTGGGGGTCGGGAGACATCCGGCGTTCCCCTGGGGCAATTGCCGTTTCAGAGCGCTTCCTCGTCTGCCGATCCTAGAAGCGCCAAGGAACGGCCATGGGCCGGCTGGGGGGGCGGTGCGTCTCGGCTCCGGACAGGGCGAGCGGTTCGGGCTGCTGCTGATCGGCTCGGCGCTGCTGGTGATCCTCGCGGTGACGGGACTCTGGGCTCGTCACCAGCGCGACGCGCACCTCGAGCAGAACCGCGTGCAGGGCGTGAGCCTGGTGCGCCTGCTCTCGCGCATCCCGCTGGCCCGCCTCGCGACCGGTCCGAATCTCCAGGGCCCGCTTCAGGTGATGCGCCACAGCCAGGGCAATCCCGACTTCGCCTACGGGACCGTCGTCGATCCGGAGGGAAAGACGCTCGCCGAGGTGGCTGCCGCCGGCGTGATCGTGCCCCGGCGTCCCCTCCCCGCCGAGCCCTCCGCGTGGCTCGGCGAACGGCTGCTGGAGAGCGCGAACGGCGAGCGTGCGATCCGTGAGTTCCACGCGCCCGTCATCGAAGACGGCCGTCTGGTCGCCCACGTGCGCGTCGGCTTCCTCGAGCCCGGCCTCGCGGTCGCCTTCTCCGAGCTCCCGGCCGTGGGCGCGATGGCGCTCCTGATCTTCCTGCTCGCCCCGGTCTCCTACTTCCTGCTCCGGCGCGAGGTGCGACCCCTCGCCCAGGCGAACCTCCATATCCAGCGTCTTCTCGAGGGGCAGCGGCTCGAGCCGGTGCAGATCGAGGCCACCGGGGCCCTGGCGGAGTTCGCCGAGCGCTTCAACTCCATGCTCAACCTCGCGCAGTCGCGCGTCCGCGAGCTCGAGAGCGGCAAGATGGACCTGCTCGCCTCCTCCAAGGTGCTCGCCTATCGCACCAGCCGCATGGAGTCGGTCCTCGCGAGCCTGCCGGACGCCGCCCTGGTGCTCGACGAGACCGGGGCCGTCTCCTTCGCGAATGCACGCGTGGAGGCGCTGCTGGGCGTGACGCCCGATGCGGTGCAAGGGCAGCGCATTGGAGCGTGGTCACCCGATCCGGCCCTCGTCTCCTTTCTGGCCCTCTATGCCGGCGACGGGCCGCGCCTGGCCCGCCCCCAGACGCTCGACCTCGAGCTCGGCGGCAAGCATCTGCGCGTGGGGGCCCATCCCCTGGTCGCCCCCGGGCCGGGCGGGCAGACCACCGGGACGCTCGTCCTCGCGCGCGACGTGACGACCGAGCACCTCGCCGTCCGCAACCAGGCCGAGTTCGTTGCCCACGTGGCCCACGAGCTCAAAGCACCGCTCAACGTGCTCTCCATGTACAGCGAGACGCTGCTGGGCAAGGACGGGGAGTCCGAGGACTTCCGCATCGAAGCCTGCAACGTGATCCAGGACGAGGTGGAGCGGCTCTCGAGTCTCGTCAATACGATGCTGAGCATCGCCCGCCTGGAGACGGGCACCGCCACCCTGGAGCGTCAGCGCGTGCGCCTCGGCGAGTTCCTGCGGGACGTGCTGGAAGCCGTGTCCCGCGGCGGCCAGCGTGCCGGCCTGCGCTTCGAGCTGAACGTTCCCAACGAGACCCCGCCGCTCTTCGTGGACAAGGAGCTGCTGCGCGTGGCCGTGAACAATCTGCTGACGAACGCCATCAAGTACAACCGCAGCGACGGGACCGTGGAGCTCGGTGCCGAGGACCGGGGCGAGTCCGTGGTGATCCGCGTGCGCGACACGGGCATTGGCGTCACCCCCGACGAGCGCGCGCGCATCTTCGACAAGTTCTACCGCTCCGAGCGCGAGGAGGCGCGCGCCCGGGGAGGGCACGGCCTGGGCCTGGCCCTGGTCAAGGAGATCGTCGAGCGACACGGCGGTCGCATCGAGGTCGAGAGCACGCCGGGCGAGGGCAGCGAGTTCCGCCTGATCCTGCGCAAGACCGGCGCGTCCGCAAAGGAGGCACGTTAGCCGTGGCCCGCATCCTGGTGGTGGACGACGAGCCGCACGTGACGCGCGTGACGCGCATGGCCCTCGAGCGAGCCGGACACGAGGTGGTCGTGGCCGGCAACGGCGAGGAGGCCCTGGCCGCCCTGGAGGCGGGCGCCTTCGAGGCGATGGTCACCGACATCACCATGCCCGGCATGACGGGTCTCGAGCTCTGCGAGCGGGTGCGCCACCAGCTCGAGCTCGAGGCGATGCCGATCTTCGTGGTGACCTCCCGCGTCGAGGACGAGTTCCGCAACTGGGCCCGGGCGTTCTCGCGGCTGGAGTTCGTGGAGAAGCCCTTGAGCCTGCGTCGCCTGGTGGCGCGCCTCGAGGCCAGCCTCGCCGAGGAGAAGGCCACGACGTGAGCGACGCGGTCTGGAAGGAGCTGCGGCTCGACAAGTACCGGGCGCTCCTGGGCGGGCGGCACCTCCCGGACGGGCCGACGGCGCTGTGCAACGAGCGCGGCGAGTCGATCTGGACCGCCGAGGAGGCGGGCGCGCCGCGGCTGGAGCACGTGCTGGAGCGGCTGCGAGAGGCGGGGTTCGACTGGGGCGACGCCGGGCGGGTCGAGGTGGGCGACGGAGACGCACTCGTCCATCAGGCGGTCCCCGGAAGGAACGGGCCGCAGGCCTGGCTGGTGCGCCTCGTGTCGGAGGCCAACCGCGTGGGGCCGTCGGGTCTTACCGCGCTCCGGGCCACGCTCGAAAGCGTCGCGGCCTGCATCGGCGACGAGATCCGCCTGAACGAAGAGCTCCAGGGAGTCGCCGTCGAGCTTACCGACCGCTACGAGGAGCTGAACCTCATCTACACGCTCCAGGAGCACAAGCTCGAGCGGGGCGAGGGCGCCATCCGCGCCTTCCTCGAGGGCTTTTCCGACCTGATGAACGTGGACGTGGCGGCGTTCGTGACCGCGGGACCCACCCTCCCCGTCTACACCACCAATTCCCTGCGGCCGATCCTCAATCTGGATCTCCTGCTGGTGGCGCTGCGGGGCGATCTGTTGCGCTTCGTGATGGCGAGTCGCAAGACCTTCGTGCTGAACTCGCCGCAGGATCCGCGCCGCGCCTTCATCCTCGTCAACATGCCGTACAAGATCCTGGCCTGCCCGCTCATGGACGGCCGGAACGTGGAACGCATGCTGGTCCTGCTGCGGCAGCCGGAACGCCCGGACTTCTCCAACAGCGACCGCAGCCTCGCGCGGGTCGTGGCGGAGCAGGCAGGCCTCATGCTGCGCAACCAGGGCATGGTGGATCGCCTGGAGCGGTTCGGGCAGCAGACGGCGGCCGCGCTGGTGGAGGCGCTGGAGGCCAAGGATCCCTACACCCGAGGCCACTCCGAGCGCGTGCAGGTCGTCTCCCTGGAGCTGGGGCGTGCCGTGGGCTTCCAGCGCGCGGAGCTGGAGGATCTCTTCTGGGGCTCCATCTTCCACGACGTCGGCAAGCTCGGCGTGCCCGACGCGATCCTGTGCAAGCCGGGGCGCCTGAATGCCGACGAGTACGACTTCATCAAGATCCATCCCGAGCGCAGCTACGAGATCCTGAAGCACATCGAGTACCTGCGTCCGAACGCCCTGGCCGGGGCGCGACACCATCACGAGCGCTTCGACGGAAGCGGCTATCCGCACGGTCTTGCCGGCAAGGCCATCCCCGAGCACGCGCGCATCGTGGCCGTGGCCGACACCTACGACGCCATCACCAGCTCGCGCTCGTACCGCGCCGGACGCAGCCACGAGGAGGCGATGGCCGTGATCCGGGAGGTCGCCGGCTCGCAGCTCGACCCCAGCCTGGTGAGCGTCCTCGAGGACCACTGCGTGGACGGACCGTGCTGGCCCGAGAAGGCGCTTTTGGACGGATCCGACGCCGATGGCTGAGGTCCTGCGCTCCCGGATCGGCGTCACCACCCATCTGCTTCCGGACGGCCCGCTCACCGAGGAGACGCGGCTCACCGCGCTCCACGCCGCCGTGGAGGAGTGCCTGGCGCAGCACGAGTTCGAGCTGGTCCTCGACCTCTCGAGCGTGCCGCTCGCGAACGGCGCGGCGCTCGAGCTGCTGCTCGACACCCAGGAGCGCCTCGCCCGCTCCGGCGGATCCATCGCGCTGGCGAACCCGAACGCGGTGCTCCGGGACGTCTTCCGCTTCACGGGCCTGGATGCGCGCATCGCCGTCCACGAGCGCGACGGCGCCGGGGAGGTCGGCGCGCTCGGTCCCGGCCCCGGACGCTCGGACCGCCGCATCGGCGAGATCCTGCTGGAGCGGGGCCTGGTGGACGAGGAGACCATCGAGAAGGCCCTGGCCCTGCAGCGCGAGACGGGACGTCGCATGGCGGAGCTGCTGGTGGAGAAGGGCTGGCTGGCGGAGAGGGACCTGCTGCTCGCGCTCTCCGAACAGCTCGGCGTCCCCTTCGTGACGCTCCGGGCCGGCGTCTACGACCCCGCCGCGGTGACGATGATCGACAGGGAGGTGGCGCTGCGGCTGCGGGTGGCACCGCTCTTCCAGGTGCACGGCGTCGTCTTCCTCGCCACTCCGGACCCGCAGTCGGTGCCGGCCATGGACGCCGTCCAGGACCTCACCGGGTGCAAGGTGCGGCCCGTCCTGGCCTGCGCCGAGCAGATCCGTGCGGCGACCGAAGAGGCCCACAGCGGCAAGGAAGACCTGGCCGAGTACGTCGGCGACCTGGAGAGCGACCTCGAGCTGGTGGAGAGCCAGCACGAGGACGAGGCCCTGATCGACCAGCTCGCCGCCGGCAGCCCGGTCATCAACCTGGTGAACGGCGTGATCCAGCGCGCCGTGCGCGACGGCGCCAGCGACGTCCACATCGAGCCCTCGCGCACCCGCACGCGCATCCGGCTGCGCGTGGACGGTCTGCTCTACACGATCATGACGCCACCCATCGAGGTGCACTCGGCCCTGGTCTCGCGGCTCAAGGTGATGGCGAGCCTCGACATCGCGGAGCGCCGCCATCCTCAGGACGGCCGCATCCAGGTGGTGACCAGCGGGCGCACCGTGGACCTCCGCTTCAGCTCGCTCCCGGGGATCTTCGGCGAGAAGATCGTGCTGCGCGTGCTGGACAAGAATCGCTCCATCCTGGAGATCGGCCGGCTCGGCATGAGCGATCACACCCGGCGGGCTTTCGAGCAGCTCCTGACCCGGAGCTACGGCCTGATCCTGGTGACGGGGCCCACCGGGAGCGGCAAGACCACCACGCTCTACGCCGCCATCAACCACCTGACCAGCGACGAGAAGAACATCGTCACCATCGAGGATCCCGTCGAGTACCAGATCGACGCCATCAACCAGAACCAGGTGCGGGAGCAGATCGGCCTCACCTTCGCCAAGGTGCTGAAGCACGTGCTACGCCAGGACCCCGACATCATCATGGTGGGCGAGATCCGCGAGCGGGAGACCGCCGAGATCGCGGTGCAGGCCGCCCTGACCGGACACCTGGTGCTCTCCACCCTCCACACCAACGACAGCGTGGGCGCCATCACGCGCATGCTCGACATGGGCGTGGAGCCGTTCCTGCTTTCGTCGGCGCTGGCCGGCGTCGTGGCCCAGCGCCTGGTGCGCACGGTCTGCCCCGAGTGCGAGACCTCCTACGTGGCCGCGCCCGAGGTGCTCGAGCCGTACGGCGTGCGGCCGGAGGGGACGCTGCGCCTCAAGAAGGGCCGCGGCTGCTCGACCTGCTACGACTCGGGGTTCCGCGGGCGCATGCCCATCCACGAGTTGCTCGACTGCGACACCGAGCTGCAGCGGCTCGTGGTCTCGAACCCCTCCCGCGACCAGCTCGAGGAGTTTCTCGGCCGCCGCGGGGTGCGAACGCTGCTGCGCGACGGCGTGGCGCGCGCGCTCGAGGGGCGCACCACCCTCGAGGAGGTGCTGCGGGTGGTGAACGCCTGACGCCATGCCCATCGAGACCCGCACCGTCGCCCCCGCCGCCGCCGCGAAGCCGCGCACGCCGGCGCTCTCGCTCCAGCTGGGCGGGGCGCGCTTCAAGGCCCAGGAGCGCATGTTCTTCACCGAGCGGCTCTCGCTCCTGCTCGAGACCGGGGTCCCGCTGCACGCCAGCCTGGAGACCCTGGCCCAGCAGGCTCCGGAGGGGGAGCCGCGGCGCATCGTCGCCGCGCTGGCCGCGGACGTGGCCAGCGGGACCTCCTTCTCGCGCGCCCTGGCGCGGCACCCGGAGGCCTTCCCGCCCACCTACGTGAACCTGGTGGACGCGGCCGAGCAGGGCGGCTTCCTGCCCGACGTGCTGGCGCGGCTGCGCGCCATGGACGAGCGGCGCGAGGAGCTGCGCTCGATCCTGTGGTCGGCCTTCTCCTATCCGATCTTCCTGGTGGGCTTCTCGTTGGCGGTGATCGTGTTCGTGCTGGTGGTGGTGTTCCCGAAGTTCGCCGAGCTCTTCGAGGAGATCCGCGACGCCCTGCCCGCCTCCACGCTCTTCCTGATGGCCGCCAGCGACGTGCTGCGCCACCAGTGGCCGCTCGTGATCGGAGGCGTGGCGGCGCTCGGCGCGGGGCTCGTGGCGTGGCTGCGGCGGCCGCAGGGGGCGGAGCTGGCCGAGCGCATCCTGCTGAGGACGCCGGGGCTCCGCACGGTGGTGGTGGAGCTCCAGCTGGTCCAGTTCCTGGGCGTGATGAGCCTCTCCCTCGCCAACGGCGTGCCGATGCTCGACGCGCTGCGGGCGTGCCGCGAGATCGTGCCCGGACGGCGCTTCCGGCACTTCGTGTCGGGCGTGGAGCACAACGTGATCGAGGGGCGGGGCGTGACGCCCGCCTTCCGCAGCGCCACCTTCCTGCCACCGCTCGTGCCCCAGATGATCGGCACCGCCGAGGAGAGCGGGAGCCTTGCCGCGGTGATGGGGCGGGTGGCGGACTTCTACGAGCGGCAGCTCCGCAAGCGCCTCGAGAGCCTGGCCAAGATCGTGGAGCCGGCCTTGCTCGTGGTGATGGGCGGCGTGGTGGGGCTGATCGTGAGCTCGCTGATCCTGCCGATCTTCAAACTTTCGCGTACGGTCCGCTAGGCCTCCCCCGCGGGGAAACGCCCTGCGCTTCTGCCTCAAGTGCCCTTCCGAACGCGCCGAAGGACACGTGTGCAGGAGGGGTGGAAAGCCATGAGTCGCAACCTAGGTCCGACCGCCGCCGGGCAGCGCGGCTTCACGCTGGTCGAGCTGCTGATCGTCGTGATCATCCTGGCCATCCTCGCGGCGATCGTCGTGCCCCAGTTCAC
>JBFGJV010000141.1:0-7928 GCA_041577015.1 Myxococcota bacterium
ACCTGGGCGTGGCCGAAGGCGTCGGTGTAGCCGCGTAGCATCGGGATCGCGCGCGCCATCGCCTCGAAGGCCGGACGCTCCCCGGCGGCGTCGAAGCAGAACAGGTCGCCGTGGGCGACCAGTGCGCTGGCCAGCTCCTGGCGCTGGGAGACGCGCACCGGCTCGCCGTTGCGCCGGCACCCACCGCCGCGCCAGCCCACGTAGCGCTCGCCGAGCATCGGCAGGTCGATCACGCCGAGCACCGGCTCGCCCTGCTCGAGACGCGCCAGGATGGTGGCGAAGAGCGGAATGCCGCGGGAGAACGCGATGGTCCCGTCGATGGGGTCGACCACCCAGGTCGGTCCATCGCCCGCCTCCCCACCGAGCTCCTCGCCCACGATCGCGGCATCCGGATCGCCGGCCCGCAGCGCCTCGCGCACGGCCCGCTCGGCGGCCCGGTCCGCCTCCGTGACCGGAGACCCGTCCGCCTTGCGCTCCACCGCAACGGCGCGGAAGCGCGGCATCACCTCGGCCCGCGCGCGGTCTGCGGCGGCCTCGGCGAGGCGGGCGAGGGCGGCGAGGTCGCGCGGCACGGCGGCGAGCCTACCATCTACCCATGAGCTGCGTCGCCTGCGGCCGGGAGAGCCCGCCCGACGCGCTGCTGGCCCGCTGCCGCGGCCGCAGCGGCCAGCGGCTCGCCACCGATCCCCTGGGTGCGTACCGATGAGCGACCTGGCGCGCAGGCTCGGGTTCGAGGCCGGCGCGCGCGTCGCGGTGGTGCACGCCGACGACATCGGCATGTGCCACGCCGCCAACCAGGGGGCCTTCGAGGCGCTGGAGCAGGGGGTGGTCACCTGCGGGAGCCTGATGGTGCCCTGCCCCTGGTTCCGGGAGGCGGCGGATCGCGCCGGGGATCACGACCTCGGCGTCCACCTCACGCTCAACTCCGAGTGGGACCACTACCGCTGGGCCCCGGTCGCCGGTCGGCGGGCGGTGCCCTCGCTGCTGGACGACCAGGGCTACCTGCCCCGCACGGCGCTCGAGACCGTGCAGCGCGCCCGCCCCGAGGAGGTGGAGATCGAGCTGCGGGCGCAGATCGAGCACGCGCTGGCCTCCGGTATCGACGTCACGCATCTGGACGCGCACATGGGCACGGTGCTCTTCCCGCCCTTCACCGAGATCTACGGGCGGCTCGCGGTGGACTACCGCCTCCCGGCTTTCGCGGTCCGCCCGAACCCTGCGGCCCTCGAGGCGTACGGGCTCGGCGCGGCGCTGCCCATCTTCGCGCGCCTGTGCGAGGAGCTCGAGTCCTCGGGCATCCCGGTGCTCGACGGCTTCTGCGACGACTCGCTCGGCTTCGAGCCGGGCGACGGCGAGGCCCACAGCCGCCGCCGGCTCGAGCGACTGGGTCCCGGCGTGAGCTACCTGATCATCCATCCCGCCCGGGGTGGCGAGGAGCTCTCCCACGTGGCGCCGATGTCCGCCCACCAGCGGGACTTCGAGCGGCGCTTCTACGGTGGAGACGCCGCTCGTCGGCTGCTCGAGGAGTTCGGCATCCGGACGGTGGGGATGCGGGCAATCCGGGACCTGGTGCGCGCTCAGCGCGCCAGCTCGTCCACCGGCGCCTCGACCACGTCGTAGCCCGCCTCGGCCGGGATGCACACCCGCGTGCCCTCCTCCCGACGCTCGATGCGCGGGAGCACGGTCACCACCGGCGTGCGCCGCGCCGCCTCCAGGGCCTCGGCCACCCGCTCGTGTCGGGCGAGCTTGCCGAGGTTGAGTCGGGTCGGGAACATCATGGTGCGCCGGCCGGCCTCGCATTCCGCCAGGGCCTCGCGCGGGGACATCCAGCGCGAGCCCACCGTCTCGCTGCCGTCGTGACGCGCGGCCTGGTCCGCCGGCGTGGGCGCCAGGAAGAACCAGGTGTCGAAGCGCCGCCGGAGCGGCTCGGGGGTGATCCAGTGCGCAAAGGGGACCAGCAGTTCGCAGGCCAGCTCGAGCCGCTCCCGCACCACCAGCTCGGCGAGCGACACCTGTCCCGCCCGGCGCGCCTCGCCGTGCAGATCCGCCAGCCGGCGCGCACGATCCGCCGACAGCAGCTCCGTCTCGCCCGCCGGGCGCGCCAGCAGGACGCCGCTCTCCTCGAACACCTCGCGCACGGCGGCCACGCGCAGGGCGGCCTGGGTCGGGTCGAGGTCCGACAGGCCCGCGGCGCTGGCGCGCACCACCTCGCTCGTGTCCTCGGCGTCCACCTTGCCGCCCGGGAACGCCGTGGCCCCGCCCGCGAAGCCCATGTCCCGGTGACGCTCGATCAGGAACACCTGGAGTCCCGTCGGGCCGTCGCGCACCAGCAGGACCGTGGCGGCGGGGACGGGTGCGTTCATCGTCCGAACGTAACCCGGCGCAGCACGTGACGCAGGTCCCGGGCGACGTGCCGCTGCACCTCGAGGTGCATGGCCAGGGACCCACGGTTCTCCTGATGCACGGCTTCGGCGGCAGCGCGCGCAACTTCCGGCCCCAGGCGCGCGCCCTGCGCGACCGCTGGCGCTTGGCGCACTTCGACCTGCGCGGCCACGCCCGAAGCGGAGCGCCCGACGATCGGCGCGCCTACGCGCCGGACCGCTTCGCGGACGACGTCGCCCGCGTGCTCGATCACCTGGGCGCCGAGCGCGCGGTGGTGGGCGGCCTCTCCCTGGGCGCCGGAATCGCGCTGCGCTTCGCCCTGGCGCATCCCGGGCGCGTGCGCGGCCTGGTGCTGGCGGCGCCGGCGCCGGGGGCCGAGGAGCAGGGCCAGGCGCGCTGGGCGCGCGGGTTCGCGGACGCCATCGAGCGCGAGGGTCTCGAGGCCGCCGGCGAGAGCCACGCCTGGGGGCCGCGTTCGGGCTTCGATCGCCAGGCCGCGCGGCTGATCCGCATGGGCTTCCTGGAGCACCCGCCCCACGGCCTGGCGCACACGCTGCGCGAGCTGCTGGCGGTCGCGCCCTCGCTGATCGAGTCCGCCGGGTCGCTGGCCACGCTCGGCGTCCCGGTGCTCGTCGTGGTGGGCGGCGCGGACACCATCTCGCGCCCACCCGCCGAGGCGCTCGCCGCCGCCCTCCCGCAGGCGCGCCTGGTCGTGGTGGAGGGCGCCGGCCACGTGGTCAACCTCGCGGCGCCGCAGCCTTTCAACGCCGCCCTCGAGGCCTTCCTGGCGGAGGTCGGGGTGGATGGCGCATCCTGAGCGCGTGGCGCTGCGCAGACTCGCCTGGCTCGGCCTGCTCGGCCTCGGGTGCACCATGGCGCCCGAGGAGATCCGGCGCATCGAGGTGGAGAACGAGCTGCTGCGCAAGGAGATCCAGGTGATCCGGGAGAACTGCGACCGGTACCACTACCGGGACCTGGAGCTCCAGGTGGACGATGAGGAGAAGGAGGATTCGCCTTGACGAAGCGACGGGTCCACTACTTCTTCGCGTTCGGCTCGCCCTTCTGCGCCCTGGCGGACCCGCACATCGACGCGCTCGTGGAGCGCGCCGGCGCGGAGCTGGTGCCGGTGCCGATCGTCCCGCCCGCCATGGATCCGCCCCAGGGTCTGGCGGCGACGCTCCAGGAGTTCAAGTTCAGCTACGCCCTGGAGGACGCCGAGCGTCAGGCGCGCAGGCTCGGGATGCCCTGGAATCCGCCCGAGCCGAACCCCGCCGCCGACTACCTGCCGGCCGCCGCCGGCTGGTACCTGGCCCGCGAGCGCGGACGCGAGCGCGCGTACCGGAACGCCGTGTTCCAGGCGCGCTTCGCCCAGGGGCGCGACGTCACCGACGCGGAGGTGTTGGCCGACTGTGCCGAGCAGGCCGGCCTGGACCGGGGCGAGTTCCTGGAGGCGCTGCGCAGCCGCCGTTACCACGACGAGGTGCCGAAGGCGTTGGCCCTGTGCATGCAGCAGCGGGTCTTCGGCGTGCCGTTCTTCGTGGTGGACGGGAAGCGCTTCTGGGGCCACGACCGGCTCGACTACCTGGCCGAGGAGCTGTCGTTGAGCGACCAGTCGTAGTCGAAGTGGCGGAGGCGCACGCTGTCGCGATGCTCGGCGAGCCAGGCGCGGGTGGCCTCCGGGAGCTGGGGCTCCAGGAAGGCGAGCACGTCGCCGAAGTCCTCCTCGAACCACCTGAAGATGCGGCTCACGCGCAGGACGCCCGCCTCCGGCTCCAGCCGCGAGCCCTTGTCCGGGTCGGCGAGAAACGCGCGCAGCGCGTCGTCCAGCTGGGCGTCCAGGCGCTCGGCCCGGTAGGGCTCCCGACGCAGCGAGGGACAGGACGTCGATGCACACACGATCGCGGCGTGGATGCGCGGCTCGCCCATCGGCCGCAGGATCTCGTGCTCGATCTCGTGCAGCGTGCGCGGCTCGCCGCCCACGCGACCCGCCTCGCGCTTCCAGACCGGACGCAGCAGCGAGCCGACGTCGCGGATGCTCTCGACCGGGTAGTGGCGTCGTACCACGTCGATGGCCAGCACGTTGTAGACGTTGATCCAGAACGCCAGCCGCTCGGCACGCGTCGCCAGGGCCTCGGGGTCGGCGCGCTCCAGGCTCGCCAGCAGCCGCTCCCAGTCCGGGTCGCCGCGCAGGGCGCGGTAGTCCACACGAACGCCGGCGGTGTCGTCCACGGCGACCGTGTGGCGCTCGAGCATGCGCGCCCAGAGCGTCGTATCGAGGCTCATCAGCAGTGCCAGGGCCAGCGCCTTCATCGGCCCGGGGGACCCGGGAAGAAGGCGTTGGTGCGCCGCACGTAGTCCCGGTAGGCGGGGCGGCGTTTCTTCAAGTCCTTCTCCAGCAGTGTGACGCCCGAGACGCGCAGCAGCAGGAAGCTCATGAGCAGCGGTCCCGGCAGGCTCCACCAGCCGCCCGCGCCGAGCGCCAGGAGATAGATGCCCCACCAGACGCAGAAGTCACCGAAGTAGTTCGGGTGGCGCGTGTAGCGCCACAGGCCGCGATCCATGACCTCTGCCGCGCGGGAGGGGTCGGCCTTGAAGCGCGCCAGCTGGAGGTCGCCCACGCTCTCGAAGAAGAAGCCGAGCGCCCAGAGCGCCACGCCCAGGCCGTCCAGAACGCCGAGCGCCGCGCCGCCGTCCACGGCGGCCAGCAGCGGCAGCGAGACGATCCACGCCAGCACGCCCTGGAGCCCGAACACGGTGGCGAGGCTCTTCACGGGGAAGCGCGGGCCCTGGCGGCGGCGCATGGCCTGGTAGCGGCGATCCTCGGGCTCGCCCCAGCCGCGCCAGACCAGATGGGCCGAGAGCCGCAGCGCCCAGAGCCCCACCAGGACCAGCACCAGGGTTCGGCGCGCACCGCCGGGGGCCGGCGTCGCGTGGGCGTAGACGGCTGCCGCCAGGGCGAACAGCAGCGGCCACACCGGGTCCACGATCGAGACGTCACGCTTCGCCAAACTCACCAGCCAGGTGACGAGCAGCGCCAGCGCGATGGCCCCGAGGCCGGCGAGCCAGACCAGCAGCATGTGGTAACCCCCAGGGCGTGGCGGCATCGGAGACCCGATGACGAAGATACCCTGGGCACGCGTGGCGGTGGTGGCGCTGGTGGTCGCGGCCCTGGTCCTGGCCGGGCGCCAGCTCGGCGACCAGGTGCCGCGCTTCGCCGCCTGGGTGGAGGGCCTCGGCGTCTGGGGTCCGCTCGTCTTCGTGGTGGGCTATGCGGCGGCAGTGGTGGCCTTCGCCCCCGGCTCGCTGCTGACACTCGCCGCCGGGGCCATCTTCGGCCTGCTGGAGGGCACGCTCTACGTCTTCGTGGCGGCGACGCTGGGCGCGGCGGCGGCGTTCCTGGTGGCCCGCCACGGGGCGCGCGGCTGGGTGGAGCGACGCCTGGCCGGGAGCCCGCGCTTCGCCGCCATCGACCGCGCGGTGGCCCGTGAGGGTCGCAAGATCGTGCTGCTGCTGCGGCTCTCGCCCGTCTTCCCCTTCAACCTGCTCAACTACGCCCTGGGTCTGACGCGGGTGCGCTTCGTGGACTACTTCGTGGCATCCATCGGCATGCTGCCCGGCACGGTGCTCTACGTCTACTACGGCAAGCTCGCCGGTGACGTGGCGGCGCTGGCCGGCGGGGCCTCGGTGGAGCGTGGTGCGGGCTACTGGACCGTGCTGCTGCTCGGCCTCGTGGCCACGATCGCCGTCACGACGGTCGTGACCCGCATCGCGCGCCGCGCGCTGAAGGAGGCCGACGCCCTATGACCACCGTTCGCGTGCTGCCCGAGGACGAGCACAACGCCCGCCTGGTGGCGAACGTCCACCCGCCCGACTGGCGCAATCCCGAGCCGGCGGGCCGCTACAACCTGGTGGTGGTGGGCGCCGGCACGGCCGGGCTGGTGACGGCCGCCGTGGCGGGAAGCCTCGGCGCCCGGGTGGCCCTGGTGGAGCGCCACCTGATGGGGGGCGACTGCCTGAACGTGGGCTGCGTGCCCTCCAAGGCCGTGATCCGCTCGGCGCGGCGGGCCGCGGAGGCGCGCGCCGCCGCCGAGCTCGGGCTGGCCCCGCCCGAGGGCGCGGAGCCGGACTTCGCCGCCGCCATGCGGCGCATGCGGCGTGTGCGCGCGCAGATCAGCGACGAGGACGCCGCGGTGCGCTATGCGCGCGAGTTCGGCGTGGACGTCTTCCTGGGCCAGGCGCGTTTCAGCGGGCCGGACGCCGTCCAGGTGGACGGGACGACGCTGCGCTTTGCGCGCGCCGTCGTCGCCAGCGGCGGACGCGCCGCGGAGCCGCCCATCGAGGGCCTCGCCGAGGCCGGCTACCTCACCAACGAGACGCTCTTCGAGCTCACCGAGCGACCCGCGCGGCTCGCGGTGATCGGGGGCGGACCCATCGGCTGCGAGATGGCCCAGGCCTTCCGTCGCCTGGGCTCCGAGGTGACGCTGTTCGAGCAGACCGACCACGTGCTGGTGCGCGAGGACCGCGACGCCGCGGCGATCGTGCAGCGGGCCTTCGTCAGCGAGGGCATCGAGCTCGTGCTGGAGAGCCAGGTGGTGCGGGTGGAGCGCAAGGGCGGGGAGAAGCTGGTGTACTTCACGCGGCAGGGCGGGCCCCCCGAGCCGCGCGGCGTGGACGCGATCCTGGTCTCCGCGGGTCGCCGGCCCAACGTGGAAGACCTGGGCCTCGAGGCGGCCGAGGTCGAGTACGATCCGCGCCGGGGCGTCGTGGTGGACGACCGCCTGCGCACGCGCAACCCCAGGATCTACGCGGCCGGCGACGTCTGCATGAGCTGGAAGTTCACCCACGCCGCCGACGCCGCCGCCAAGATCGTGGTGCAGAACGCGCTCTTCTTCGGTCGCAAGAAGGTCTCGGACCTGGTGATGCCCTGGTGCACCTACACCGAGCCCGAGATCGCCCACGTGGGCCTGTACGAGCGCGACGCCGAGGCCCGGGGCATCGCGCTGGACACCATCTGCATCCCGTTGCGCGAGAACAACCGCGCGGTGGCGGACGGCGAGGAGGACGGTTTCGTCAAGCTCCACCTGAAGCGGGGCACCGATCGCATCCTCGGCGGCACGATCGTGGCCGCGCACGCCGGCGAGATGATCAGCCAGGTGGGCCTCGCCATGGTGGGCAAGCTCGGGCTGGGGACGCTCCAGAGCGTGATCTACCCCTACCCGACCCAGTCCGAGGCGCTCAAGCGCACCACCGGCGTGTACGCGCGTCGGCGCCTCACGCCCCGCGTGCGGCGCCTCTTCGCGTTCTGGATGCGGCTGCGGCGCTAGCCGTCGAGGATCGTCTGCGCCACCTCGCGCCCCCCGCTCTGGAACGGCGAGACGATGTGCGTGGCGCCGGCGCGACGCAGCTTGCGGACCTCGTCCTCCCGCTCCGCACGGGCGATCACGACCAGCTCGGGGTTGAGCTCCCGCGCCGTCAGGCTGATCACGATGTTCTCCGCCTCGGAGTCCACCGCCGAGACCAGGTGGCGCGCACGCGCGATGCCGGCG
>JBFGJV010000142.1:0-7906 GCA_041577015.1 Myxococcota bacterium
CTGGCGACGACTGGCAGACGCTCAACCCGCCGCCCGAGGGGGGAGCTCCCGGCGGATCGATCGCCCGGGCCTACGTACACGACCCGGGAGCGCCCAACGTGACCTTCAAAAGGGGGTCGAAGGACACGCAGAATGTATCGCGCTGGCGCTGGGCGCCGATCAGCAATCTGCTGTCCAAGAACGACATCCTGAACGCCTACGCGGCCGGCTACCTCGATGCAAGCGGCGACCTGGTCCTCGTGTTCGGGCTCGACCGCCTATCGACCGACGGCGCCGCGGCGGTCGGTTTCTGGTTCTTCCAGCAGGACGTCGCGACGCGGGAGGACGGCACCTTCGGCGGCGAGCACGTGAACAACGACGTGCTCGTCACGGCGGAGTTCAGTGGCTCCGGCGTGGACGAGATCCGGGTGTTCCAGTGGCTCGACGGCGGCCTGGTCGACGTGACACCCGGCGGGACGGCCGACTGCACGGACGGCGGCCTGGGAGGCGCGGGCTGCGGTGAGACGAACCTCGAGACGATCGCGATCGACTGGACGTTCCAGTCCAAGGAGTCGGCGACGCCCGGGCAGGCGCCGCCGGGCTCGTTCTTCGAGGGCGCCATCAACTTCAGCCAGATCTTCGCGGGCGTCCCGGTTCCCTGCTTCAGCAGCTTCATGGCCACGTCTCGGACCTCACCGTCGCCCACGGCCTCCATCAAGAACTTCGTGTTCGGTGACTTCGACCTCTGCAACTTCAGCGTGAACAACAAATGCGAGGTGGTCGAGCTCCTGGACCCGGGCAGCGCCACCACGGACCCGCGCTTCCGCGTCGAGTTCACGGCGACGGCGGTGAACGAGGGCCCCGGCTACTTCGAGGCCACGGATCGCATCGTTCTCCTGGGCGACGCCGGCGACGGCTTCGGAAACGGGAACGACGTGACCGTCACGCGCACGATCGGGGATCTGACTCACGAGCCGCCCGAGCGACCCCAGCCGGACGGCGACGGCAGCGACGGCTTCGGCGCCGGGGAGAGTCTGCGCGTGTACGCCTCCGGGCTCTCCATCACGGGCTCGTTCGAGACGAGCCTGAACCCGCCGACGAGCCGCGTGAAGGCCCACATCGAAGACAGCAGCGGGGAGTTCATTGCCGGCGCGGACGTCTTCGGCGTGGAGTGCACGCCGCTCGACCTGACCGCGGACCTGCATCTCGAGAAGAGCTGCCAGGACGTCCTCCTGACCACGGTCGATCCCGTAACGGGCGGCTCCCTGAGCCACGTGGGGCTCGACGTCGGCTACGACATCCGGGTCTGCAACACGAGCAGCTTCGCCCTGTCCGACGTGCGGCTGAGCGACCCGACGGCCGGGGTGGACGAGACCGTCGACCTCGACCCGGGCCTGCTCTGCGCAGACGGCCTGCTCCCTTGTCCGGAGGGCAGCGTCTGCGTGGGCCAGGACACGAGCGGTCCGAATGGCCCGGTGCTCGGCGTGTGCGTCTTCGAGGGCTCCCGCGAGCTCGGCCCGGACGGCCAGGAGGGCCTGGCCGCGGTGTGCAAGGCCGCCTCCGGGCGCTACCTGGTGAGGAGCCTGCCGGGAGACGCGACCTGCGCCGCGGCGAGCGGCACGTCGCTTGCGAACACCGCGACGGCACGCAGCCCGGCGGCCTCCAACCCGCTGCTGGGCGCCGACATCGTGGACATGAAATCGGACAGCTGTGGCGTCTGCGACGACTCGGCGAGCTGTCCGGCGCTCCCGTAGCCGAAGGAGGACGAAGGCACCCCGGGGCGTGACCGTGGAAGGCGCCTCGTCCGCACGGCTATCCCATGTGGAAGGCGTTCAGCTTGTTCCCGTCCGGGTCCCGGAAGTAGCCCGCGTAGAAGTTGTCCCCGCGCGGGCCCGGCGCTCCTTCGTCCTTGGCACCGAGCTCCATCGCCTTGCGGTGCAGCGCGTCCACCTTCTCCCGGGAACCCGCGGCCAGTGCCACCATGACGCCGTTGCCCACGGAAGCCGGCTTCCCGTCGAAGGGCTTGATGACCGAAAGCGCCGGTCCACCCGGGGCAACCGCCCAGGCAATGAACGTGTCGGTCTCCATGAACCGCTTGGCGCCGAACTCCGCCAGCAGCTCGTCGTAGAATCGGGCCGCGCGCGCGATGTCGTTGGTTCCGAGCGTGACGTAGCCGATCATCTCTCTACCTCCCTCTCGCCACCCGACGCGCGACGGACGGCCGCGGCTCCGGGCGATGCCGGGTTTCGGCCCGAGCCTACCACGGCGAGCGGGGGCGTGGGCGCTAGGTCCGCTCGCGCTCGTGCGCCTGGGTGTCTTCCATCTGCTGCTCGAGCTGGCGGAGGCGACGCTCGATCTCCTCGAGTCGCTTCAGCAGCTCGTCGCTGCCCTTGCGGATGCCCCGCCGCATCTGCTCGCGGAGCTCGCGCCAGGTCTCCGGGTCGAGAGCGGGGTTGGGCTCGCCGCGCGGAACCACGTCGATCTTGCGAGTCTTCTTGCCGCGGACGATCTCCAGCTCGATGGAAACCTCCGCCGGGGCGCCGGCGACCGAGAAGCCCAGGTGGTGGGGCTCGACGATGAGGTCGCCGTTGCTCTTCAGGATCACGTCGCCCGTCTGGATGCCTGCCTCGGCGGCGGGGCTGTCGGGCTCGACCTTCACCACGAGAACGCCCTGGCCCCTCGGCGCGCCGAAGTACGAGCGCAGGTCGTCGGTCATGCGCTGGACCTGGATGCCCAGGCGCCCGGGGCCCTCCCAGAAGGGCCACATGGCCTGGTGCGCGTCGGGCGGCTTGGCGCGGGCCACCGCCGCCGCGAGGACCAGGCCCAGGGCCAGCAGCAGGGTCGTCGTGCGTCGAAGGCTCACGGTCGGTCCCCCCTGTTCGTGCCTGCCCGTTCCGACGCTCGCACGCTCTTCCCGGTTCACACGGGGCGGCGAGATGCCCAAATCTTAGGCATGCTCGGCGGGCGTCAACAAGAGCCCCAGGACCCCCATGCCCCGAGACCTTCGCAGCGTGCTGGACGCCGTCCTCGACGGGATCGTCGTGGTGGGGGCAGACGGGCGGGTGGAGACGCTCAACGCAGAGGCCTGCCGCATCCTCGGGACCTCGAGCGAGCACGCAGCCGCCCGTCCCCTGGCGGATCTCCCGGCCGGCAAGCATCTGGTGCGCGTGGCCGGGCCGGCGCTCCGTGAGGCGATCTCCGCCGCGGAGAACGAGCTGACCGTGCAGCGCGATCTCGCCGAGCCGCTGGTGATCGACGCGGCTGCGGCCCCGCTCTGGGACGGTGAACGCCCGGACGGCGCGGTCGTGGTGCTGCGCGACCGCACGCTCGGGACCGCCCTCCGCGACCTCGTGAGCGAGCGCGAGCGCCTGGCCGACTTCGGACGCATTGCGTCGGGGATCGCCCACGAGCTCAAGAACCCTCTGGGGGGGATCCGCGGCGCCGCGGAGCTGCTGGTCGGGCGCAGCCACGATGCGAAGCAGCGCGCCACCGCCGAGATGATCGTGCGCGAGGTGGACCGCATCACCACCCTGGTGGACGACCTGAACACGTTGAGCCGGGGGGAGGCGCTGAGGCTCGCGCCGGTGAACCTGCACCGCGTGCTGGACGACGTGCTCGATCTCCTGGCCATGGATCCCCTGGGCACCAGCGCGAAGCTGCTGCGCCGCTTCGACCCCTCGCTCCCCGAGCTGCTGGCCGACGCGGACCGCCTGGCGCAGGTGTTCCTGAACCTGGGCCGCAACGCGCTCGAGGCGATGGAGAGCGAGGGTGGCACGCTCGAGATCGTGACGCGCGTCACCCATGGCCGGCGCGTCGAGCCCAGCCAGGGACGAGGCCGCGCCGGCGTGCTGATCGAGTTCGTGGACGAGGGCTCCGGGATCGCGTCCGACCTGCTGCCCCAGGTGACGACGCCCTTCGTCACCACGAAGGTGCGGGGAAGCGGTCTCGGGCTGGCGCTCGTGCAGCACTTCGTGGCGCTTCACGGCGGTACGTTCCGCATCTCGAGCCAGCCGGGGCGCGGCACGCGCGCCAGCGTGATGCTGCCGCTGCGGAGGCCCTCGTGAGCGAACGCGCGCGCGTGCTCGTGGCCGACGACGAGCCCTCGATCCGCTTCGTGCTGCGCGAGGCGCTGGAGGAGGCGGGCCACGAGGTCGTGGACGTGGACTCGGGCGACGCCGCCTGGGAGGCGCTCGCCGCCGAGGAGTTCGGCATCGCGTTCCTGGACGTGCGCATGCCCGGGCCCTCGGGGCTCGAGCTCCTGGACCGGGTGCGCTCCCTCGGGCGCGACATGGCCGTCGTGGTGATCACGGCGCAGAACACGCTCGAGAACGCCGTCGAGGCCATGAAGCGCGGCGCTCTCGACTACCTGGTCAAGCCCTTCGCAGTCGCGGAGATCCTGGCGCTGGTGGAGAAGGCCACCCGCGCGCGTGCGTTGGAGCGGGAGGTCCGAGCGCTCCGGCGGGAGGTGGGACGCGAGGAGGCGACGCGCGAGCGGCTGGTGGGGCGCAGCGACGCCGTGCTCGAGGTCTTCAAGACCATCGGACGCGTGGCGGCGCGCGACGTCCCCGTGCTCATCACCGGCGAGAGCGGCACAGGGAAGGAGCTGGTGGCGCGGGCCATCCACGCGGCGAGCCCGCGCGGCGTGGGGCCGTTCGTGGCGGTGAACGCCGCGGCCATCCCGCGCGAGCTGCTGGAGAGCGAGCTGTTCGGTCACGAGAAGGGCGCCTTCACGGGCGCCACCGAGTCGCGGCCCGGACGCTTCCGCGAGGCGTCCGGCGGGACCCTGCTGCTGGACGAGATCGGCGACATGCCGCCGGAGCTCCAGGCCAAGCTCCTGCGCGTGCTCCAGAGCGGCGAGGTGACCTCCGTGGGCGGTCGGCGGACGGAGCGCGTGGACGTGCGCATCCTCGCGGCCACCCACCGCGACCTCGATGCGGAGGTCTCGGCCGGGCGCTTCCGCGAGGATCTGCTGTATCGGCTTCGCGTGGTGCCGATCCAGATCCCCCCGCTCCGCGAGCGGCCCGAGGACATCGACGTCCTGGCCGAGCACTTCGTGGCACGCTACGCGAAGGAGCTCGGAACCGGGCGGCGCTACCTCTCCGAGCCCGCCCTCGAGCGCCTGCGCGCGCACCCCTGGCCGGGCAACGTACGCGAGCTCGAGAACGCCGTGCGGCGGGCTCTCGTGATCGCGCAGCACGAGGTGCTCTCGCCGGACGACTTCGCGTTCCTCGGCGGCAGCCCCTCCACTGGCGCGCGTGGCCCGACCGAGGGGTCGCTGGAGGAGCTGGTGAGCCAGGAGACGGCGCACGCCCTCGCCGCCGGCGCGGAGGGCGACCTGTATCGGCACGTCCTCGAGCGCGTGGAGCGGCCGCTCCTCGAGGCGGCCCTCGCCCGGACGGGCGGAAACCAGCTCAAGGCCGCGGCGCTGCTGGGCATCAATCGCAACACCCTGCGCAAGAAGATCACGGAGCTCGGCATCGAGCTCCCGCCGCGTCCGTGAGCCCCCCCCGGGCGGACGTGCGCGCGGTCCGCGGACTCTACGTGATCGCGGACGACGACCCGCGCTGGAAGCACGACCCGATCGAGCAGGCGCGGGCCGGCCTCGCCGGCGGCGCGCGCGTGGTGCAGCTGCGGGCGAAGCACGGCACGGACACGGATGCCCTCCACTGGGCCGAGCGGCTGCGCACGCTCTGCGATCGCCATCGAGCGCTCCTCTTCGTGAACGATCGCTTCGACCTGGCCCTCGCCGCGGGGGCAGACGGCGTGCACCTGGGGCAGGAGGACGTGCCGCCCGGGCGGCTCCCGGAGGCGGCGCGCGCGCGGCTCCTGGTGGGACGCTCCACGCACGATCTCGCGCAGCTCCGCGCGGCCGGCTGCGAGCCGGTGGACGTGGTGGCCTTCGGACCCGTCTTCGGCACGCGTTCCAAGGAATCGCCCTACGAGGCGCGTGGCCTCGCGGCCCTGCGGGAGGCCGCGGCTCTGGTGCGGCCCCGGCCGCTGGTGGCGATCGGTGGCATCGAGGCCAGCAACGCGGCCGACACGGCGCGGGCCGGCGCGGCTGCGCTGGCGGTGATCTCCGCGCTGGCCGGGGCCCCCGACCCCGAGGCGGCCGCGCGCGCTCTGGTCCGCGCCATCGCGAGCGCAGACGCCTCATGAGCGAGCTCGGCGCGCGCGCGGTCTCCGTGCTGGGACTCGCCGCCTTCGTGGCGATCGCCTGGCTCCTCTCCGCCGATCGCCGGGCCGTTCCCTGGCGCACCATCTTCTGGGGCCTCGGGATCCAGCTCGCTCTGGCACTGCTGCTGCTGGGGACCATCACCGGACGCGCCTTCTTCGTGGTGGTGAACAGCGCCGTGGCCGGCCTGCTCGCCTACACGGACGCCGGGGTGGCCTTCGTCTTCGGAGCCCTCGCCGAGACCGGCTTCTCCTTCGCCGTGAACGTGCTGCCCATCATCGTCTTCATGGGGAGCTTCTTCTCGGTGCTGCACCACTGGGGCGTGGTGCAGCGCGTGGTGGACGCCCTCGGCGTGGCGCTCGCCCGCACGCTCCGCACCTCCGGCGCCGAGAGCCTGGCTGCCGCCGCCAACATCTTCGTGGGGATGGCGGAGGCGCCGCTCCTGATCCGCCCCTACCTGGAGCGCATGACGCGCTCGGAGCTGTTCGCACTCATGACGACGGGAATGGCCACCATCGCGGGCTCGGTGCTGGTGGCGTACGCAAGCATCCTGGGTGGCGAGTACGCCGGCCACCTGGTGACGGCGAGCCTGCTCTCGGCGCCGGCGGGCCTGGTGATCGCCAAGGTGATGGTTCCCGAGACCGAGACGCCCGAGACCGGCGGCGGCGCGCGCGTCCGGATCGAGCGTCCGGCCGCGAACTTCATCGACGCCGCGGCGATCGGCGCACTGGCAGGGCTACGGCTGGCCGCCTATGTGGGCGCCATGCTGGTGGCCTTCGTCGCCGGCATCGCGCTGGTGAACGACGCGTTGGCCGCGGCGGGGAGCCTCGTCGGCGTCGCCGACCTCACCCTCCAGCGGATCTTCGGCCTCGTCCTCGCTCCGCTCGCCTGGCTGATGGGGGTCCCGGCCGCCGACGCCCAGGCGGTGGGCTCGCTGCTGGGCCTGAAGACGGTGCTGAACGAGTTCCTGGCCTACGAGGCCCTGGCGCGCCAGCTCGGCGAGCTCTCGCCGCGCTCGGCGGTGATCGCCTCCTATGCCCTGTGCGGCTTCGCGAACTTCGGCTCGCTGGCGATCCTGCTGGGCGGGATCGGAGGCCTGGCGCCCTCCCGCCGCGGCGACGTGGCTCGCCTGGGTCTGCGCTCCATCGTCTCGGGCACCCTCGCCACCATGATGACCGGCTGCATCGCGGGGATCTTCGTGTGAAACCTCCCCGTGCAAGGGGCATCGAAGCGAGGAGACGGAGGTCGAGATGAAGCGAGCAGTCGCGGGTCTTCTCGGAATCGCCCTCGGGCTGGGTTCGGCGCTGCCTGCCCTGGCGATCGATCCGATCTACACCGGGCGCTTCAGCTCGCTGGCCGTCGGCGGCCACGACCCGGTGGCCTACTTCGAAACGGGCCGGCCGGTGGAGGGCTCGAAGCAGCACGAGACCCAGTGGATGGGCGCCACCTGGCGCTTCGCGAGCGCGGAGAACCTGGAGGCCTTCCGCAAGGAGCCCGAGGCCTGGGCGCCCCAGTACGGCGGCTACTGTGCCTACGCCGTGGCGAAGGGCACCACCGCGCCCGGAGATCCCCGGGTCTGGAAGATCGTGGACGGCAAGCTCTACCTCAACGTGAGCCGGAGCGTCGCCGAGCTCTGGGAGCAGGACATCCCCGGCTACGTCGCCAAGGCCGACGCCAACTGGCCGACGCTGAGAGGGGACTGATCAGGGAGGTTCCTTGCCTTGCCGGGGACCCGGCAGGGTCCCCGGCAAGGCA
>JBFGJV010000143.1:0-7721 GCA_041577015.1 Myxococcota bacterium
CGTGAGGAGCGCCCGCAGGCGGATCGCCCGCCGCTCGACGACGAGGAGGAAGACGAGGCCGAGATCGAGGCGAAGCGGGAGGCCGAGGCGGAGGCAGTCGCGGAGCTGGTGGACACGAGCGAGCCGGAGTACGAGGACGAGGAGGAGATCGAGGAGACGGCCGAGGAGCGCATCCGAGCCGAGCGCGAGGCACGGCGTCGGGCGCGGATGGCCAAGTCGGAGCCCGAGCCGGAGCCGGAGCCCGAGCCGGCGCGGAAGATGCCCCGCAAGCGCGCGGCGATCCTGGCCCATGCGGACCGCGAGTCGCTCGGCGCGGCGCTGGTGCTGGCGCGGGACCTGCGGCTCGTCGAAGGGATCTGGATCTACCCGCAGGCCGATCTCATGACCTTCTTCCGTGGCGTGGCCACGGACCTCCGCGAGGGAACCCCGATCTACGTGGTGGGCTTCACGGCCTCCCCCGCCAGGGACGTGCTCCAGGCCGCCTCGCTCTACCGGGAGCGGCTGTGGTGGTTCGATCACCACGCGTGGCCGCCCGAGGACCTCGAGGGGCTGCGCGCCGCGGTCGGCGGCGACGCCGTGCACGTGGAGCCCGGGCTCGGCAGCCCGCTTCCGCTGGTGCTGGAGCTGTGCACGCGCCGCAGCCGCTTCACCGACAAGCTGGTGGATCTCCTTACCGGACGCTTCACGCGTCACGACTGGGAGCGCTGGGGGCGCGTCTGGTGGCACCGGCTCGGCGAGCTCACGGGCAGCTCCGGGGAGCAGCGCGCCCGCCTCGACCCGCTGCTGGCCGGTCGACCCTCGGACCTGGCGCGCGCGGCCGCCCGCATGGATCTGCCGCCGCCGCCGCCGGAGCTGGCCTTCGTGGCGGAGCGCGACTTCCGCGTGGTGCACTTCGGGGGCTACACGCTGGTGCGTCTCCCACTTCCGGAGCAGCTCGATCCCTCCCTCGCCGGGCGCATCGCCCGCGCGCGCTACGATGCCCAGCTCGCGCTCGCGTGGCACGAGGGCGGGGATCGGCTGATCCTCACCGGGGAGGACCTCCCGGGACGCCGCTCCCTGGATCTCGGAGCCATGGTGAGCCACCTGGCGTCCAAGTTCGACTGGGTCGAGGCGCTCTCGGACGCCGACCACGTGGCGCGCATCCGCGTGCTCGGCCTGGGCGAGCACCCCGAGCGCCTGGAGGAGATCGTGAACGAGATCTCCATGAGCCGCTCCATCCTGGAAGGCTGAGCCGTGCCGGTACGTGCCAACGTGGTGGAGGTCTTCTCCTCGGTGCAGGGAGAAGGCCCGCACGTGGGCGCCTCCACGCTCTTCGTACGCCTGGGCGGCTGCGATCTGCGCTGCCGATGGTGCGACTCGCCGCACACCTGGCGGCCCACGAAGGCGTGCTCCGTGGAGCTGGAGCGGGGCAGCGGGTGGCGTCGCGAGCTGCCCAACCCCGTGGACGTGGACACCGTCTGCGAGGCGGCGGAGGCGCTCGAGGCCAAGGCGCACCGCTTCGTCGCCCTGACCGGCGGCGAGCCCCTGCTCCAGCCCGAGGCGGCGGCCGCGCTGGCGGTGCGGCTGCGGAAGGCGGGCCCGCGCGTCCTGCTCGAGACCCACGGTCTCGCCGCGGACGCCCTGGAGCGCGTGCTAGCGCACGTGGACGTCGTCTCCATGGACTGGAAGCTCGCGAGCGACGTGCGCCGGGCCTCCGAGCCGGAGGCCGGCCCGGTGGCGCCCTTCGCGCCCGAGCACGAGCGCTTCCTGCGGGTGGCGGTGCGTGCGCCCGAGCTGGTGGTCAAGCTCGTGGTGACGCGAGCCACGCACGAGCAGGAGCTGCTGGAGGCCGCGACTTGCGTGTCGCGCGTGGCGCCGCGCGCGGTCTTCGTGCTCCAGCCGGTGACGCCCTTCGGCGCGGTCCGGGAGCGCCCGGAGCCGTCGGTGCTGCTGGCCCTGGCGGCCCGGGCTGCCGAGCACGTCGCCGACGTGCGCGTCATCCCCCAAACGCACCCGCTCTGGGGCGCGCCCTAGCCGCTCTTCTCGCCGCTCAGCAACACGCGAACGGCGGCCGGGAGGTCGGGCACCTCCGGCGTTCCGACGCGGATGGCGCCCCGGCAGCTGGCGCGCCGCGCCAGCTCCTCGTCGCGGTCGGAGTCCCCGATCACCCAGCTCCGGTCGAGCTCGGCACCAAGCTCCCGCGCCGCGCGCTCCAGCAGCGCGGGAGCGGGCTTGCGGCAGGCGCACCCCTCGTCCGGGCGGTGCGGGCACCAGTAGGTGGCCTCGATCACGACGCCCGCCGCAGCGAGATCCGCCAGCAAGAGGCTCTGGAAGGCGTGGAACTCCTCTTCGGCGAACAGGCCACGCCCGATGCCGCTCTGGTTGGTCACGATGGCGAGCCGAAAGCCGGCCTCCATGAGCGCGCGCAGCGCCGCGGGGACGCCGGCCAGGAGCTCGTAGTCTTCGGCCCGATGGGGGTAGCCCGTGTCGCGCACCAGGGTGCCGTCCCGATCCAGGAAGACGAAGCGGCTCACCGTCCCCGGCTCACGCGGGCGCCGGAAACGGCCAGCAGCGCCGCGCGCGGATCGTCCTGCTCGGCGGCCTCGCGCATCGCACGCACAAAGAGGCCGAGGTCCCCGCCGAGCGCCTGGAGGCGCGCCGCGAAGCCCTCGAGGTCGCGCTCGTAGGTGCCCGCCAGCGCCAGGCACGCGTCGTTCAGACGCGCCCGCGCGGCTCGCTCCCGGGGATCGCGCGTCTCCAGCGGCAGCGTGGCGAGACGTGCGCGCGCCTCTTCCACGAGGGCCGCGCGGTGCCCGTCGCGCTCGGGTCCCGGCGCCTGCTCCGCGTAGAGGGCGGCGAGGTCTTCACGCAGCTCGCGCAGCACGCGCGCCTCGGCTCGTGCGTCCCCCACGCGCCGACGCTGCCACCGCGCCGTCTCCGCCGCGTCGCCATCGCGCTCGGAGAAGAAGCGCACCGCCGCCTCCTGCCCCACGAAGGTGGCGATCCCCTCGTTGAAGTCCGCCGCGCTGGGGACGTACACGGTGGCGTGCACCAGCTCGTGCAGGATCGTCTCCGCCAGGGCCGCGTCGTCGCGGCGCAGCAGCGGGCCGGTCACCGGGTCGTCGAGCCAGCCGAGGGTCGAGTAGGCCGGCACCGGGACCAGGCAGGTGTCGAGCCCCCGCTCCTGCAGACGGCGCGCCTCCGCCCGGGCGAGCTGCGGCTCGAAGAAGCCCTTGTAGGGCACCCGGCCCACCAGCGGAAAGAAGAAGCCGGCCGGGTCCACCTCCCCGGGCCGCGTGGCTACCACCGCCGTGACCAGCCGGTCGCCGGGCCACTCGGCGTAGCTCGTATACTGGCCGTCCACCTCCAGCCCGAGGCGCCTCCCGAAGTCGCGGGCCGCCGCCACGAGGCTCAGTCGCGCGCGCAGCACCGCGGGTGTGGCAGGGTCTTCGAGCAGCGTGGCGATGGGCTGGCGCGCCCGCAGCAGGCGCCACTGGCCCCGGGCCAGATGGCTCAGATAGCAGCCCGCGAGGCCGGGCAGAGCAGCCACGAGGAGTCCCGCCATGAGCCGCTTCGTCCGCCTGGAGCTCGTGCTCCCGCGCGCGCCCGCCGAGCGCGTGGTCGCCGAGGCGTGGGCCGTCGGCGCCAGCGGGCTGGAGGAGCAGGATCTGGAGCACGGTCGCACGCGGCTGATCCTCTACGCGCCGGCGCCGCGGGCGGACGTGCTGCTCGACGCCGCCCGCCGCGCGGCGGGTCCGGGAGTCGGGATCGGCAGACCGGAGCCGGTCCCGGAGCAGGACTGGTCGGAGGCATGGAAGCGCGGGCTCGGCGCGCTCCGGATCTCGCCGCGCCTCCTGGTGCGGCCTCCCTTCGCCCCGTCACCCCCCGGCGCGCCCCGGCAGCGCGAGGTGATCATCGAGCCGGGACGCGCGTTCGGCACCGGCGCCCACGCCTCCACCGCGCTGGCGCTGGAGCTCCTGGACGAGGCGCTCGCCGAGGGCGGGCGCCCGCGCCGCGTGCTAGACGTGGGCACCGGGAGCGGCGTGCTCGCGCTCGCCGCGCTGCGCCTGGGCGCCGAGCACGCCTGGGGCGTGGATCTCGATCCGGTGGCGGTGGCGGAGGCCCGGGCGAACGCCCGGCGCAACCGGCTGGAGAGCGACCTCTCGCTGGTGGCGGGCCCCCTCGAGGCGCTCGCGGTCTTCGCGACGGACCTGGTGCTGGCCAACCTGCTGCGCACGGAGCTGCTGCCGCTCCTGCCCGCGATCGCGTCCCGCACGGCGGCGGACGGGCGCCTCGTGCTCTCGGGGCTGCTCGCAGCGGAACGGACCTCGGTGGAGGCGGCCCTGGCGGCGCAAGCGTTTCGCGTCACTGCCGAGCGCGCGCGTTCCGACGAGCGCGGCGAGCGCTGGCTGGCGCTCACGGCGCGTCGCTGACGCGCCGGCGCCAGTCCTCGAGCAGCGCATGCAGCGTGCGCTCCAGACGAATGCGCGGCCGCCAGCCCGTGGCCCGTCGCAGCCGCGCGGAGCCGCCGACGCTCACGTCCGTGGGACGCAGTCGCGCGGCGTCCACCCGGACCTCGGGCCGCACCCGGGCGCGGGCGAGGAGCAGCTCGAGCAGCGCGCGCACCGGGGTTCCCTCGCCACGCGCCACGTTGTAGGCGGCGACGGGAACGCGCGGGTCGAGCAGGCGGCGATAGGCGGCAACCACGTCACTTACATCCAGGAAGTCGCGTACGGACTCGAGGTTCCCCACCTCCAGGACCGGCGCGCGCCGGCCCGCCTCGATCTCGGCGATCTGACGCGCGAAGCTCGATGCGACGAACTGGTCCGACTGTCCGGGACCGGTGTGGTTGAAGGGCCGGGCGCGCACCACGTCGAGACCGCGCGCCGCCCACTCCGCCCCGAGCCGGTCGGCCTCCGCCTTGCTCCGCGCGTACGGCGACTCCGGCCGCAACGGTGCGTCCTCGTCGAAGGGCTCCGCACCGGGGGGGGCCGCGCCGTAGATCTGTCCGGAGGTGACGAGCAGCACCCGCACGCCGGGAGCGTGCTTGGCCGCGGCCTCGAGCACGTGCCGGGTGCCTTGGACGTTCACTGCGTCCGTCTCCAGCGGGTTCCGCGTCGAGTCCGCCACCGAGGAGAGGGCGGCCAGGTGCACGATGGCGTCCGGATCGGCCTCGCGTACGCTCGCGGCCACGGCCTCCGCCTCGGTCACGTCGACCTCGCGGTCCACGCCCACGCAGGCCAGGCCTTCCTCCTCGAAGCGGGCGAGCAGGTGACGCCCCACGAAGCCGCTGGCCCCGGTCACGAGTACACGCACGCGCCGCAGCCTGCCCCAGCCGCTGGCACGCGGCCAGTTGACCGGACCCGGAGGGAGGGCTAGGACGAGGCCATGATTCTGGGCGTGGCGGGCCCCTACGGATCCGGGAAGGGCGAGGTCGTGGCGTTCCTGCGCGCCCGCAGCTTCTACCCGCTCTCGCTCTCCGACGTGATTCGCGAGGAGCTCGCGGCGCGAGGCCAGTCCGAGACGCGCGATCGCATGATCGAGACCGGCCGCGCACTGCGTGCGCAGCACGGCCCCGCGGTCCTGGCCGAGCGCCTGGCGGCGCAGCTGCTCCCGGATCGCAACTACGTGATCGACTCCGTGCGCCACCCGGCCGAGGTGGAGGGGCTGCGACGCGCGACGGCGCGCTTCCGGCTGATCTGGGTGGACGCGGATCCGGCCGTGCGGCTGGAGCGGCTGCGCGGGCGCGGACGCGCGGGCGACCCCACCTCCCTGGACGAGCTGGTGGCATTCGAACGCCGGGAGCAGGGGAGCGCGGATCCCGCCGCCCAGCAGCTCGAGGCCGTGCACGGGATGGCGGACTTCGAGGTGCAGAACGATGGCAGCCTCGAGGCGCTCCAGGACGCGCTCCAGCGCGTGCTCGAGCGCTGCCTGCACTTCGAGCGCCCCGGCTGGGACGAGTACTTCATGAGCATCGCGCGCGTGGTGGCCTCGCGCAGCAACTGCGTCAAGCGCAAGGTGGCAGCGGTCATCACCCGGGACCGGCGCATCATCTCCACGGGCTACAACGGGACGCCGCGCGGCGTGCGCAACTGCAACGAGGGCGGATGCGGGCGCTGCAATGCCTTCGCGGAGGCGGGCAAGAACCTGGAGGCGTGCCTGTGCTCCCACGGCGAGGAGAATGCCCTCACCCAGGCGGCGTACCACGGCGTCTCGGTGCGGGGGGGGACGCTCTACAGCACCTTCTGTCCCTGCCTCATCTGCACCAAGATGATCATCAACGCGGGCATCGGCGAGGTGGTCTACAACGCCGACTACGTGCTGGACGAGACCGCTCTGGCGCTGCTGCGGGAGGCCGGCGTCAAGGTGCGGCGGCTGCCCCTCGAGTCCTAGGCTCGCGATGCCGCGGTGGCTGGCACGCCGGTGGGGATGGGGGCCTCTCGCCCTGGCGCTCGCTCTCGCGGGGGCGCCGGTCGTCCACGCCGAGGGGCGGGTGCGGATCGCGGTCCTGCCCGTGGTGGTGCACTCCCTGGAGGACGTCGAGTACCTGCGCGCCGGCCTCGCCGACATGCTGGTCTCGCGCCTGGGGCGCGACGCCCGGCTCGCGGTGATCCGCGTGAGCGACCCGGCCGCCGCCACGCGCGACGTGGAGGCGGCGCGCGAGCGCGCCCGGGCGGAGGGCGCCGAATGGGTGGTCTACGGCTCCTTCAGCCACTTCGGAGGCGGCGCCAGCCTCGACCTGGAGTGCGTGCCGGTGGGCGAGGGCGACCGGCGCAGCGTCTTCGCGGAGGCGACCGCGCTGGGCGAGATCATCCCCAAGCTCGAGCCGGTGGCCGAGAAGATCGCGCGCCACGTCCTGAATGGCGTCGAGCCCGGGACCCCGGGGAGCGCCACGGAGGCGGAGGTGGAGGCGCTGCGCCGGCGCGTGGAGGTCCTGGAGCGCGCGCTGGCCGAGGCGCGCCGCGCCGCCGCGGCCACGCCCGAGGAGCCGCCCTCCGCGGAGACGCCGCCGAGCACCGTGCGCTAAGTTGGCGCGTCTCCCGGTTCCCGTGGCGGTGTAGCTCAGGGGTTAGAGCAGCGGTTTCATAAGCCGCGTGTCGGTAGTTCGAATCTACCCACCGCCACCCGTCGAGAGCGGGCCCGTCAGGCGCCGAGGCCCCAGCCGGGGCTTGCGATCCAGAAGGTCTTGCCCTGAAGCCCGCGCGCTGCCCAGGCCGCGAAGTGGTGGATCAGATCCCGGATGGGCTCGAGCGCGTCCGGCTGAAGCACGTAGGTGATGACCACGCCTGCCGCCAGGACCCACAAGAACGAACCCCATCCGAAGGCGAGATTTCCCGTCTTCATCGGCAACTCCCCGCGCCCGTCACCGCCACGATGATACACGGTAGGTGGCGCCACGGGGCGGGTGGTGACGAGACGATCCGGAAACGCGGCGCGCGACGTCGCCTTTGCCGCGAGAGTTGCCGCCTGCCGCGCGCGGCCCGGCGGGCTCCCGCTGCTCCCGCCGAACGACGACGCACTCAGAAGAACTGCGCGGCCCGGGGCGGCTAGGGGGACGGCGTGCCCTCGGGTGGGCGGGGCCGCAGCGCATCGGCGCCCAAGGTGGCGTCCAGGGCCTCGGGCAGTCCCCTGGCATCCTGGACGGCGCTGAAGCGGCCGCCGGTCAGGGCGGCGAGCTCGGAGACCGTGCGCGGATCTTCCGGAGGCCGGGACCCGATGGCGAAGGTGTGGAAGCGGATGCC
>JBFGJV010000144.1:0-7706 GCA_041577015.1 Myxococcota bacterium
CAGGACGAGTTCAAGCCCACCCCGCCCCAGGCGTACGTGGAGGCCGTGCGCGCCGCGCTCGATCGCTGGGAGCAGCGGCTCGGCGCCGTGCTGGGCTTTCGCGCGGCGGATCGTTCCGAGCAGGCGCGCCTGCGCATCCGGCTGGTGGGCGAGGCGGGGCCCCTTCCGGCCCCCGATGTCCAGGTCCTGGGCGTCACCCCGGTGGCGCGCGGCTGCCAGGTGGTGGGGGAAAACGCCGGGGAGAACCGCCTGCTGGTGGAGTTCGCCGTGCCCGAGCTGGAGATCTTCGTGGCGGATCGCTTCGGGCTGCTCCCGCCGGACCAGGTGGAGCGCCTGGCGCTCCACGAGCTCGGGCACGCGCTCGGCATGCGCGGCCACAGTCCGATCCCGGCGGATCTCATGTTCGAGGTCGCTCGCGACCGCAGCGTGGACCGCCTCTCGGTCGCCGACGTCAACTCCTTCCTGTCCCTGTACCGGATCCCGAACGGGACGCTCTACGCCCGCGTTCCCCGCGGCGTGCGCCCGGAGCGCCCCCAGGCGGTGGCGCCGACGCCGCCCGTACGTCTCGATGCGGAGCCCGTGGAGGACCCCCGACACGGCTACGCGGTGCGCCTTCCGGAGGGCTGGCTGCGGCTGCCCACGCGCCAGGGCCTCGTGATCGTGGACGGCGTGGCCTGGGACTACGAGGCCTCGCTCCAGATCATCGTGCGCCGCTACCGTTCCATCGCCCGCTACCTCGAGCTCCACCTGGCCTCGCACGTGGGGGCCGGCTCGGTGGTGGAGCAGGCGGAGGAGGAGATCGCGGGACGTCCCGCCTTCCGCATGATCGTGGAGAAGGGCGACCGCGGTATCGTGGAGGAGCACAGCTTCGTGGAGTCCGGCGACGGGCGGGTCGTCGTCGTGATCGCGGAGGCGCCGGCGGCCCTGCATGCGGGCTTCGCCCCGTGGTTCGCCGCCGTCCTGGAGAGCCTCGAGCTCCGCTGAGGAGGAGGGATCGATGCGCGGACTGCTGCGCCTGCTGGGCGTGCTGGTGCTGGCCTTCGCGGCCTTCGTCGGCTTCGTCTTCGTGGCGAGCGAGTGGGGCGGCGAGGTGGTGAAGCTCCACACGAGCGACGCGGAGGGCCGGCAGCACGTCACGCACCTCTGGATCGTCGAGGACGAGGGGGCACTCTGGCTCCGCGCCGGCCAGGCCGAGAGCGGCTGGGTGGAGCGCCTGCGGCAGAACGCCCGGGCCGAGCTCGAGCGCGAGGGAGAGCGCCGCCCGGTGCAGGCGGTGTTCGTGGCGGAGAAGCGCGAGCGCATCAACCAGCTCATGGCGGAGCGCTACGGCTGGGTGGACGCCGTCATCTCCGTGATGCGCGATCCGGAGACGACCCGGGCCATCCGGCTGGATCCGGTGTCGTCATGAGGCTCGCCCCCATCGAGCGGCCTCGGGGACTCCTGATGCGCGTCGCCTACTGGATGTCGCGGCGGCGCTTCGGAAAGGTGGTGGCGCCGCTCCAGGTGGTGTACGCGCGGGTCCCTGCCCTGGCCCGCGTGGGCCACGGCATGTCGCAGGCGATGGAGCGCAAGCTGAGCCTCGACCCGGGGCTTCGGCTGCTGCTCCAGGCGCACGTGGCGGGCCTGAACGGCTGTGGCTTCTGCCTCGACATCGGCCGCGCCATGGCCGTGGAGGAGCACCTGGATCTCGCCAAGTTCGACGCCCTGCCGGAGTTCGAGACGAGCCCTCGCTTCGACGAGCGCGAGCGGGCGGCGCTCCGCTACCTGGCCGAGGCGACGCGCGGGGTGCGCGTCTCGGACGCCAGCTTCGAGACCCTGCGCAAGCACTTCTCGGAGCGGGAGATCGTGGAGATCACCTGGGTGGGGGCGGTCGAGAACTACTACAACCGCCTGGCCATCCCGCTCGGCCTGGAGTCCGATGGGCTCTGCGCCATCGCCCAGCGCAAGTCCGCTTCGTGACCGGGGGGCCGCTGGCGCTCGCGCTCCTGCTCGCGCTGCCCCGGGCCGACGCGACCTGGCAGCAGCGCGCCGAGGGCCCCTCGGCGGCCGCCGCGATCGAGGCCTACGCCACCGCGCTCGAGGCCGATCCTGCCAACGTGGAGGCGCGCTGGAAGCTGCTCCGGGCGCTCTGGTTCGAGGCGGAGTTCGTGGCCGGGACCAGGCCGGAGCGCCGCGAGCTGCTGGATCGCGCCACCCGTGCGGCCGACGCCGGCGTCGAGCGGCCGGCCCTCCACGAGCTCGACCCGGAGGCGCTTCCCGGGCGCCTGGAGGAGGCCGGCCTCGCGCGCGACGACGCGGCACAGCTCTACTTCTGGTCCGCTGTCGCGTGGGGCGCGTGGAGCCAGCTCGCCGGCTTGCTGCGCTCCGTCTACGAAGGCGTGGCGAACCGGATCCGCGATTATGCCCTCGTCACCCGGGTGCTGGCGCCGGACACCGAGCAGGGCGGGGCGTTGCGTCTGCTGGCCGAGCTGCATGCCCGGCTGCCGCGCGTGCCCCTGGTCTCGGGCTGGGTGGATCGTGAGCGGGCGGTCCCCCTCGCCGATCAGGCCTACGCGGTCGATCCGGACTACGTGGGCAACCAGCTCCTGCTGGCGCGCATCCTGCTCGCGCGTGCTCCGGAGCGCCGGGAGGAGGCGCTGCGGCTTCTCGAGCGTGCGGCCGCCGCGGAGCCTCGGCCGGATCAGCGGGTGGAGGATCGCGCGATCATCGAGGCCGCGCGCGAACGGCTCACCGAGGAGCGCGGCTAGTCGCTGGTATGCCGGTGCCGGTAGCGCTCCTTGGCGCGGCGCCCCTGCGCCTCGAGCACGGGCCGGATCGCGCGCGGGAGCTGCGGCACCAGGTAGCCTGCCGTGGCCAGCAGCCCCGTCACGCGCGGCAGCGTGCGCTCGAGCTTTCCGTCCGCGGCGCAGTCCAGGATCGCCTTCGCCACCTGGTCGGCCGTGCTCATGGGCTGCGAGAACACGATGTCGGGCACGGACTCGAGATCGCGCGTGATGAAGCCCGTGTCGATGGGGCCGGGCGAGACCACCGAGACCGTCACGCTTCCGCCGCGCAGCTCCTCCGCCAGCGCGTAGGTGAAGCCGCGCAGGCCGAACTTGGTGGCGGAGTAGGTGGCCTCCTCCGGGAGCGGCACCTGGCCGGCGATGGACGCCACGTTCACGATGGCGCCCCTCTTGACCTTGCGCAGGTAGGGGAGGGCGAGGCGCGTCAGCACGATCGGGCCCTTCAGGTTCACGTCCACGATCTGGCCGAGCGCCGCCGGGTCCGCGTGCTCCACCGGGCCGCGGGCGTTCACGGCCGCGTTGTTCACCAGCACGTGGATCGAGCCGAAGCGCTCCGCGGCCTTGCGCAGCAGCGCCTCCGCCGCGTTGGGGTCGGAGACGTCCGTCGGCACGGCCAGCGCTGCCTCGCCGATCTCCTTGGCGACCGCCTCCAGGGCGGCGGCGCCGCGGGCGGCGATGACGACGTGGGCGCCCTCGGCGACGAAGCGTCGCGCGGCGGCGGCCCCCACACCCGACGAGGCGCCCGTGATCACCACGGTCTTGTTGCGGAAGCGTTGACTCATCGTTTCACCTCGTCTCGCGCTCGCGAGCGTCGGCCGCCGAGCCAGCCCCGGCGGCGGAAGAAGAGCACCATCCCCACCGCCACCGAGATCATGATGGCGATGACCAGAGGGTAGGCGCGCGGGCTCTGCAGCTCCGGCATGTACTCGAAGTTCATGCCGTAGATGCCCGCGATGAAGGTGAGGGGGATGAAGATGCTGGCCATCAGCGTCAGCACCTTCATCACCTCGTTGGTCTTGTGGCTCACGTTGGAGAGGTAGATGTCCATCAGCCCCACCGCCATCTCCCGGCAGGAGTCCACCAGCTCGACGATCTGCGCCATGTGGTCCTCGGTGTCGCGCAGGAAGAGGCGCACGTCGTCGCGGACGAAGGGCGAGGGGTCGCGCATCATGGCGCGGATCGCCTCGCGCTGGGGCCAGCCGATGCGGCGGATCACGGTGAGCTGGCGGCGGATCTTGTGGATGCGCGCCAGGTCCTCGGGATCCGGGTCCTCCACCACGCGGTCCTCCAGGTCCTCCAGCTCGTGGGCCAGGTCCTCGGCGATGGGGAAGTAGCGGTCCACGAGCGTGTCCACGAGCGCGTAGGCCAGGTAGTCGGGGCCCGAGGTGCGGATCGGGCCGATCCCGGCGCGGATGCGCTCGCGCACCGGCTCGAAGAAGCGGAAGTAGCGCTCCTGGAAGGTGAGGAGATAGTCGGGCCCGATCACGAAGCAGACCTGGGGGACCTGGACGCGGTCGTCCTCCAGGATCGGGATGCGCGCCACCACCACCTGCTGGTTCTCGTAGAGCTCGCTCTTGGCGCGCTGGGGCACGTTGACCGCGTCCTCGAGCGCGATGGGGTGGAGCCCGAAGATCTCCGCGATCCGGCGCAGCACGCCCTCGTCGCCGAGCCCGCGCACGTCCACCCAGGTGGTGCTGCCGTCGCGCGGGAGCTTCGCGAGCTCCCCCACGTCGGAGACCTGCCGCGTGCTCGCCTCCCGGGCGGAGTACGTCACCAGATGGATCTCCGGCGGCGGGGAATCAGGGGGGATCGCCAGCGTTCCCGGGCGAGACCCGACGGGCGGGTTCTCCTTGTGGAACATGGAGCGGCAGTGTACTCGATCCCCGACGGGGCCCGACCTGAGCGGCCTCCGGCTCCCTGAATGCGTAACGCGTTCGGTGCGGCTCGCGGTCGTGGGCGCAGCCGCGAAGGCGCATCCTTCTCTGGCGGAACCCTTCCCGATCCAAAGGTGAACCCCCCGGGGCCAATCGACCGGGGCAGATCGATCGCAAGTCCGACCAAGCGTGCGCCGGTCGCCCCGGATCGCCGCTTCGCACGCGCCGGCGGGACGCCGGCGTCACCTTTCTCGCAACGGGTGCCACCCCTCTTGGAGGATTCCCCGGGAGTCCCCGGGGGAGGACGCGTGGCGCACGCAAGAAGCAGGCAAGGAGCAAGGTAAGTGCACGGCGCAAGCAACAGGCAAGTCCAACCACGACATGGGCGCGCCACAAAGGTTTCTTGCCTGTGCGCCCGCAGAACCGTCACGGAATTAACAACGTGACTTGCCTCTTTCTTTCACGTTTCGGATTGCTTCTAGGTTAGGATCGCCGCGACGAATCGCCCTTTCCAGCACCCCGAAGGCTAGGACTGCCGCGGGCAGAGAGAAGGAACACGAAGATGATGAGCACGAACGGGATTCCCGACAGCCGTCGTTTCTCGACGGCGATGGCCTGTGCCACCGCGCTTGTGATGACGATGGTCAGCGGGGCGGCCCAGGCCGTCGAGACGATCAGCTTCAATGATCTCTCCACGGGCACCGTGGTGAACCAGGTCTTTTCGGACGAAGGCACAGGTCCGATCCCGGTCGACGGATTCAACCCCGCAGCGGGAGAAGGCCTCAACGCCGCCGTCATCTTCGACTCGGCGGCTCCGACCGGCGACCCCTGCGGCGGCGCGGTCGACATCGACCTCGGCACGCCGAACGAGACCTTCGGGGGCCCGGGTGTCGGCCCCGGCGGCGAGGTGGGGAGCCCGTTCCAGAACGACACCGCCCAGGAAAAGATCCTGATCATCAACGAAGCGTGTGGTCTGGGTCCGGACCCGGTGCTCAGCCCGAACGATGCCGACTTTGCCGGTTCGTTCTTCACCTTCGATTTCTCGGGCGTGGCCCCGGTTACGATCACGGGGATCACGCTCATCGACGTCGAGGCGGACGAGCCGAACGCCACGGTGCAGCTCCGCGGCGAGGGCGGCCTGGTTCTCCTGGATATTTCTCTGCCCCAGACCGGCGACAACGGCGTCGCGGCCGTGAGCTTCCCCTTCGTCGAGGGCGCGGTCACCATGGTGGTGGACCTGAACGGCTCGGGCGCCATCGACGACATCGAGTTCGAGAGGGTGCCCCTCTGCGGCAACGGGATCGTCGAGCCGGAGCTCGGCGAGACGTGCGATCCTCCGGGCAGCATTCCCGACACGCCTCCCGGAAACACCAACGAGTGCCGCGTCAACTGCACCTACTGCGGCGACGGCATCGTGAACAACGGCGAGGAGTGCGACGATCCCAACGATCCCCGCTGCACCGACGACTGCAAGCTCAGGTGTGAGCTCGACGTAGAGAAGTTCTGCACGGTGCCCGAGCCGGTCGTCAGCGACGACGAGTGCGACAGCGACAACGGCGACCTGCTGGAGCTGGAGTTCGAGTTCCAGGGCGGCGACTGCGGCGCGACGAACGCCCAGAGCGACAAGATCGAGTGCGAGGACGATCCGTCCGGGTCGGGGCCCGGCCTCCCGGCGGACATCGTGATCACGAAGGACCCCGACAAGGTCGAAGCGGATCCCGACGTGGTCCTCAACCTGGGCGACCGCTTCACGGTTGCGAAGTTCGACAAGGGCGAGCAGAAGAAGCTCGGCGGGGACACCGAGTTCGACGTCGTGGGCTCGAGCGGCACCCAGTCGCTCAAGATCCACACCTCGTGCTCGCAGCCGCTCGTCCTGGGCGACGTGTACGGCAGCGTGCGCCTGGTCTCGGTGACCACGGAGAAGGGCGGGACCTCCAGCCTGCCGGATCCGGGGCCGCCGGTGCTCTCCGAGGTGTGCGAGGTGGTCGGCGGGAGGCTGGGCTCCTGCGCGGACGGGAAGCCGAAGGCGCTGGTGTTCCGCTACACGGGCGCGGACTGCGGTGCGACCAACAACAGCCAGAAGGCTGACAAGGTCGATTGCAGCGGCTCGTCGGGTGGAGACGGCGCCTCGATCGTCATCACCAAGGACGAGAACAAGGTGTCGGCGAATCCGAGCACCGTGAACGTGGGCGACCTGGTGACCATCTCTACGACGGAGGACAAGTTCGGGTCGGAGACCGAGTTCGACGTCGGTGGCCAGTCGCTCAGGTTCCACACGTCCTGCTCGCAGCCCCTGGCTGAGGGCGACGTCTTCGGGAGCATGACCCTCGAGCGGTTCATCCCGGAGGGCGGTAGCCTGCAGCCGCAGGACGGGAACGTGACCTACACGTACCGCGTCAGTCATAACGACGACGAGGCCGTCTCGGTCAACCTGTTGGACGATCAAGGCCTGCTGGGGCCGGATGGTACCGACGTGCTGGTGCAGCCCGGCCAGACGGTGGAGCTGACGGAGGAGGCGGTCCTCACGGAGACCACCTTCAACACCGTCACGGCCAGCGACAACGACGAGATCTGTGCCGAAGACAGTGCATCGGTACTGGTCGAGGTGGTGGAGCCGCCGGGCTCCTGCGACGACGGGGATCCGAAGACGCTGGTGTTCGAGTACACCGGCGAGGGCTGTGGCGCGAGCAACAACACCCAGACCAAGGACGACTGCTTCGGGGATCCGGGTGGGGCGCTCGCCACGGTCACGGTGACGAAGGACGAGGACGAAGTCACGGCGAGCCCGACCTCGGGAATCGACATCGGTGACGAGATCACCGTGACGACGTCCAAGGACGACCTGCCGTCCGAGATCGAGCTGGACGTGACGGGCCCGGGTGGTACGCAGACGCTCGCCATCCACACCTCCTGCTCGGACAACCTGATCGTGGGCGAGCAGTTCGGGAGCCTGATCCTGCGGGTCTTCGTTCCCAAGCAGTAGACGGTGATCCCTTCGGCGCGCGCGGGGGCGCGCGCCGAAGGGAGCCTCCGGAACGCACGAGTGGGC
>JBFGJV010000145.1:0-7703 GCA_041577015.1 Myxococcota bacterium
ACCTGGACCTTGCGCTGCCAGGTGAGCACCACCGCCTCGTCGGATTCTCCCACGTTCTTGCGTGCCGTGGACTGCACGTGCACGATGCCCAGATTCGGGCGGCTGCTCGAGGCGCGTACCCCCAGCACCTTGGTGTCCACCTCGATCGTGTCGCCCACGTAGACGGGCGCGCCGAAGCGCATGTCGATGTACTCGAGGTTGGCGCGGGCGTTCTCGGAAACGTCCTCGACGGTCTGGCTGAAGGAGACGAGCATGACCAGCCCCGGCGAGCAGACCAGGTCCCGGTAGCCGTAGGCGCGCGCGTAGCGGGCGTTCTTGGCCAGGGGGTTCGTGGTCATCGAGAACTCGGTGAAGGTGGTGAACAGGCCCTGCGTCACCGTCTTCCCGCCCTTGTGGCGGAGCACCTGGCCGGGGCGGAACTCCTCCAGGAAGTGGCCGGTCGTCTTGCGGATCACGCGGGGGGCGTCGCTCACGATTCCGTCTCCTCGAAACGGGCGCAGTCTAGCAAGGGCTCCGCAGCGGACCTATAGTGGCTCGCACCGGGCGAGCCGCGCCCGCGCAAGGGGACGTGATGATCCTGGTCGTGCCCAAGGAGACCGCCCCCGCCGAGCGCCGCGTGGCGCTGGTTCCCGACGCGGTGCGAACGCTCTCGAAGGCCGGGCTCGAGATCGCGGTGGAGGCGGGAGCCGGTCTCGACGCGGGCTTCGAGGACGAGGCCTACGAGGCGGCGGGCGCCCGGCTGGAGCGCGATCGCGCCAGCCTGCTGCGAGGTGCCGATCTGCTCGTCACGGTGCAACCTCCGCGGGAGGTGGAGCAGGGAGAGGGGCTGCGCGCGGGCGCGACGCTGATCGGATTCCTGCGCCCCCTGGATCGCCCGGAGCTGGCCTCCCGGCTGGCGAGCGCGGGCGTGACGGCCTTCGCCGTCGAGCTGATTCCGCGCATCACCCGCGCCCAGGCCATGGACGCGCTCTCCTCCCAGAGCAACATCGCGGGCTACCGGGCGGTGCTGCTGGCCGCGGCGGCCCTGCCGCGCCTGTTTCCCATGCTGGTCACGGCGGCCGGGACCATCTCTCCGTCGCGCGTGTTCGTGATCGGTGCCGGGGTGGCGGGCCTCCAGGCCATCGCCACGGCGCGGCGTCTGGGGGCCGTCGTCGAGGCCTACGACGTGCGCCCCGCCGTACGCGAGCAGGTGGAGAGCCTGGGTGCCCGCTTCGTGGAGGTCGACGTGGAGGCGGGCGAAGCCGAGGACAAGGGCGGCTACGCCCGCGCCCAGAGTGAGGAGTTCTACGCACGCCAACGCGCGCTCATGGGCGAGCGCGCCGCGGCGGCGGACGTGGTGATCACCACCGCGCTGGTCCCGGGGCGCGCGGCACCGCGTCTTCTCGACGAGGACGCCGTGCGCGGCATGAAGCGCGGCTCGGTGGTGGTGGATCTCGCCGCGGAGCAGGGCGGCAACTGCGCCCTCACCCGGGCGGACGAGACCGTCTCGGCTCATGGGGTGACGATCCTGGGGCCCACCGATCTGCCCAGCCAGGCGGCCTTCCACGCCAGCCAGACCTACGCTCGCAACTTGGTGAACCTGCTGCAGCATTTGGTGAAGGAGGGTCGTCTCGAGATGGACCTGGAAGACGAGATCACGCGAGGCGCGCTGCTCTGCCACGAGGGCAAGATCGTGGCCGAGGCGGTGCGCGCGCGGCTCGACGCCGCGCCGGGAGCGGCCTGATGCTGGCGGATCCCACCGTCGCCCTGACGATCTTCGTGCTGTCGCTCTTCGTGGGGATCGAGGTGATCTCCAAGGTGCCGCCGCTGCTGCACACACCCCTCATGTCCGGGGCCAACGCCATCTCCGGCATCACCATCGTGGGCGCCATCCTGGCGGCCGGCCACGCGGACCGCACCTGGAGCAGCTGGCTCGGCTTCGCGGCCATCGTCTTCGCCACCGTCAACGTGGTGGGAGGCTTCCTGGTGACCGACCGCATGCTCGGCATGTTCAAGCGCAAGCGGGACGGCTCGTGAGCGAAGCCTGGCTGCCGCTCGCCTATCTGGTCGCCGCGGTCCTCTTCATCCTGGGGATCCGCAACCTCTCCTCGCCGCGCAGCGCGCCACTCGGGAACGCCATGGCCGCGGCGGGCATGGCCATCGCCGTGATCGCGACGCTCCTGGCCCGAGACGTGGTGAGCTACGGCTTCGTGATCGCCGGCATCGTGGTGGGCGGCGCGATCGGCACCGTCCTGGCGCTCCGCATCCAGATGACTGCGATGCCGCAGATGGTGGCGCTGCTGAACGGCTTCGGAGGCGGCGCCTCCGGCCTGGTCGCCTCGGCGGAGCTGCTGCGTTACGTCCGCACCGACCAGACGCCGGACGCGGTCGTCTCGGTCGCCATGGTGCTGGGCGCGCTGATCGGCACCCTCACCTTCACCGGAAGCCTCGTCGCCTTCGCGAAGCTCCAGGAGCTGATGCGCGGTGCGCCCATCACCTACCCGCTCCAGCGCTCGGCGAACGCGCTGATGGGCCTTGGGGCCGTGGCGCTCTGCGTCCTGGTGGCGCTCGAACCGTCCGAGACGACGCTCTACGCCGGCCTCGTGGCCCTGGCGGCGCTGCTGGGCGTGCTGCTCGTGATCCCCATCGGCGGCGCGGACATGCCGGTGGTGATCTCGCTCCTGAACTCCTACTCCGGGCTCGCGGCCTGCGCCACCGGCTTCGTGCTGGGGAACAGCGGCCTCGTGATCAGCGGCTCCCTGGTGGGTGCGGCCGGCATCATCCTGACCAAGCTCATGTGCGACGCCATGAACCGCTCGCTCACCAACGTGCTGTTCGGGGCCTTCGGGCAGGTGGCGGCGGGAGCGGTGGGCGCGGCGGCCGAGGGCCGCACGGTCAAGGCCTACACCGCCGAGGACGCGGCCGTGATCCTCTCCAACGCCCGCCACGCGGTCGTCGTGCCCGGCTACGGCCTGGCGGTGGCCCAGGCCCAGCACGCCACGCGCGAGCTGGCGGACGCGCTGGAGGAGCGCGGCTGCAAGGTGCAGTTCGCGATCCACCCGGTGGCGGGCCGCATGCCCGGCCACATGAACGTGCTGCTGGCCGAGGCCGACGTCCCCTACGACAAGCTGGTCGAGATGGACCAGATCAACCCGCAGTTCCCGGAGACGGACGTGACGCTCGTGCTCGGCGCCAACGATGTGGTGAACCCCGCGGCGCGAAGCGACACGAGCAGCCCGATCTACGGCATGCCCATCCTCGACGTGGACCGCTCGCGCCAGGTGATGGTGGTGAAGCGCAGCCTCAACCCCGGCTTCGCCGGGATCGACAATCCGCTGTTCTACCTGGACAACACCATGATGGTCTTCGGCGACGCCAAGGAGACCGTCCTCAAGATCATCGAGTCCCTGCGCGCGCTCTGACGGCCGGCATGCCGGCCTCCTGCGTCAATCGGGATCCCGGAAGTGCGGGGCGCGCTTCTCCAGGTTGGCGCGCACCGCTTCCACCTGGTTGGAGCTCCCGATCAGTCCGCGCTGGACGCTCTCCTCGCGGGCCAGGCCCTGCTCCACGCCGTCGGTCCAGTTGGCGTCGAAGAGGCGCTTGGCCGCGCGCACCGCGTCCGGCGACTTCTCGGCGATCTCCCGCGCCTGGGTCAGGGCCGCCTCCCGAGGCTCCACACCCAGCTCGGTGGCGAGCCCGAGACGCAGCGCCTCCTCCCCGGACACGATGCGGCCGGTGAAGGTGAGCTGCTTGGCCACGTCGAGACGCACCAGGTGACGCAGCGTCTGGGTCGCGCTCATGTCGGGGATCAGGCCCCACCTCACCTCCATCACCGACATCCGCGCATCCGGCGCCACCACCCGCAGGTCGGCGGCCAGTGCGATCTGGAGGCCCCCGCCGAAGCAGACGCCGTGCACCGCCGCGATGACCGGCACCGGAAGCTCGCGCCACACCCACGCCGCCTGCTGCGCGAAGTTGGCGGGGCTCGACGACTGGCGTCCGATCAGCCGCTCGCCCGTCTTCCCGTCGTTCCGCGCCATGCCCTGGAAGGAGCCGAAGTCGAGCCCCGCACAGAAGGCGCGCCCCTCGCCGGAGAGCACCACCGCCCGCAGCGCGCGCTCCTCCGCCAGGCTCCGCCCCGTCTCCGCCAGCGCCTGGAACATGGGGAGGTCGAGGGCGTTCAGCTTCTCGGGACGATTCAGGCGCACGTCGGCCACGCCGTCCCGCAGGTTCACGATCACGCGGTCTGCCATGGGTCCTCCACCTCGAAGCTTCTAGGAGCGCTGGCGCTCCCGAGCCAGGAAGGCTTCCACGAGCTCGGGCGGTCCCGCCGCCATGCCCGCTTCGATGAGCGTCTTGGCCTGGTTGTAGGTGCGTGTCGTGCCATCGAAGGCGACGTAGACGCCGCCGGCCTCGCGCACCAGCACGTCGCCGGCGCACACGTCCCACTCGTTCTTGGGCGCCACCGAGACGTTCAGGTCCGCCTCGCCAGCCGCGATGCGCGCCAGCTTCCAGGCGATCGAGCCCACCGGCCGTAGCTCCTTGAACCAGCCCTGGTAGCGCTCGAAGCTGCCGCGCGAGATCTCGGTGCGGCTGGCGATGACGCTAGCGTCCTCCAGGCGGCGGCAGCTCGTCACCCGCACGCGCTCGCCGTCGCGCCAGCAACCGCCTCCGCGCGAGGCCCACACGGCGGTCCCCGCGGCGGGATTCAGGATCACGCCCACCACCGGCTCGCCGTCCTCCACGAGCGCGATGGAGGCACCGAACTCGGGAATCTTCCGGGTGAACTCCTTGGTGCCGTCCATGGGGTCCACGATCCACACGCGGCTTCGGCGTACGCGCTCGGGATCGTGGACCGTCTCCTCCGAGAGGAGGCCGTCCTGCGGGAACGCCGCGCGCAGGCGCTCGGCGATGGCGCGGTCGGACTCGAGGTCCGCGAGCGTCACCGGGTCGCCGTGCCCCTTCTCCCAGCGCTCCGTTCCCTCTTGGTAGTGGCGCAGCAGGATCGCGCCGGCCTCCCGGGCCGCCGCCAGCGCGACCTCGAGCTCGCGTTCGTACGCCACGGCGCGCGAGTATACTCGCCCTCGTGGCAACTGCCGATCACGAGCTGGGCTACCTGGCCACGCCGGAAGGCGGCAGGCATCCGGGCGTGGTGATGATCCACGACGTCTGGGGCCTGGCAGACCACACGCGCGACCTGGCGCGGCGCCTGATGCGGGAGGGCTTCTGCGTGCTGGCGGTGGATCTCTACCGCCGGCTCGAGGCGCGCGACGTCACGGACCCGGGCGCCTTCATCCGCGGCCTCTCGGATCCCGCGATGCTGGCGGAGATCCAGGCGGCGACCCAGGCGCTTGCCCGGCACCCCGCTTGCAGCGGGCGCGTGGGGGTCACGGGCTTCTGCATGGGCGGCCAGTACGTGATCCTGGCCGCCTGCAGCTGTCGCGGCCTGTCGGCCGCCGTCTCGTTCTACGGCATGCTCTCCTACGACCACGGCATGCTGGCGCCGGCCTCGGGCGAGCGCCGCGACCCTGCGCGCAAGCCGCGCTCGCCCCTGGAGGCCATCGAGGACCTCGGCTGTCCGCTGCTCGGCCTGTTCGGGGAGGACGACGCCTTCGTTCCGGTGTCCGAAGTGCGGGAGCTGGAGCACCTCCTGGGGGAGACGCCGCACGCGAACGAGATCGTGCTCTATGCCGGTGCGGGCCATGCCTTCATGAACGAGACGCGGCCCGAGATGTATCGGCCGCAGGTGGCGACGCAGGCCTGGGCGCGGATGGTGGCCTTCTTCCGCGAGCACCTGGCCGGCTGAGAGACGGTCAGCGCAGCGGTGCCGCCGGGGCCCCGGCGATCGGGCGCGCCACCACCAGCGCCAGCGTGCGTGCGCGCTGCGTATAGCGCGTCGCGCTCAGCTCCACGGGTATGGTCGCGCCCAGGCCGGGGCCCAGTCGGAGCTGGAAGCGCCGCGGCTCCGGGCTCTCCGCCAGCGCCTCCAGGTGGGTCTGCCAGCGCCCGTGCTCCTCGGCGTCCAGGAAGCGCCGGGCGTCGCCACCCACCAGGGCGTCACGCCTCATGCCGAGCAGCGTGCACGCCGCGGGATTCGCGTCCACGATCGTGCCGTTGTCCACGTCCACGGCGAGGAAGGCATCGGCCACGCGGTCGATGGCCGCCGGGACGGCGCGCCGCGTTACGCGCGTCGCGCCGCGCGCGCGTCGCACCGCCGTCTGCGCCAGGAGCGCGTGGCGGAAGCGTTCGGCGAGGGGGGAAAGTCGCTCCCGAAGCCGGTCTCCCTCCGTGCCCGCCACGGAGCAGGCGGCTTCGCACCAGGCCTCGAGCAGCCGCTCCGTGCGCACGGTGTCCACGCGCAGGCCGTCCACGGCCGGGGCCGCCACACGGCCGTTGCGCCGCAGCGAAGAGGACGCGAAGGACCGGAAGCGCCGCAGCGCCTCACTCTCCGGTGAGGCTGCATCCGGAGGAGGCGCGCCCAGACGGCCCGGCAGCACCCGCTCGATCTCGCCCCGGCGAGACACGAGCCAGGTCGCCCATCGGCCGTCCCCCATCACGCCGACCAGTGTAACGCCGCGCGGCCGGCGGGTCGCCTCAATCGCGTTGGCCCGGCCGCCGATACGGCCCCCATGAGCGCCCCGTCCTCGCTGCCTCGCAGGCGGCTCATCGTGGCCTTCGCGCCCGAGAACGCCTTCGCGCCCATGGCGCGATCGATGCTCGCGCGGCTGGGCTACGCGATCGTGCCGGTGGAGGAGCTTCCGCTGCTGCCGGGCGACCCCAGCCAGCACCGGCCGCAGCTGCGCCTGGTGGACGAGGGCCGGCTGGCGCGGGTTCCGCCGGACGACCCCGGGGAGCCGCCGGTGCCGATCGTGCTGCTCACCCGGCGTAGTCCCGCCGCCACCCGGGATCCGCGCATCATCGGGGCCGTGCGCAAGCCGGCGGGCATGCACGAGCTCTACCGCGTGATCCAGCAGATCTTCGAGGAGAAGCCCCGCTCCACCCCGCGCGTGGACACGGAGCTCGCTGCCCGCTGCCGGATGGGAGAGCGCGAGTGGCCGGTGGCGCTGCTGTGCCTGTCGGAGAATGGATGTCTGCTGCGCAGCCGGGAGCCGCTGCCGCTCGGGAGCCGCGTGGAGCTGGTCTTCGAGCTGCCCCAGGGCGAGCGGGTGGAGACCGAGGCCGAAGCCAGCTACCTGCTCATCTCCGATCTCGGCATGGTCTTCCACGCCACGCCCGCGGCGAAGCGCCAGGCCATCCAGACGTTCGTCGCGCGCCAGCTCCTCGACGCCTAGCCACGTCCTCGCCGAGCGAGGCTCGATAGATCGCCTCGGTGGCCGCCACCGTGGTGCGCACGTCGAAGCGTGCTCTCACGTCCCGCGCCGCCTCGGCGCCCAGACGCGCGCGAAGCCCCGCATCCCGCCGCAGCCGGGCCAGCGCGGCGGCGAGCGCCGCCGGATCCTGCGCCCGGACGAGCAGCCCGGTGCGCTCCGCCCGTACGATCTCGGGGACCCCGCCCACGTTGGTGGCCAGCACCGGGCGCCCCAGGGCCAGGGCCTCCAGCAGGGCCAGGGGATGCCCCTCGCAGCGCGAGGGGAGCACCACGGCGTCCGCAGCGCGCATCAGTGCGAAGACGTCCCGCCGCACGCCCAGGAAGTGGACCTGCCCGGCGATACCCAGGCGGCGGGCCCGCGCCGCCTCGGCGCCCAGACGCGCGCGAAGCCCCG
>JBFGJV010000146.1:0-7671 GCA_041577015.1 Myxococcota bacterium
GATTGGCGTTGCGCTGGACCAGGGACTGGCGACAGCGCTGGAGAGGGTCGAACGCGTCCAGCGCGCGTCGCAGGTCCCGACGACCCACGGCGGCGGCTCGCGCCACCCGCTCGCGCAGCCAGCCCGAGGCGGTCTCCAGCAGCGTGGCCACGCGCGCCGCAGCCGCGGCGCGCTCCCCGCGACACACCTCCGCCCAGTCGAGCAGGTCCGGGACCGCGAGCCGGTCCAGGCGCTCCAGCCGTTCGAGCACCTCGCGCACCTCCTCGGAGGGTTCGCCCGCTTCGGGCGCGGCTGGCGCCAGGGCGACCCGCTGGCAGCGCGAGCGCACCGTGGCCAGCAGCCCGGCCGGGCTCGCCGTCACCAGCACCAGGGTGGTCGCCGGCGGGGGCTCCTCCAGCAGCCGCAGCAGCGCGTTCTGGGCCTCCTGGTTCAGCCACTCTGCGTCGGCGATCACGGCCGCGCGCCGCCCCCCCTCGTGGATGCGCAGGCGCAGGGCGGCCTGGAGCTCGCGGATCTGTCCGATGCGGACGCGGGTGTCGTCGCTGCCCCGCTCCACCCACAGGAGGTCGGGGTGGTCACCCACGTGTCGGACCCGCGGGCCCTTGCGCCCGGTGCCGTCCAGCGGGATCTCGGACGCCGTCCCCGAGAGGCGGCAGGCCCGGCAGGACTCGCAGGGCGCCTCGGCGCCGGACGCCTCGCACACCAGCGCGCGCACGAACCAGCGCGCGGTGGCCCGGGGCTCCTCCCCAGGCCCCGAGAGCAGGTACGCGGAGTGGATGCGCCCGCTTGCCAGGCCGCGTTGCAGCAGCATGGGACCGGCGAGTCTAGCGCGGCTCAAGTCCGGCCGAGGCGCGGCCGATCCTTCGCGGGGGCCGGCACGCGGCCGGGAGGAGGAATCCATGGCACGAGGCTCGTTCCTGCGGAACCTGGGCGTCGAGGAGGCTGGCAGCCAGGCGCCCGAGGCCGCCGCCGGCGGACCGCTCACCGCCTTCATCGATCAGGGCTCGACCTTCGAGGGCAAGCTTTCCTTCCAGGACACGGTGCGCATCGACGGGCGCTTCCGGGGAGAGATCTCCAGCGAGAACACGCTGATCGTGGGCGAGTCGGGCGAGATCGAAGCCACCGTGCGCTCGCGCAACGTGATCATCAGCGGCCGCGTGACGGGTGACGTCTTCGCGTCGAACCAGCTGGTCCTGCACAAGACCGGCAAGCTGGAGGGCGACGTGGAGACCGGGTCCCTGCTCGTGGAGCAGGGCGCGATCCTGAACGGCCGCGTCACCACGAAGGCGTCCGAGGCGTCCGCACGCGGCCCGGCCAAGCTCGCGCCGGCGGCGAGCGCGTCCACCCCGAACGACGACGAGTGACGGCGCTTCAGCGCGCGACGCGGTAGACGCGATCGTGCTCCCGGACCCGCTGGGAGACCTGCACGCCCACGGACTGTCCCGAGCGGGCCACCTCGATGGGCCGGTGGTCCAGCTCCATGTGGTCGATACGCTGGTAGAAGTCCGTCGTGTGGCCGCGAAAGTGCAGGGTGTCTCCCACGCGCAGCTCACCCTCCTCCACGGCCACGATGCCGGCGTGGACGTGGGGGAAGTAGTGGGTGACCACGCCGATCGGCTCGGCCTCCGCGGCGGCGACGCCCGAGGGGGGCTTCGGGGCCACCGGAGCGGGCGGCGCCGCCGGAGCCGGGGCGGCCGGCTTGCTGGGCGTCACCGGCTTCGTGCGTGCTGCGGCCTTCTTGCGAGCCGGCTTCCTGCGTGCCGCGGGCTTCTTCCGCGCAGCCTTCTTCTTGCGGGCCGGCCTCTTCTTGCGCGCGGCGGCCTTCTTCTTGCGGGCCGGCCTCTTCTTGCGCGCAGCCCTCTTCTTGCGAGCCGGCTTCTTCTTGCGCGTGGCCTTCTTCTTGCGGGCCGGCTTCTTCTTGCGCGCTGCCTTCTTCTTGCGAGCGGGTTTCTTCCTGCGCGCGGCCTTCTTCTTGCGGGCGGGCTTCTTTCTCCGCGCCGGCTTCTTCCTCCGGGCGGACTTCTTCTTGCGCACGGTCTTCTTGCGGCGGCGAACGGCCATGGCTGCGGCTCCTCCCCAGCGCGCCGTTGCGGGCGCGGCTCCAGGGCGATTCTAGGCGCAGCCGGAAAGTCAGGTCAACGCGCGTCGGGCCGCTCGGGGGCCACCGAGACCACCGCCAGCACCTCCGGCACCTCGCGCCGGAGGCTCACCTCGAGTCCGAGGCGCAGGGTCGCAGCCTGCGCCGGACACGTGGCGCAGCTGCCCTGGAAGCGAAGGCTCACCACGCCCTCCTCGTCCACGTCGAGCACCTCGACGTTGCCGCCGTCCACCACCAGGGCGGGACGCAGGCGGTCCACCACCTGCTCCACGCGTCGGCGCACACCTCGGGTGAGGTCGGAGCCCATGCCCCTGGAATCGGCCTGGCGGCCCTCTCCGTTGAGCCCCCTGCGGGTCGGGCTCCTGGCGGCGGCCCTGCTGGTCCCGGCGGCGCAGGCGCCGGCGGAGCTCTTCGTCTGGGTGGACGAGGAGGGGCATACCCACGTGAGCGACGACCCCGCGCGGGCGCCGCAGGGCCGGTCCGCCGCCGAGGCCGATCCGGGGCTCTGGCAGGACGGCCTGCGGGGCCCGCGCTGGCCGGCCCGGGCCGGCGTGGGCCGGGAGGAGGCGCGCGTGCAGCGGCTGCTGCGCGGCGCGGTGGACGATCTGCGTCGTGGCGAGACCGGGCGGGCCGCCGCGGCGCTGGAAGGCGTGCTCCGGAGCCAGCCTGCCCGCCCCGAGGCTCACTGGTACCTGGCCCTCCTGGACCGCCAGCGGGGGCGCTGGGACGCCTCCGAGGCGCACCTGCGGGCGTTCCTGGCCCACGCCGGCGCGGCCTTCGAGCCCTGGCGGGAGTCGGCGCTGCGCCGACTGCGCGTCCTGGAGGACGAGCGGCGACTGGCCCGGGCCCAGGCGGCCCAAGGGCCCCTGCGCTTCGTGGCCCTGGAGAGCCCCCACTTCCGCATCCGCTACGACGAACGCCTGGGTGACGCCTCGCCGGACTTCGCCCGCACCGTGGTGCGCTACCTGGAGGAGGCCCGGCAGCTGGTCGCGACGCGACTCGGCGTCGCGCCCCAGGAGAGCACGCGGGTCGTGCTCTACGGCAAGGCGGCCTACCTGGCCGCCCACCGCCACCGCTTCTCGTTCCCGACCGTGGGTTTCTTCGACGGGCGCATCCACGTGGTGTCGGCCGCCCATCCGGCGGGTGAGCTGCGGGCGCTGCTCTTCCACGAGTTCACGCATGCCGTCTTCCGGGATCGCGCCGGGAGCGATCGACCCTACTGGCTGAACGAGGGACTGGCGGAGCTGGCGGAGCGAGCCTCCCGGCGACAGGACGCGCTCACGCGCAGCGAACGGGTGACGCTGCGGCGCCGCATCCGGGCCGGGGGCTGGATCCCGCTGTGGAACCTGGCCGACGGCTTCGGGGGTCTCGACGAGGGCCAGGCCCGCGTGGCCTACCTGGAGGCGACCGCCGCGGTGCGCTGGCTCGAGGCGCGTACGGACGTGGCGCGGCGCGCAGCGCTGCTGGCCGACCTCGGCGCCGGCCGTTCCATCGACGCTGCACTCCGCCGGGCGGTCGGACTCGACACGCGCGACCTCGACGCGGCGGTGCGACGCAGCGTCCTCGAGGAGTTCCCCGCGGCCGCCGACTAGGCTCAGGCCCGTCCGCGCGACTCGCCCCGGGCCACCGCGCGGGCGATCATGTGGGCGAGACGCAGCGGCTCCGGCAGCTCCGCCTTGCGCTGGGCGGCGGCCACCAGCGCCGCGCCCTGCTCGGGCGCGATCCCGGCGCACGCCACGAAGAGCCCGTCGGAGGCCGGCCGCGCCGGCGGACAGTGGCGCACGGTCTCGATGCGGTGCGCGAGGCCCGCGGCGCGCAAAGCGTCGTCCAGACGGTGGTCGCTCGGGTCGCGTCGGTTCGCCACCAGCACCGGGAGGCCCGCACGCTCGGCGAGCTCCGGCACGTCCACCACCGCCAGGCCGGCCAGCGTGATGCCGCCGATCACGATGCCCTGGAGCGAGGGGCGCACGCGCAGGCCGCCCACCCAGCCGGCCAGGAAGTCCGTCACGCCCTCACCGTCCACCGGAAAGCGCGTGAGCGCCACGCCCTCGACCAGATCGGGGCCCTCCATCACCACGCCGACCACGACCACGTCGCGATCCCTCCGCTTCTCGAACGGCCCGTCGTCGATGCCGAGCAGGTGCGGCCGCACGCCAGGAGTCTAGTCGAGCAGCGCGACCAGGAAGCGCCGGGCCGCGGCGTGGATGCCGGGATCCTGGCTCTCCCGCGGACCTGCCACGTTGAGCGTCGGCGGGGCGAGCTCGCGCAGCCACGCGCGCACGGCGGCCACCTCGGCCTCGTCCTCGGGGTCGGCGAGGCGTGCGGGTCGCCCCCGCGCCCGGGCCCGGGCCAGCGTGAGCGCGGTGCCCCCGCTCGGACGGCGCCGCGAGAGGACGAGTGTCGCGTCGGCGTCGCGCACGTTCCAATCGGTGCGCTGGCTCGGGTCGGCGCAAGGCGTCTCCCGCAGCGGGTAGCGGGCCGGGATCGTACCGTCTTCCGCCCGGCGTCCGCGCGGACACCAGCCCCCGCACGGGAGGCCGCGCTCCAGGGCCACGTCCAGCGCCGCGCGGTCCACGCCCGTCTGCCCGCCCGACACGATCCGCACGGCGCTAGAAGCGCACCTCGAAGCCCCGCAGAGTCTCCGGAGCCTCCTCGTGCACGTCCACCCGCTCGACGCGGGCCGCCGGCGGACCGCGCCGGCAGAAGGCGAGCATCGCCTCCACGACCTCCGCGGGGCCCTCGAAGACCGCCTCCACGGCGCCGTCGGACCGGTTGCGCACCCAGCCGGACGCGCCGAGTGCCTGCGCCCGCTCCCGGGTCGCGTAGCGGAAGGCGACGCCCTGCACGCGGCCGTGTACGATCACGCGTCGGCGGAGCTGGGCGTCGGCCGGCACGACGCGAGGGTAGCCCGCTGGTGGGGAGGCACGGTGTTCCAGGAGCTGCTGGGCGAGGCGCGCCGCCTGCTTCCCGAGGCGATCCGACTGCGCCGCAGGATCCACGCCAGCCCGGAGCTCGGGCTCGAGCTTCCGCACACGCAGCGGGCCGTGCTCGACGAGCTGGCCGGACTCGCTCTCGAGATCGAGACCGGCGGACGCACGAGCGCCGTCGTCGCGACCCTGCGCGGGGCGCGACCCGGACCCACGCTGCTGCTGCGCGCCGACATGGACGCGCTGCCGGTGCAGGAGGAGAGCGGCGTCCCCTTCGCGTCGGAGCACGCGGGCGTGATGCACGCCTGCGGGCACGACGCCCACGTGGCCATGCTGGCCGCGGCCGCGCGTCTGCTGGTGGACCGCCGCGAGGCCCTCGCCGGCAGCGTGAAGCTCGTGTTCCAGCCCGGCGAGGAGGGCCACGGGGGCGCGCGCATCCTGATCGAGGAGGGGCTGCTGGAGCGGGCTCCCCGCGTGGACGCGGCCTTCGCCATCCACGTGGATCCCACGCTGCCGCCGGGTCGCGTCGCGACCCGCCCCGGGCCGATCCTGGCCGCGTCGGACGTCTTCTCGGTAGATCTCGTGGGACGCGGAGGGCATGCCTCGATGCCGCACGACGCCGTGGATCCCGTGCCGGCGGCGGCGGAGCTCGTCTTGGCGCTGCAGAGCTTCGTGACGCGTCGCTTCGACGCCTTCGATCCCGTCGTGCTCACCGTGACGCGCCTACAGGCCGGCACTACGCACAACGCCATCCCCGGCCGCGCGAACGTGCTCGGCACGGTGCGCTCGGTGTCGTCGGCCGCCCGGCGCACGGCCGTGGAGGGACTGCGTCGCGTGGCCGAGGGGGTTGCGGCGGCGCACGGCCTCGAGGCCAAGGTCCACTGGTTCGAGGGCTATCCCGTGACCGCCAACGACCCGCGCTTCGCGGCCTTCGCCCGCGGCGTGGCCCGCGACCTGCTCGGCCGGGACGCGGCACCCGAGATGCGCGCACCCATCATGGGCGCCGAGGACTTCTCCTACGTGCTGGAGCGCGTGCCCGGGGCCCTGGTGTTCCTGGGCGCGCGTCCCACCGACCGGACGCCCGCGCCCCTGCACTCGAGCCGCATGGTCCTCGACGAGGAGGCGCTCGCCCACGGGATCGCCCTGCACGCGGCGGTGGCGCTGCGCTGGCTGGAGGAGGCGTCTGCGGCGTGAGGCCCCTCTCGCCCCGGGCGGCGCGGGTGCTGTTCAACGTGGCGGACGCCTGGGGCGGGGGCGACGTGGATCTCGTCGCCGCCGTAGAGCGCAGCCTGGCCGACGCCCGCGAGCGCCGCTGGCTCGAGCTGGTGCTGCTCGGGCTCGAGTGGGAGCCACGGCTGCGGCTGCGCTCGCGACGCGGCTTCGCCTGGCAGACGCGCGAGACGCGCCGCGCCCTGCTGGCCGGCTGGGAGCGCAGCCGCTTCGCGCCCGGACGTCGGGCAGCCCTCCGCCTGCGCGCCCTGGTGGAGGCAGCGCTGGCCGAGGCACGTCAGTCCCGCGACGGAGCGTAGTACTCGAAGTCGACCAGATTCTCCTTCAGGAAGGCGCGCAAGCGCTCGACCACGCGCGCCTCGAGCTGGCGCACGCGCTCGCGCGAGACGCCGAACTCGTCGCCGAGCTCCTGGAGCGTGCGCGGCTCCTCGGCAAGGATGCGCTCCTCCACGATACGGCGATCCCGCTCGTCCAGCTCCTCGGCGAACTCGCGCACCTTCGCCGCGAAGGTGCGCCGCAGCTGCTCGTCCCCCACGCGCTCCTCGGTGGACACCGCGTCGCTGGCCAGAAGGTCGCCAAAGGTGGCGCGCCCCTCGTCCTGCCGCAGGGGCGCGTCGAGGGAGAGCTCGCTCTCTCCCAGGCGCTGCTGCATGCCGAGCACGTCCTCCTCGCTCACGTCGAGTCGCTCCGCCAGCAGACGCGGCTCCACCTCGAAGCCCTGCCGCTCGAGCTCCCGCTTCTCCCTGTTCAAGCGGAAGAAGAGCTTGCGCTCGGCGCGGGTGGTGCCCAGGCGGACCATGCGGAAGTTGTCCAGCAGCCACTTCAGGATGTACGCGCGGATCCAGTAGACCGCGTACGACGAGAGCTTGACGCCCTGGTAGGGGTCGTAGCGCTGCACCGCCTCCAGCAGCCCCACGTTGCCCTCCTGAATCAGGTCCAGGACGTTGGTCCAGGCGCGCCGGTACTGCATGGCGATCTTGACCACGAGGCGCAGGTTCGAGAGGGCGAGGCGCCGCGCGGCGTCCACGTCGCCCTCCTCGACCCAGCGCACGGCGAGGGCGTGCTCCTCCTCCCGGGAGATGGGGGGGTGATGGCGGAGCTGCGCCAGGTAGCGCGTGAGCGCATCGGCCGGGGCGATCTCGCGGCCGGGGGCCGGTGCGGGGAGAGCGGGGATGTCGGGACGGACGTCGCGATCGCTCACGCCGCCCGAATCTAGCAGGTTGTGTCCCGAAGCCTGTTGGTCTCGGCCGGCAGCTGGGGCCGACGTTCGGGCTCCCTCGCTGGTCATCTACCCGGCGTAGCGGAGCGCGTAGCGGCGGGCGTTGGGGACGCGCCGGGTGGGCACGCGGCGCTCGTAGTAGCGCCGCCACACCGCGGGGCACGTGCGGCGATAGCTGCCCCAGCGCACGAAGTGCC
>JBFGJV010000147.1:0-7629 GCA_041577015.1 Myxococcota bacterium
GCCCGGCAAGGCCTACTGGGAGGTGCGGGAGACCGTGCGGCTCGACCCCGCCAACGTCGAGGCGCGCCTGGCCCTCGGCGGCTTCCTGCTGCTCGGGAAGAAGGAGGAGCTGGAGGGAGCGCTGGAGCAGGCGGACGCGGTACTCGCCCGGGACGCGGAGAACGCCGACGCCTACGCGCTCCGGGGGCGGGCCTTGGAGCGCCTGCAGCGCTTCGACAAGGCGGAGCAGGCCCTGCGAAGCGCCCTCGAGCTCGAGCCCGAGGAGGCGGAACGCTTGCGTGCCCTGGCCGCCTTCTACGTGCGCCGGGGCGACGGGCCCAAGGCGGAGCCGCTGCTGCGTCGGCTGGTGGAGCAGGATCCGAGCTTCCGGAGCCAGGCGGCGCTCGCCGGCTTCGTGGCGCGGGACGAGGAGCGCGTCGGCGAGGCGGAGCAGCTGTTCCAGGCGGCCCTCGGGCGCGCGACCGAGGAGGAGCGACCGGTGGCGTACCAGCTGCTGGCAAGCTTCCTCTACGCCCAGGAGCGCTTCGACGACGCCGAGCGCACGCTCCAGGAGGGCCTCGAGCAGACCGGCGGCAACCTGGAGCTTCGCTACGCCCTCGCGCGCTTCTACCACTCCCGCGGTGATCGCAAGCAGGCCGACGCCATGATGGAGGAGGCGACCAAGGTGCGTCCCGGCGAGGCGGAGCCCTACCTGATCCTCTCCGCCTACCGCGGGAGCGTCGGGGATCTGGAAGGGGCGCTCGCGGCGGCCGAGAAGGCCCTGGCCGTGGACACGAGGAGCAAGCCGGCGCGCCTGCGCAAGGCGGAGCTGCTCGTGGACCTGGGCCTCCGCAAGTCCGATCGGGCCCGTCTCACCCAGGGCCGGGCGATCGTGGACGGCGTGCTCGCGGCGGAGCCCGGGAGCCCGGAGGCCCTCTTCGTCAAGGCGAAGCTGCACCTGGCGGAGGCGGAGCTGACGGAAGCGATCGACGCCCTGCGCCGTGGCCTCGATGCCCGGCCCGACTGGGCACAGGCCCACTTTCTGCTCGGCTCCGCGCTCTTCCTGTCGGGAGACCGGCAGGGGGCGCGGTCGGAGGCGCAGCGGGCACTGGAGCTGGACGCCCAGCTCCTGGAGGCGCGGCGCCTGCTCGCGCGCGTGAACGGCTCGCTCGGCGAGCACGATCTCGCGCTCGAGGAGGCGCGCAAGGTCCTGGCGGCGAACCCGGACGACGCGTCCATGCGCATCCTGGCCGCCGAGGCCTTGGTGCGCCAGGGCAGGGCTGAAGAGGGCCTCACCGAGCTGCTGGAAATTCCGGAGAAGGTGCGCGACGCGGAGGCGTGGTTCGCGATCGGACGCGTGCACCTCTTCCAGGGGCGTCTCGAAGCCGCCCGGGCGGCGTTCCTGGCGGCGGTGGAGAAGCGTCCGCATCACCCTGCGGTGCTCGAGTCGCTGCTCGAGGTGGAGCAGCGCACCGGCCAGCTGGACGCGTCGCTCGCGCGCATCGCCGCGGCCGTCAAGGCCGAGCCGAAGAGCTCCCGCCTGGTGCGCCTGGAGGGGCTGGCGTTGCTGGTGGCGGGTCGCCCCAGCGAAGGCGAGCAGCGCCTGCGTCGTGCCGTCGAGCTGGACCCCAACGATCTGGGCTCCCACCAGACCCTGGCCCGTTACTACCTGGCCAGCGGTCGGCTCGAGGACAGCCTCGCCGCCTACGAGAAGGCCATCGAGGCGCGTCCCGACACGGCGTCCCTGCACGTCACGGCCGGCAACCTCCAGGAGCTGGCCGGGGACCTGGAGAAGGCGATCGAGCACTACGAGCAGGCGGTGCGCCTGGATCCGGATCTCGCCGTCGCCAAGAACAACCTGGCCTACCTGCTGGCCGAGCAGGACCGCAGCCTGGACCGGGCGCTCGACCTCGCCCAGGAGGCCAAGGAGAGCCTTCCCGAGAGCCCCGACGTGGCGGACACCCTGGGCTGGGTGCTGCTCAAGAAGGGCGTCGCCCAGGCGGCCATCGACTACCTGAAGGAGGCCGAGGGGGGGTTCCCGCCCGGCCGCGCCGAGCTCGGCGTGGTGCGCCACCACCTGGCCCAGGCCTACGCGGCCAACGGCGAGCGCGAGAAGGCCCTGGCGACCCTGGATCGCGCCCTGCGAGACCTGGATGCCCAGATGGAGGCCGCCCGGGCGGAGGGCGGCGAGCCGCCTTCCGAGCCGGAATGGGCCGGGCAGGCCCGGGCCATGCGCGAACGCCTGCGCCGCCGCGGGAGCGGGGCGTCGCCTGCCGGGAGCTGAGCCCGCCTCCCCGCACCGGGCCGGCCCGCCTTCAGCCCGCCGGCCGATCGGCCGATGACTCCTCCGCTCGATCCGCGCCGACCGTGGGCCTCCTCCCGCGGCGGGGCGGACCCGTTTCGTTGGAGGGAAGGGAATGAAGACCTGGATGCTCCTCCTCGGGCCGACGCTGGCCTTCGCGCTGGCCCATCACGCCCACGCCGAGCCGGCCCCGCCCGCGCCGACCGACGCCGCCGGCGAGGTGGCCGCGGCGGAGGTCGCGGCGACGGCGCCGCCGGCCGCAACCGCCGAGGGCGCCGCGCTCGGACCGGTGGGCTACGACGCCGAGGGCCGGCAGGGTCGCCTCCACGTCGTGCGCAAGGGCGACACCCTCTGGGACATCTCCGACGCCTACCTCGGCACACCCTGGGTCTGGCCCTCGATCTGGAAGGACAACCCGGACGTGGCCAATCCGCACCTCATCTATCCCGGCGATCGCATCTGGATCACGCCCACGGAGATGCGTCGGGTGACGGAGGAGGAGGCCGAGCAGCTTCTGGCCGGGCGCCCGGAGCCGCTCGAGCAGGCTCCGCCCGCGGCGTTCGAGGACGAGACTCCCGCGGTCGTCGAGGAGCGCATCGGGCCCGTGCGCCACGTGAGTGACATCGAGGCCGTGGGCCTGGTGAGCGCCGAGGAACTCGAGGCCGCAGCGAGCGTCGTGGGCAGCTCGGAGCCGCGCTCCTGGCTGGCCCAGGGCGATCCGGTCTACGTCGGGCTCGGTGAGGGGGAGACCCAGGTGGGCGACCGCTACACGGTCGTGCGTCCGGGCGCCCAGGTGACCGACCCGGAGACCGGCGCGTCGCTGGGCGTGTTCGTCGAGGTGCGCGGCTGGATCGAGGTCGTCGAGGTCCATCCGGAGAGTGCGACGGCCCGCATCCGCAGCTCCCGCATCGAGATGTCGCGGGGCGATCAGCTGCTGCCGCGGGAGGAGCGCGATCCGAACGTGACCGTTGCAGGAGCGCCCCCCGGCCTGGAGGGTCGCATCGCCTACCTCCCCGACGAACGCACCACCATGGGCGCCCAGGACATCGTCTACCTCAACCGCGGCTCCGACCATGGCCTCGACGTGGGCAGCGCGCTCGAGGTGTTCCGCCCCGGCACGCTCGGTCGGGACGAGGTGCGCGCGCTCTCGGTGCAGCTTCCGGACGAGGTGGTGGCGAGGATGCTCGTGGTCTCGGCGAACCCGGGCACGGCGGTGGCGGTCGTGACCCAGTCGAGCGAGGAGATCGAGCGGGGCGACCGCTTCCGGGCCAGCCCGCCGCGCCGTCCGTAGGCGCAGCGGGGCGGAGTCGGCTACACCTGGGGGGCCCCGGTCCCGGGGACCCCCCGTGCCGGCCCCTCCCGCGCTCCTCGACCCCACGGACGCGCGTCCGGACGCCCGTCGGCGCCTGGCGCTCTGGCTCACCCTCCAGCACCACATCGCCTGGCGTCCCCAGGCCGCGCGCCGGGAGCTCGAGGTCCACGGCGATCCCGAGCGCGTCCTGGACGCCCTCTCGTGCCGCACCGTGGACCGCTCGCGCCTCGAGGCGGATCGCCTGGCCCTGGCGCGCTGCCGCGCACGCGGCGTGGTCTGGGGCTCGCCCTTCTACCCCGAGCGTCTCGCGCGGCTCTCCGACGCACCGCCGCTGCTCTGGGTGCGCGGGGATCCCGCCTGGCTGGGACGTCCCGCGGTGGCAGTGGTGGGGGCGCGCGCGGCGACGGAGACGGGGCGCGCCCGGGCTCGGCACCTCGCGTGCGATCTCGCGGCCACCGGTCTGGTGGTGGTCTCGGGGCTGGCGCGGGGCATCGATGCCGAGGCGCACCGCGGCGCGCTCGCGGCGGGCGGCGCCAGCGTCGCCTTTCTCGGCTGCGGTCCCGACCGCGTCTACCCCTCCGGCCACGCGCGACTCGCGCATGACCTCTGCGCGCGTGGCGCCGTGGTCTCGGAGCTACCCCCCGGCACGCCGCCGCTCCGGCATCACTTTCCCCTGCGCAATCGTCTGATCAGCGCGCTGTGCCGGGCGGTACTCGTGGTGGAGGCGCGCGAGCGCAGCGGATCCCTGGTCACCGCGCGCCATGCGCTGGATCAGGGCTGCGACGTGATGGTGGTGCCGGGCTCCGTGGAGGCACCCCAGCACGCCGGATCGAACCGTCTGCTGCGCGACGGGGCGCGCGTGGCGCTGGACGCGAACGACGTGCTGCGCGTCTACGACCTGGAGATCCGACGCGTGGCGTCCCGACGCCCGCCGAGCGAGCCGGCCGACCCGAGCGCTCGCCGCGCGCTTCGTGCGCTTCGGGAGCAGCCTTGCACCCCGGACGAGCTGGCGCGACGCCTGGGCCTCGGCCCGCGCGAGCTCGCCGCCGCGCTGCTGGTCCTGGAGCTGGAGCGTCGCGTGGTGACGGAGCGGGACGGACGTCTGCGCGCCGTCGCGCCCGCTCGGCTATCCTCGCCCGTCCCATGACTTCGCGTCCTCCGCTGGTGGTGGTGGGCGCCGGGCTCGCCGGCTGCGAGGCGGCCTGGCAGGCCGCGCGTCGCGGTATGGACGTGGTGCTGTACGAGATGAAGCCGACGCGCTTCTCGCCGGCCCACCAGCAGCCCGAGCTCGCCGAGCTGGTGTGCAGCAACTCGCTGCGCGCCGCAGGGGTGGGGAATGCCGTGGGGCTGCTCAAGGAGGAGATGCGGCGCCTGGGCTCGCTGGTGCTGGCGGTTGCGGACGAGAGCGCGGTGCCGGCCGGACGTGCCCTGGCCGTGGATCGCCTGGCCTTCTCCCGGCACATCACCGAGGCCATCGATTCGCATCCGCGCATCCGGGTCGTGCGCGAGGTGGTGACGAAGATCCCCGACGCGCCCCGGGTGATCCTCGCCACCGGTCCGCTGACCGCGCCGGAGCTGGCGGCCGAGATCCAGGGCCTGCTGGGCGAGGAGCAGCTCTACTTCTACGACGCCATCTCGCCCATCGTCTACGCGGACTCCGTGGACGCCTCGGTGGCGTTTCGCGCCTCGCGTTGGGAGGCGGGGGAGGGCGACTACTGGAATCTGCCGCTCGACCGCCCGGCCTACGAGCGCTTCGTCCGGGCGCTCCTCCACGCCGACACCGTGCCCCTGCATCCGTTCGAGGCGGAGCTCTACTTCGAGGGCTGTCTTCCCATCGAGGAGATGGCCCGGCGCGGGCCCGACACGCTGGCGTACGGGCCCATGAAGCCCGTGGGCCTGGTGGATCCACGCACCGGGCGGCGCCCCCATGCCGTGGTGCAGCTGCGCCAGGAGGACAAGCGGGGCATCCTCTACAACCTGGTGGGCTTCCAGACCAAGCTGCGGATCGGCGCGCAGCGCAGGGTGCTGCGCAGCCTTCCCGGCCTGTCCGAGGCGGTGTTCGCCCGCTACGGCTCCGTGCACCGCAACACCTACGTGAACGCGCCCCGCTGCCTGACGGAGAGCCTGGAAGTTCGCGGGCGGCCGGGTCTCTACCTGGCCGGCCAGATGGCGGGTGTCGAGGGCTACGTGGAGTCGGCGGCGCTGGGTGGGCTCGCCGGCATCCTGGCCGCGCTGGCCGCGGCGGCTCGGCCGGCACCGCGCCCGCCGGAGGAGACGGCTCACGGGGCGCTGCTCGGGCACCTGGCCGGCGCGGACCCGACGCGCTTCCAGCCCATGAACGTGAACTTCGGCCTGTTCCCACCCCTTGCGGATGCGCCGCGCCGGCTCTCCAAGCGAGAGAAGAACCTGCACCGCGCGGCACGCGCCCTGGCGGCGCTCGAGACCTGGCGCGCGCGCGTGGGAGCGCCCGAGGCATGACGCTGGAGGAGGCCGTGCGACGCTTCGACGTCCACCTGGCCGCGGAGCGCAACGTCTCGCCGCACACGCGTCGCGCCTATCGCTCCGACCTGCGTCAGTTCGCGCGCCACCTGGGCGAGCGTCCCCGGGTGCGCGACGCCACGCCGCTCCGGGTGCGGACGTTCCTGGCCGAGGTGCACGGGCGCTGTCGCCCGACCACGCTCGGGCGCAAGCTGGCCGCGCTGCGGGCGCTGTTCCGCTTCCTGCTCCGGGAGGGGGTCGTCGCCACCGATCCCACCGCCGGGCTACCGGGGCCGCGGGCGGCACGGCCCCTTCCGCGTCCGCTCGGTGTGGACGACTGCCACGCGCTGATCGACCACGAGGCCGGACCGGCTCGGGACGCCGAGGGCGACCGGGTTCGCGCGTTGCGCCTGCGCGACCGCGCGCTGGTCGAGCTCCTGTACGGCGCAGGGTTGCGCGTGGGGGAGCTCGTGGCCCTGGACGTGCGCGACGTGGATCTCCGCACCGGCGAGGTGCGCGTATGGGGCAAGGGCGGCAAGGAGCGCGTGGTGCCGATTCCCGCCGCGGCGCGCCGGGCCCTCGAGGACTGGCTGGCGGGGCGCCGGCATGCCGGCGTGCTGGCGGAGCCGCTGTTCTTCGCCCTCGGCGGGCCGGGACGCTCCCCGCCGCGCCCGCGCCGCCTCTCCGCCCGCTCCGTGCGCCGCATCCTGGCCGCGCGTGCGGGGCGCGCCGGCCTCGCGGACCGCGTCCACCCGCACCGTTTGCGTCACAGCTACGCCACCCATCTGCTCGACATGGGCGCCGACCTGCGCGAGATCCAGGAGCTGCTCGGCCACGCGAGCCTCTCCACCACCCAGCGCTATACGGCGGTCTCCGCCGAGCGTCTGTTCGAGGTCTACGACCGCGCACACCCCCGCGCCCGACGGGGTGGGCGCCGTTGAGCGGCCCGGCGCTCCGGTCCACGACCGTCCTGGCGGTGGTCCGCGAGGGGCGCATCGCCATGGCTGCGGACGGCCAGGTGACGATCGGGAACACGGCGCTCAAGCACGGCGCCCGCAAGGTGCGCCTGGCCGGAGGCGGCCGGGCCGTGGTGGGCTTCGCCGGTGGCGCCGCCGACGCCCTGGCGCTCAGCGAGCGGCTCGAGCAGAAGCTCGAGGCCCACGCCGGCAACGTGCGCCGCGCCGCGGTGGAGCTGGCACGCGACTGGCGCACGGATCGCGTGCTGCGGCGCCTGGAGGCCATGCTCCTGGTGGGCGATCCGGGCGCGGTGCTGGTGGTGTCCGGCAACGGCGACCTGCTCGAGCCGGACGACGGCCTGGCGGCGATCGGGTCCGGCGGGCCCTACGCCCTGGCCGCCGCGCGTGCCCTGCTGCGCCACACCCAGCTCGGTGCCGAGGAGATCGCACGCGAGGCCTTGCGCATCACTGCCGAGATCTGCATCTACACCAACGACACCATCGAGCTCGTCCATCTGCCATGACCCAGTTCCACACCTTCACGCCTCGCGAGATCGTCTCGGAGCTGGACCGCTACGTGGTCGGGCAGGCCGAGGCGAAGC
>JBFGJV010000148.1:0-7610 GCA_041577015.1 Myxococcota bacterium
GGGGGTGGCGCGGCCGGAGGACATCGAGCGCGGCGACCACGTGGTGTTCCGCATCGTTGACTGGCGTCACGTGGACGAGGCGCGGATGGACGAGGTGGTCCAGGCGACGCGCGCTCACGAGCTCGCCCACACCCCGACGCTCGTGTCTACCCACCAGCTCCGTCACTACGAGAACTACGAGGCGGCCCGGCGCGACCCCACGGTCGTGCTCCTCCCGCGTCTCTTCCGCGACGTGGCCTGGCACCCGCGCGACGGGATCCCCTTCTACCGCGATCTCAGCCCGGAGGATCTTGCCACCATCCGGGACGCCCACCAGAAGAAGCTGCGTCTGGTGGCGAAGCTCCACGCGGCCGGGGCTCCCCTCTTCGTGGGCACCGACACGCAGCAGCCCTTCGTGGTTCCGGGTGCGGCCGCCTGGATGGAGATGCGTCTCTTCGCCGAGGCGGGGATCCCCACCGAGAAGGTCTGGGCCCACGCCACGTGGCGGGCCGGTCGGGCGCTCGGGGTGGCGGACCTGGGAACGGTCGCCGCCGGCGCACCCGCGGACCTTCTCGTCTTCCGCGACGATCCCAGCCGGGAGCTGGCCGCGCTCGAGAGCCTCGCGGCCGTGGTCGCGGCGGGGAGGCTCTATCTCCGCGAGGACCTGGAGGCCGCCATCGCGCGCTACCAGCAGCACTACGCCGGCGTCGTGGTGGACACGCTCTCCGTGGCGGTGGCCCGGCGCATCATGCGCGACACCGTCAAGCGCGGCCACTGAGTTCTCCCTTGACAGCCACAAGGGGCGCCGGCTTCACTACCCGTCCAGGAGGAAGCCGCATGCTGAGGAACGTCCTGGCTGCCTCGGCGCTGCTGTGGATGGCCGCCCCCGCGTGGGCGGAGGGCTTGAGGGTGGAGCCGGGCAAGTGGGAGATGCGCAGCACCTCGCACATGCCGATGATGCCGCAGCCCCGCACCCAGGTGACGACAGAGTGCGTGCGGCAGACGGAGCTCTCGCCGGACACGTTCCTGGAGCAGGCCGAGGGCTGTCGGCTGATCGACTCCGAAGCCAGCGGATCGAGCATCCGCTGGCAGATGGAGTGCCAGAGCGAGGGCAGGAAGATGACCGCCGACGGCGCGTTCACGTCCACCGGCACGACCGTAAAGGGGACCATGAAGGTGGCCATGGACGCGGGTGGCCACCAGATGACGATGGAGCACCAGTGGGAAGGCAGGCGCCTGGGTCCCTGCGACTGAAGGGTCGTCCGCGCCACTTCGAAACGACTCGAACCAAGATGGGAGGCACCATGAAGATCCGATCCGTCGCCGCCGTCCTGATTGGCGGCCTCTCCCTCGGCTGGCTGGCCTGCCAGGACGAGGGGCCCGCCGAGCGGGCCGGGAAGCAGATCGACGAGGCCATGAAGGAGGCGACCGAGGGCGCGGAGGGCACTCTCGAGCAGCTGGGCCGTGAGATGGACGAGGCCGCCAAGGAGGTGGGCGAGGCGGCCAGGGAGATGGAGGAAGCGGCCAAGCAAGCCACCGAATAGGGCGCGTTGCGACTCCGGATCGACAAGCGCGAGCCCGTCTTCCTGGTGCTCGAGGCGCGCTGGTCGGAGGCGATCGAGGACCGCACCTCCGTGCGCCCCTTCGTCGAAGGGCTGTGCGGCATCAACGAGTGGGAGTACTTCTACCGCGTCTTCGACAGCGCGAACGACCTGCGCTTCTGGATCGAGCGCTTCGGACGCCTAAGACGACCGAAGCGCCAGAAGATCCTGTATCTGGCCTGCCACGGCGAGCGAGGCGCCCTGAAGACGGTGGAGGAGAAGATCCCCCTCCCGCGTGTCTTGACGGTCCTGGCCGCGGCTCCCCAGATCGTGGGCGTTCATCTCGGGTGCTGCGACCTGGAGGAGCTGGCCCGACGGAAGGTCGTGCGGCGCCTGCTGCGACCGTCGCGCACCGCCTGGCTCGCCGCGTACCGGCGCTCGATCCCCTGGCTGGAGAGCACCGTCCTCGACCTGCTGTTCCTGAACTGGCTGTTCGCGGGTGCCCCCCAGGACGGCCGGGAGGTACGCCTCGATCCGCTGACGGCGGCGACCCGGATCTACCAGGGCTTCGCGCTGGCGCGCGAGTTCGGCTTCCACGTGATGGCGCGGGTCCCGGGCCCCGAGCGCATCGCGTGCTCGTGGCGGGCCGGCTCCTAGTCCGCCGGCGGAGCCGCGGTGGGGGGACGCCACGGGTGACAGCAGACGGGCGTTCTGCCCACGCCGGCGGCCCGGCAGGTGCAGCTCATGCGCCACCAGCTCTCCAGGATCAGGCTGAGCGACCGGGTCAGCTCCGTCACGCGCTCCTGCTCGGCGGCCTCGAAGGGGCGCGCCGAGGCCCGTGCCAGCTCCAGCACGGCGAAGACCTGCTGCTTCGAGTCGGCCAGGGGAATGGCGAGTAGCGACCGCACGTCGTGGCCGTCGCGCGCGTCGATCGAGGGCTCGAAGCGGGGCTCTCGTGCGACGTCCGGCACGTTCGTGGCTTCTCCCGTGCGAGCCACGTGCCCGAGCACCCCGCGGTGCAGGGGGATGCGAAGCTCGCGCGCGCGGCCGTGCTCGCAGGCGGCCGAGGTCCAGACCTCTCCCGACGACTCGTCCAGCAGGAAGACGCTGACCCGATCCGCCTCGATGATCTCGGCCACCTTGCGCGTGAAGGCCTGCACCACCTGATCGAGCATGCTCTCGAAGGCGTCGCCCTGCACCAGGTCTACCAGCTCGAGCAGATGGCGCGTCTCGCCGGTCACCTGCTCCAGGAGCTCCCCGAAGCTCGCCGCGTCCAGGCCGGCGACCCGCTCCACCAGATCACCGCGCCGGATGTCCTGGACCAGGAGGCGCAGTCGCTGCCGCGCGTCGGAGGTCACGGAGTTCATCAGTGAGGAAAGGCGGCCGTCCTCGAGGGACAGGATCCGGTCCGCGATGTCGAGGATGCGGCTGTCGTGGGTGACCAGAACCACGGTGACGCCGTCCTTGCGCGCCAGCCGCTCCAGCAGCTCGACCACGCCCCGGCCCGTCTTGCGGTCGAGGGAGGCCGTGGGCTCGTCGGCCAGCACGATCTCCGGCTGCCGCGCCAGCGCGCGAGCCACGGCCACGCGTTGACGCTGACCGCCGGAGAGCTGGCTGGGATGGGCCTCGGTCCGGTCGCCCAGTCCCACGGCGGCGAGCGCCTCTCCCGCCCGACGGCCCAGCTCCTCCGCGGAGGCCACGGCTTCCAGCTGGAGCGACATCTGCACGTTCTGCCGGGCAGTCAAGGCTTCGAGGAGATTGTGGGCCTGGAAGATGTAGCCGATCCGCTTGCGGACCTGGGCGAGCGTGTCCTCCCCTGCCCCTCGCAGCTCCCGACCCAGCACGCGCAGGCTGCCCTCCTGGGCGGAGCGCAGCGCCCCCATCAGCGTGAGCAGCGTGGTCTTCCCGGAGCCGGAGGGTCCCGTCAGGATCACCATCTCGCCGCTGCGGATCTCCGCGCAGACGTCGAACAGCACCTGGCGGCGCAGCTCACCCTCGCCGAAGGCATGGTTCAGGTGCTCGATCACGATGGGAAAGGCGCTCATCCGAAGACTTCCGCCGGGTCCGCGGAGCGCACCTTGCGCAGGGCCATCAAGGCCGAGACGCCACACATGACGAGCGTGAGCGCCAGGACGGCCACGACGCGCCCCGCCGTCATGCTCAGGGGGAGACGCGTGGCCTCCTCCGTCACGCGGTAGAGCACCAGGCTGGCCAGCAAACCCGGCGCGAAGCCGAGCAGCGCCAGCATCGCTGCCTCCTGGAGCACCAGCCCCGACAGGCGCCGGTTCGTGTAGCCCATGGCCTTGAGGGTCGCGTACTCGGCCAGGTGCTCCGACACGTCGGCGAAGAGGATCTGGTAGACGATCACGCCTCCCACGACGAGGCCCATGATGGCGCCGAAGCCGAACACGTAGCCGATCGGCGTGGTCGTGCCCCAGTAGCCCACCTCTCGTGCGATGAACGAGCCGCGCGTCAGGACGAGGACATCGCGCTCGAGCGCCCCTTGGAGTCGTTTCTGCACCCGCTCCGGATCCGCACCTGGCGTCAGGTGCACGAGCCCGAGATCGATGCGGCCGGCGGACCGGTGGGGGAAGAGCCGGAGGAAGTTCAGGTCGCTCGTCACCAGGCTGCCGTCGATGCCGAAGGAGGTGCCGAGGCGAAAGAGATCCACGATGGTGACCCGACGGTCGTTCACCTCGGCGAGCAGGCTTCCCTCGCGACCCACGGCCTCGGCCACGGGGCCGAACTCGGGGCGCGAGCGGGCGTCGAAGAGCACCACGTCCGGGAGCTCCAGCGTGTCCAGGTGGGCTCGGATGCCCGGGAGGTCGAGGACGTCCCGGGAAGGGTCGAAGCCCACCACCAGGATGTTGCGGGAGTCGAAGGTCCAGGGATTCTTCCAGAAGGCCTGCTGGATGTAGATGGGTGTGACGGACGCCACCTCCGCGTCGCCCAGCGCCTGGTAGAGGCGGCGCCGGGTGAAGCTCTCCGGGAAGCCGATGAAGGGCGTCTTCGGATTGACCATCACGAGCTCGTACTGGAGGTGGCGGTGATAGCGCACGGCGCTGTCGTAGACGGCGCTTCGGAAGCCGAGCTGCATCGAGACCAGGATCACGGCGAAGGCGACGCCTGCGAGGGCCACCAGCAGGCGGAGCTTCTCTCGCGTGAGCTGGAGCCAGGCCAGGGGAACGGAGCGTGCCATCGCGATGCCGTCTCCGGTTCAGGGCTCGATCACGACCTCGATCCGGAGGTTCGTGAGCGCGGCGGCGAGCTCCGGCTCGAGCAGGCGGATCTCCACCTCCACGACCCGCGCGTCGGCGTCGGCCACCGGATCGGTGCTCAAGACGTCCTTCTTGCCGATCTTGAGGCCGATGCGCTCGACCTCGCCTCGGAGCTCGCGGGGCAGGGCCGGGCTTCGGATGCGCGCGCCCTGCCCCACGCGTACGCGCCCGATGTCGGTCTCGTAGACCTCCGCCACCGCGTACATGGCCGCGGTGCGCCCCAGCTCGGCGATCCCTTCGGGTCCGACCCGCTCCCCCTCGCGGGCGTGGATCTCGAGCACCTGGCCCTCGATCGGGGCGTGGACCGTCGAGAGCGCGAGATCGGCCCGGGCGCGGGCCAGGCTGGCTCGCGCCACGTCCCGCGCCAGGACCACCGCCTGCCACTTGGACTCCGAGAGCACCCGGTCGCGGCGGAGCTTGCGGTTGCGCTCGAGCTCCCGTGTGGCGTTCTCGAGCTCGGCCTCGAGACGCTCCACCTCCGCGCGCTGGAGGCCGATGCCCGCCAGCGTGGCGAGCGGCTGGCCCTTCGCCACCGCATCGCCTTCCTGGACGAGCAGCTCTTCGATGACCACCGCGGGTCGCGGCGGGCCGGCCACGCGGATCACGCCGCCGCGGGGCTCCAGGCGCCCCAGCGCGGCCACGTGCGCGAGTCGTGGCGGCGCCGACCCGACCCCGGCGGCCGAGGGGGCGACGGCAGGGCGAGTGCTGCTGAGGCCTTGGAGCCCCTCTTCGCCCACGAACCAGAGCAGGGCCGCGACCGCCGCGACGGCCCCGAGGCCCACCATCCAGCGCACGGCAGGACGAGGCATGACGTTCCGAGCGTAGGTCGCTTCGGCGCCGTCGGCACTGCGTCGTCGCCCCGGGTACGCTTTGTCCCATGCAGGCCTCGAGACCGCTGCGCCCGGTCACCGCGGAGGAGATCGCCTGCTTCGAGCGCGACGGGGTGGTGTGTCTGCGCGGTGTCCTGCCGGCGTCGTGGCTCGCTCGCATGGCGGAGCCCGTCGAGGCCGAGATCCGGCGCGCCGTGGATCTCTCCGAGATGGCACGCCGCATCGAAGGCTCGGGAGGACGCGCCCTGGCGGACGCGGCGGTCGAGCGCGACCTGGCCCGGGAAGGCCGAGCGCCCGGGCGCTTCTTCGCGGGCACCGACCACTGGCGCCACGAGCCCGCCTTCCACGCCTTCGCGGCCGAGTCGCCGCTGCCCGCCCTCGCCGCGGCGCTGATGCGCGCCAGCCGCGTCCACCTCTACGAGGACAGCCTGCTCGTGAAGGAGCCGGGCACCGTCGAGCCCACCGCCTTCCACCAGGATCTCGCCTACTTCCACGTGGAGGGGGAGCAGGTCTGCACCGTCTGGTGTCCGCTCGACCCGGTCACGCGGGAGACGGGGGCGGTGGGCTACGTGCGGGGCTCCCATCGCTGGGAGCGGCTCTTCCAGCCCAACCTCTTCGTGAGCGAGATGGCGATTCCGCGGACGCAGGGCGAGCCGGTCCCGGACGTCGCCGCCCAGGGGGACCGATACGACGTCGTCTTCTTCGAGCTCGAGCCGGGTGACGTGACCGTGCACCACGCTCGAACCCTGCACGGCGCCGTGGGAAACCGCTCTCGAACGCGGCGACGGCGGGCCATCTCCGTCCGCTACTGCGGCGACGACGTGCGCTACCGGCTGCGCGAGGGCGCGCCCCGAAAGCCCCATCAGGATCGGGTCCGCGACGGCGATCCGCTGGGCGGGCCCGATTGCCCGGTGGTGTGGCGCGCCTGACGCCGCCGCCGGGTGCGGGGATCCCGCCGCGCCGCGGGGAGAAAAGGCTTCCCATTCGGATCTCCGCGTGGGATGCTCGCGCGGCTGGGGGGCGGAGGGGCGCGACGTTCTCGCAACGAAGGGAGACCTCTCGTCATGAAGCGTATGAGTCTGCTCGCGATCGGCCTGCTCCTGGTCGGCCAGGCCGCATCCGCAGCGTCGAGCTGGACGGTGTTCAGCTTCGCCACCACGCCACAGAACGCCCCCAAGGTCGTGGCGGCCGCGGACGCCCTGATGAACTCCATGGTGGGGAAGGAGTTTCCGGGTCGCCTCCACCTGCAGGTGCAGACGATCAATGGCGCCAACCCCGCCACGCACAGCTTCGTTCCGCTCTACAAGTCCGCCGCCGAGCGGGAAGCCTTCGTCCAGAAGCTCCAGGCGGATCCGGCCTGGACCACGTTCACGAACGCCATGACGGAGCTCACGCAGCCGGTGGCGCAGGTGCTGAATCGCACCGCCAAGAGCTGGGGCACCGTCAGCGAGACCGACAAGGTGTGGATGAACCACGCCTTCCAGGTGAGCGATCCGGCGGCCTTCCTGGCGTCGATCAACACGCTGATGGCCTCCGAGACGGGCAAGAAGTTCCCGGGTCAGGTCCACCTCTCGGGCGTCGTGGCGGGCGGCCTCTCGCCGGTGACGCACGTGATCTCGGTGGGCTACGAGAGCGAGGCGGAGATGGACGCCTGGCTGGACGTGCGCAACGCCAGCGCCGACTGGACCGCCTACATCGAGTCCTCGCGCAAGGTCGCGGACTATCTGGGCGGGAGCCTGGCGCGCGACATCAAGACCTGGGGTCCCACGACGCTGAAGGACCTGGCGATGCCCTGAGCGTTCGCGGGAGCCGTAGCGTCGAACGCCCCCGGTCTCACGACCGGGGGCGTTCTGACTTCGGGCGTTCCGTCAGGCCGGTGGTCTCGTCAGCTCGAGATCCGTGAAGACGCGGAGACCCGGCAGGCCGTGCGCCGGGAGCGTCGGGTCGCCCGCCGCCAGCCGCTCGAGGGCGGCGAGCTTGGA
>JBFGJV010000149.1:0-7542 GCA_041577015.1 Myxococcota bacterium
CTTCACGCCGAAGTGCCGGATCGACTGGGCCGGCTCGATGAAGGTGCGCCGCACGTAGTGGTTGCGGATCAGGGCGGTCTCGTAGGGAATCCCGGACTCCTCGGCGTAGCCGAGCGCGGCGGCGTTCCCCGAGTCGAGCACGGGGACCACCATGTCCGCCGCCACCGGATGCTCCCGGGCCAGCGCGCGCCCGAGCTCCTTGCGGAAGGAGTAGACGTTCTGCCCCCAGAGCTGGGAGTCCGGGCGCGCGAAGTAGATGTGCTCGAAGATGCAGAAGGCCTGGCGCGGCGCCGCCGGGAAGGGGCGCAGCGTGCGGAGCCGGCCGCGCCGGATCACGACGACCTCGCCGGGATCCACGTCCCGTTCGGTCTCGGCGCCGATCAGGTCGAGCGCGCAGGTCTCGCTCGCCACCACCCAGGCGCCGTCCAGCCGGCCCAGCGTGAGGGGCCGGAAGCCCCAGGGATCGCGCGCGGCGACCAGGGCGTCGTCCGTCAGCATCACCAGGCTCCAGGCGCCGCGCACGCGGGAGAGGGCGTCGATCAGACGCTCCTCGGGGCTGCGCTCCCGGGAACGCGCCAGCAGGTGCACGATCACCTCGCTGTCCGAAGTGGAGGTGAGGATCGCGCCCCGCCCCTCCAGCTCGCGGCGGATGGCGAGGGCGTTCACGAGGTTGCCGTTGTGGGCCAGGGCCACCGGGCCGCCGTCGGTGGTGGCGCAGAAGGGCTGGGCGTTGCGCAGCGAGCTCTCGCCCGCCGTCGAATAGCGCACGTGACCGATGGCGTGCCGACCCGGCAGCCGCTTCAGGATCTTCTCGGAGAAGACGTCGGCCACCAGCCCCATGCCCCGGTGCACGAAGTGCTCGCGGCCGTTCGAGGAGGCGATGCCGGCGCTCTCCTGGCCGCGGTGCTGGAGCGCGTACAGACCCAGGTAGCCCAGGTTGGCCGCCTCGGGATGGCCGTGCACGCCGAAGACGCCGCACTCGTCGTGGAAGCGGTCGCTCACGCGCCCTCCATCCGACGGGGTAGCGCGCGCGCCCAGACGCGGGCCAGCTGCTCCACCTCGAGGTCGATCCACGCGCTTCCCTCCGGCGAGCGGATCACCAGGCGCGCACCGCCGGTCTCGCCCAGTCGCCACGCCGGCACAGCCTGCTCCCGCGCCAGGCGCTCCAGCTCTGCGGGCGCCGCCGTCGCCACGACCACACGCCCGGTGGACTCGCCGAACAGCAGCGCCTCGGGGCGCAGCGGCTCGCTCAAGGCGATCTGCGCGCCCACCCGGTGCCCCGCCGACCTCGTAAAGGTGCACTCGGCGAGCGCCAGGGCAAGCCCCCCGTCGGAGACGTCGTGGGCGGAGCGGATCCAGCCCGCGGCGACGCCCCGGGCCAGCACGGCCTGGAGCCGACGCTCGGCCGGGAGATCCACCGCCGGCGGAAGCCCGGCCTCGAGCCCCCGCCGCTCCGCCAGCCACGCGCTTCCTCCGAGCTCCTCCCGCGTCTCGCCCAGCAGGAGGACGGCGAGGCCGGCCTCCGGGAAGTGCGACACCGCGTGACGCTCCCAGCGCTCCAGCAGCCCCACCACGACCACCGTGGGTGTGGGGTAGATCGAGCGCCCGGCGGTTTCGTTGTAGAAGGAGACGTTCCCGGAGACCACGGGGGTCCCCAGCTCGCGCGCCGCCTCCCCGAGCCCGGCCACCGCCTCCACGAACTCCCACATCACCTCGGGCTTCTCGGGGTTGCCGAAGTTCAGGCAGTTGGTGAGGGCCAGCGGTCGCGCCCCGGCGCAGGCCACGTTGCGCGCCGCCTCGGCCACGGCGGCCCTCGCCCCGGCCCGGGGGTCGAGCCAGCACCAGCGCGGGTTGCAGTCCACGGCGATGGCGATGCCCTTCTCGGTGGGCGTCCCGTCCTCCCGCACGACGCGCAGCAGCGCCGCGTCGCCGCCGGGGCCGAGCACCGTGTGGCCCTGCACGAGCTGGTCGTACTGGCGCCAGATCCAGGCCTTGGAGCCTCCGTTGGGCGAGTCGAGCAGCGCCAGGAGCGCCCCCTCGAAGTCGTCCTCCGCGAGGGAGGCGGGGTCGAGCTTGTGCCGCTCGCGCAGGTCCGCCGGCTCCCGGGCCGGCCGGTCCAGCACCGGAGAGCTCTTGGCCACCGGGTCCACCGGGATGTCCACCACCGTCTCGCCGTGCCAGCGCACGCGCATGCGGCCGTCGTCGGTGACGCGTCCCACCACCACCGCGTCCAGCTCCCAGCGCGCGAAGACCTGGCGCACGCGCTCCTCCTGGCCCGCGCGTGCCACCAGCAGCATGCGCTCCTGGCTCTCGGAGAGCAGCAGCTCGTAGGGCGTCATGTGGGCGGCGCGCTGGGGCACGCGATCGAGATCCATCTCGATCCCCGTGCCGGCGTGGCTGGCCATCTCGAAGGAGGAGCAGGTGAGACCGGCCGCGCCCATGTCCTGGATCCCGACGATGGCGTCCGTGCGCATCAGCTCCAGGCACGCCTCGATCAGACACTTCTCGGTGAAGGGATCGCCCACCTGTACGGTGGGCCGCTTCGCCTCGCTCTCGTCGTCGAACTCCGCGGAGGCCAGCAGGCTGGCGCCGTGGATGCCGTCCCGGCCGGTCTTGCTCCCCACGTAGACCACCGGATTGCCGACGCCGGTGGCCTGGGCCCGGAAGATGCGGTCCGCCTCCACCAGCCCCAGGTTGAAGGCGTTCACCAGGATGTTGCCGCGGTAGCAGGGGTGGAAGGTGGTCTCGCCCCCGACGGTGGGGACGCCCACGCAGTTGCCGTAGCCCCCGATCCCCTCCACGACGCCGCGCAACAGCCAGCGGTGGCGGGCGTCCTCGAGCGGCCCGAAGCGCAGCGAGTCGAGCGAGGCCAGGGGACGCGCCCCCATGGTGAAGATGTCGCGCAGGATGCCGCCGACGCCGGTGGCCGCGCCCTGCACCGGCTCGATGAAGGAGGGGTGGTTGTGGCTCTCGATCTTGAACACCACCGCCAGCCCGTCGCCGATGGCCACGGCACCCGCGTTCTCGCCGGGACCGATCAGGACGTGCTCCGCCTCGGTCGGGAGCGTGGCCAGGTGGCGCTTGCTGGACTTGTAGGAGCAGTGCTCGGACCACATCACGGAGAAGATCCCGAGCTCCGGAAAGCTGGGGGTGCGCCCCAGGATCTCCCGGATCCGCTCCCACTCCTCGTCGGTGAGGCCGTGCTCCCGGGCGAGGGCGCGGTCCACGGGGGGGTCGGCGGCGCGCGTCACCGGCGCTGCCGCTCCACCGCATCCAGCAGCGAGCCCAGCAGCAGCGCGCCGTCCGCCCCGCCGAGCCGCGCGTCCACGGCGTGCTCGGGGTGCGGCATGAGCCCCAGCACGTTGCCGGCCGCGTTCGTCACGCCCGCCACGTGGCCCGCCGAGCCATTCGGGTTCGCCGTCTCCGAGAGCGTGCCGTCGGCCTCGCAGTAGCGCAGCGCGATCTGGCCGCCGGCTTCCAGACGCGCCAGCTGCGCTGCGGTGGCGTGGTAGCGCCCCTCGCCGTGCTTGACCGGCAGACGCAGCACCTGCCCCGAAGCCAGCCGGCAGGCGAAGGGAGTCGCCAGGCGCTCCACCCGCACGTGCACCCAGTCGCACACGAAGTGGAGGTCGCGGTTGCGCAGCAGCGCGCCCGGCAGCAGCCCGGCCTCGCACAGCACCTGGAAGCCGTTGCAGGTGCCGAGCACGGGCCCTCCGGCGTCCGCGAAGCGTCGCACCGCCGCCATCACCGGCGAGAAGCGCGCCATGGCCCCGCAGCGCAGGTAGTCGCCGTAGGAGAAGCCGCCGGGCAGCAGCACCGCGCGGGTCCCGGCCGGGAGCTCGGCCTCCCGGTGCCAGACCAGTCTGGTGTCGGCGCCGAGCACGCTCTTCAGCGCGAAGCGCATGTCGCGATCGTCGTTCGAGCCGGGAAACTGGATCACGGCGAACACGAGGTCACCCCGCGAGACCCAGGTTGCGGCGGATGCGCGAGAGAGGCGGCTCCACGTCCGGCGCGAAGCGCGCCCCGGTGACGCGCTCGAAGGCGGCGATGTAGCGCCGCGCGGCCTCGCAGCGCACCTCGAGCGGGAGCTCCGGCGGCGGCCCCTCGCCCCGGTAGCCGTGCTGCACCAGCCAGCGCCGCACGTACTCCTTGTCCAGGGCCTTCGGGTCCTCGCCGCGGGAGAGCGCGCCTTCGTAGGCGTCCGCATACCAGTAGCGCGAGGAGTCGGGCGTGTGGATCTCGTCGATCACCACCAGCTCGCCGTCCGCGCCGAGCCCCATCTCGTACTTGGTGTCCACCAGGATCAGGCCCTGCTTCTCGGCCCAGCGCGTGCCCTCCGCAAACAGGCGCAGCGCAACCTCCGCGGCGCGGTCGTAACGCTCGGCGGAGATCGCTCCGCGCGCCACCAGCTCCTCGCGCGAGGTGAGCTCGTCGTGGGCTCCGTGCTCGGCCTTGGTGGTGGGCGTCAGCAGCGGCACCGGCAGGCGCTCGTGCTTGCGCAGGCCCTCCGGAAGCTGATGCCCGCAGTAGTGGCGCTCGCCCCGGGCGTAGGCGGTCCAGATCGAGGTGGGGCTCACGCCGGTCAGGTAGCCGCGCACCACGAACTCCACCGGCAGCAGCTGGCACTCGCGGGCGATGGTGACGTTGGGGTCCGGCACCTCGAGCACGTGGTTGGGGGCCAGGTCGGCGGTCTTCTCGAACCAGAAGGCCGCGATCTGGTTCAGCACCTGCCCCTTGAAGGGGATCGTCCCCAGCACCACGTCGAAGGCGCTCACACGGTCCGTCGCCACCAGCACGCGGCGTCCCTCGCTCACGTAGCTGTCGCGGACCTTGCCCTCGATGCGGGTTCCCAGCCCGGCGAAGTCGGTGCGCTCCAGGGTTCGGGTGCACTGCTCACGCAGCAGGGGGGTATCCACGCTCACGAACCGTCCTCCTCGGCCTCCAGCCGCTCGATGCGGAAGTCCTCGATCACCGGGTTGGCCAGGAGCTTCTCCCCCAGCTCCCGGAGCAGCCGCTCGGCGGCGGCGCGGTCGGCGGCGTCGAGTCGGATCTCGAAGCGCTTGCCCTGGCGCACCTCGCGGACGGCTTCGTGGCCCAGGGCGTGGCAGGCGCGCTGGATGGCGCGCCCCTCCGGGTCCAGCACCTCGGGCTTCAAGGTCACCACGACCACGGCCTTCACGCCTCGTCGCCTCCCAACGCGCGTTCGAAGAGGGCGTCCACGTGGCGCAGGGCCTGCTCCAGCCCGAAGCAGCGCTCGATCTCCTCCTTGGCCAGGACGCGCGCGATGCGATCGTCGCCGAGCACGCGTTCGCGGAAGTCGCCGCCCCGCTCCCAGGTCTCCATGGCGTGACGCTGCACCAGCGCGTAGGCCTCCTCCCGCGCCAGCCCCTTCTCCGCCAGGGCCAGCAGCAGGGTGCCGCTGAAGGCGAGCCCCCGCGTCGTCTCCAGGTTGGCGCGCATGCGCTCCGGGTGAACCACGAGCGTCTCCACCAGCCCGGCGAAGCGGTGCAGCATGAAGTCCACCACGGTGGTGGCGTCGGGGAGCACGATGCGCTCCACGGAGGAGTTGCTGATGTCGCGTTCGTGCCAGAGCGCGAGATTCTCCAGCGCCGTCCCCGCGTAGCCACGCACCACGCGCGCCAGGCCCGAGAGGTTCTCCAGACGCCAGGGGTTGCGCTTGTGCGGCATGGCGGAGGAGCCCTTCTGCCCGGCGCCGAACTCCTCCTCCACCTCGCGCACCTCGGTGCGGGCCAGGTGGCGGAACTCCACGGCGGCACGGTCGATGCCCGAGGCCACCAGAGCCAGGGCCTGCACCAGGGCCGCGTGGCGGTCGCGCGCCACCACCTGGGTGGCGACCGGCTCGAAGCCGATCCCGAGCTTCTGGCACACCGCCTGCTCCACGTCCGGAGCCAGGTGCGCAAAGGTCCCCACGGCGCCCGAGAGCTTGCCGACGCAGGCCTCCTCGAGCGCGCGCGAGAGACGCGCGCGGCCCCGGCGCATCTCCTCGTGGAAGCCGAGCAGCTTGAGACCGAAGGTGGTGGGCTCCGCGTGCACGCCGTGGGTGCGTCCGATCATCGGCGTGTGGCGGTGCTCGAGCGCCCGGCGCCGCAACGCCTCGAGGCTCGCGTCCAGGCCCTGGAGCAGCAGGCGCCCGGCGTCGCGCAGCTGGAGCGCCAGGGCGGTGTCCAGCACGTCGCTCGACGTCATGCCGTAGTGCACCCAACGTGCCGCCGGGCCCACGCTCTCGGCGACGGCCGTGAGGAAGGCGATCACGTCGTGGCGCACCTCGCGCTCGATCTCGGCCACGCGAGCCGGGTCCACGCGGGCCCGTCGTCGGATCTCGGCCACGTCCCGGGCGGGGACGACGCCGCGTTCCGCGAGCACCTCGCACACCGCCAGCTCGACGTCGAGCCAGCGCCGATAGCGAGCCTCGTCCGTCCACAGGGCCTGCATCTCCGGCCGTGCGTAGCGGTCGATCATGGCGAACCCACGCGAAGGAAGGTGTGCCCCAGCAGCAGATAGTACATCACCGGGATGGCCAGCAGGTTGGAATCGATGCGGTCCAGGATGCCGCCCATCCCGGGCAGCAGCCGGCCGGCGTCCTTGATCTGGGCGTCGCGTTTGAGCAGCGACTCCACCAGGTCGCCGATCATCCCGACCGTCGCCAGCAGCACGGCGAACCCGGCCGCGGTGCCCCAGCCGAAGCCCACCGTGAGCGAGGGCCAGAACAGATCGAAGACCAGCTTCGTGGCCAGCCCGCCGGCAGTCCCCACCACGATGCCCCCGAGCGCGCCCTCCACGGTCTTGCCCGGGCTGATGGTCGGGGCGAGCTTGCGCTTGCCCCAGGCGCGCCCGGCGAAGTACGCCCCCGCGTCGCAGAGCACCACGGTCACCACGGTGAAGAGCAGGTAGAAGAGCCCCGACAGCGGATCGAAGAAGACCGCCGCCGTCTGGGGGCTCCACTTGGTGGCGACCACGTCGTAGAAGAAGCGCAGCACCACCGCGTGGCTCAGCAGCCAGCCGACGTAGAAGACGCCGAAGAAGGTGCCGGAGATGCTGGACAGCGCCTCGGTGATCTGGGCCTTGCCGATCTGGACGATCATCACGGCGAGCAGCACCGCCGTCATCAGGATGGTGGCGTGGTACTCGTTGCCCACGAAGGCCACCACCGGAAGCGCGGCGCCCGCCACCAGCCCGAAGCCCACCTGCGGGTGCGCGCCCTTGGCTTCGATGAACTGGTAGAACTCGCGCAGGCCCAGCAGGACCAGCACGATCACGCCCGCCAGGAAGAACACGCCGCCGCGCACGATCAGGTACAGGACGCTGGGCACGAGGACAGCGGCGGAGAGCAGGCGCAGGGCCAGCTCGTTGCCCCGGCGCGGCGGGGCCGGGGGAGGCAGCGGCGTGGGCGGCCGCGGGTGCACGGGCTCCACGCCCAGGGCTCCCCCGGCGGCCACGCGCGTCGGCTCGTCGCTCACGGGGCGCCGTCCGCGGGCGCGGCGCGCGGCCGGCGCCCGGTGTGGCCGAAGCCGCCCTGGCCGC
>JBFGJV010000150.1:0-7520 GCA_041577015.1 Myxococcota bacterium
AGAAGAAGCGCCGGGAGCTCGAGCTCGAGATCGCCCGGCAGCGCGCATGGCGGAAGGAGCTGGAGCTCCAGGTCGGCCGCCCGCAGCAGCTCGGGGCGACCCCGACCACGGCCGCCGCACCGGGCCGGGACGCCGCCACCGACGCGCCATCGACGCCCTAGCGAGTCGGGGATGCGCGTCCGCCGCGCCGGCTAGGGTGCGGGCGTCTCGTCCACGCGTCGTGCGTGGGCCGTCGGCCAGCCGAGGGTTCCGAAGATCCGCAGCAGCTTGGGCGAGGTCGTGCGCGGGTCGAGCTCGAGGTCCGGCTCGGCTTCCAGCGCGCGCTCCAGGCTGGCACGAGCATCCACCAGGTTGCCGAAGGCCACCTCGGTGGTGGCACGCAGCACCTCCAGGCGCGCTCGCCGCGGGCGCGTCCGTGCCGAGTCCGGCAGCGAATCGATCATGCGCGACGCGCGCGCGATGGTCTCCACCGCACCCTCGAAGCGAGCCTCGCGGACCTCGGCGTCCGCGCGGGCCAGCAGGTCGTCGAGACCCGGAAAGCCGCCCCGCTGCGGACGCGGCGCGGCCGCGAGGCGCTCCGGCGCGGCGGGGGCGTGCGCCACGCGAAGCGCGGCGGGCGGCTCGGCAGCGACCGGCGGCAGCAGGCGCCGCGCCTCGGCGCGGGCCGTCGCCGACCGAAGCCGCTCCGGGGGCTCGGGAGGCCCCACCAGCTCGAAGCGGGCCGGCTCGGGCCCGGTCGGCTCGCTCGGCGCCCGGGCCACCACCCGGAGCGTCTGCGGGGGCTCGGGGGGGCCCATCAGCTCGAGGGGGTGCCTGGCACCGCGCGGCTCCCGGCTCCGCATCACCACCCGCAGCTCCTGCGGCGGCTCGGGCGGCCCCATCAGCTCGGGCGGGGGGGGAGCCAGGGCGAGCGCCGTCTCCTCGGGCGCCGACTCGTCGGCTGCGTGGACGACGAGGGGAGCCGGGTCATCCACGGGGTCGGCGGCGAGCGGGTCGCGCTCGAACACGCGCTTTGCCAGCTCCACGCCCGAGCCGATGCCGCGGGCGCCGAGCCTGGCCGCGCCGTCCACGGCCCGCCCCACGAGGCGAACGGCCCACGTCAGCGGATCGTCTCTGCCGAAGTGCGGGCCCGAGAGCTCCGCCTTCGCGCGGCTGGCCCAGCGCTCGAAGTGACGCGAGTCCGCGACGCCCCACACGACGACGCCGACGAGAAGCACGAGCAGCAGATCACTGGTGGTCGAACCGCGTCGCAACACCGATCCCAGGCCGTGCTCACCCCCCAGCCACCACCAGCCCGATTATACCCCGGAAATCGGGTCGCCCCCGGAATCGGCGGGGGGCACCCGCGGGGCGCCTCCGCGTGAGCCCCGCTTGCGTCCGCACTCCGGCAGGCGTAGAAAGAAGGCGTCGCGGGAGCCAGGAAGGCGCGCCTGGGAGCGGTGTCCGATGCAGCCGGCGACGCTGTCCGGTCTCGTGGCTGGTGCGTACGAGGCGGCCCACGCGCCGGACCGTTGGGGCGATTTCGTGGTGGCCCTGGAGCGGGCCCTCGGTGGGGGGGCGGCCCTGCTCTTCCTGAGGCGCCCGGCCGCAAGCGACGCGGGCCTTCTCGTAGCCCCCTCGCTCCAGGCGGCCTTCCTGGAGCGCTACGAGAGTCGCGACTTCGCCTTCGACCCCTTCGAGCCCGCGCTTTCCAAGCTGCCCGTGGGCGGTGTGGCATGCCCGGTGCCCGACGAGGGCCTGGTCGCATCGCGCTTCCACGACGAGTGGATGGAGCCCCAGGGCCTCCTGAGCGAAGGCCTGCTCCTCGGTCTCGTCGAGCGCGACGAGCGTCACGGAACGGCCGCGCTCGTCGCCTTCCGACGCGCGGGCGTCCGAAGCTGGGGGGCACGCGAGCGCCGGCTGATCCGGTCCCTGCTTCCCCACCTGCGGCACGCGTTGCGACTGCAGCGCGAGGTCTGCCACGTGGACGCCGAGCGGGGTGCGCTGGCATCGGCGCTGGACCGCCTCGCGCTCGGCCTGCTGCTGGTGGACCGCGACGGACTCGTCCACGCCGCGAACCGCGCCGCCGAGCGCGTGCTCGCCGCGCGCGACGGTCTGCGCATCGAAGCCGGGGCGCTCACCGCCGCCGACCCTGCCGACGCCACCCGGCTCAGGCAGGCCTTCCAAAGCGGCTCCACCGAGGTGTTCCCCCTGGCGCGCCCCTCCGGCCTGCGCCGCTACGAAGTCGTCGTCGCGCCGCTTCCCGTGGAGCCCACGGGGCTCGACGCCGACGCGCCGGTCGCCGCCGTGTACGTGACCGACCCGGAGGCTCCCCTGGACACGCCCGACGAGGCCGTGCAGCGCCTGTTCGGCCTGACACCCGCGGAAGCGGCGCTCGCCACCGAGCTCACCGCGGGATACTCGCTGGCCGAGGCGGCAGAGCGGCTGGGGGTGACGAGGGAGACGGCGCGCAGTCGGCTGAAGCAGATCTTCGCCAAGACCGAGACGGGTCGGCAGGCCGAGCTCGTGCGCCTCCTGCTCATGTCGCCCGCCTGCTGTAGCGGATCGCATGGGCCCTAGTCCGCTCTCCCCGAGCCCTGCTGGCACTCGGACGGGCGATCCCAGCCACGGGCTCCGCGCCCTGCTCGAGCAGGCGCCGGTCCTGGTCTGGACCTGCGACGCCGACGCCCGCTGGACCTACGTCAATCGTGCGTGGCTCGACTTCACCGGGCGCCGCTTCGAAGACGAGATGGGTGAGGGTTGGAAGCGATCCCTCCACCCGGAGGATCGCACCTCCGTCGAGGCGACGTGTCGGGATGCCCTCGCCACCCGACGCCCCTTCCAGCTGGAGTACCGGCTGCGACGCCACGACGGGGCATGGCGCACGCTGCTCTGCACGGCGACGCCCCGGGTCGAGCCCGATGGGTCGTTCCTCGGCTTCGTGGGCTCGTGTGTGGACGTGACGGAGCTCCGCCAGGCCGAGCGGCGGGCCAGCTCGGCGCGGCATCTGCTCGGCTCGGTGCTGGACGCGCTCGGCGCGAGCATCGCGGTGCTGAATGGCGAGGGGCGCATCCTGGCCGTGAATCAGGCCTGGCGCCAGTTCGCGGCGCGGGAGGGCCTGGCCGCGGCGAAGGCCAGCGTGGGAGCCAGCTATCTGGGAGCGTGTGACACGCGGCACGCCGTGGGAGCCGAGCACGCGGGACGCGCCGCCCAGGGCATCCGCGAGGTCCTGGCGGGACGCCGCGGCTCCTTCGAGCTCGAGTACCCCTGTCACGCGCCCGATCGCCAGCGCTGGTTCCTGATGCGGGTGACCCCGGTGGAGGGCGCCTCCGAGGCGGCCGCGGTGGTCTCGCATGTGGACGTGACCTCGCTTCGCGCCGCCGAGGAGGAGCGCAGCCACCTGGAGCGCAAGATGCAGGAGGTGCAGCGCTTCGAGAGTCTGGGCGTGCTCTCGGGCGGCATCGCGCACGACTTCAACAACGTGCTCACAGTGATCCTCGGCAACGCCCGGCTCATGCTGGCGGATCTCGAGGCGGAGTCCCCGGTGCGGGAACGCGTGGCGCGCATCCGCTCCGCGGCCGAGCATGCGGCAGCGCTCACCGAGCAGATGCTGACCTACTCGGGCAAGGCGTCGCCGTCTCTCGCCCCGCTGGACCTGAACGACCTGGTGCGGGAGATGCGCGGGCTGCTGGGCTCTTCGGTCACGGAGCGCGGCTCGCTCGAGATCGATCTGCTGGCGGAGCTCCCCGCCGTGGAGGGCGACGCGACGCAGCTGCGTCAGGTCGTGCTCAATCTGGTGACGAACGCCTCGGAGGCCCTCGGCAACGACGGCGGGAGCGTGCGCGTGCGGACCTCCCTGGCCGAGCTGGACGCGGCGGAGCTGGAGGAGGCGCTCGGCACGCCGGATGCCGCGCCGGGCAAGTACGTCGTGCTCGCGGTGAGCGACAGCGGAACGGGCGTGGCGCCGGAGCTGCGCGGGCGCATCTTCGAGCCCTTCTTCACCACCAAGTTCTCGGGGCGGGGGCTCGGGCTGGCCGCCGTGCTCGGCATCGTGCGTGGGCACCGGGGCTTGATCCGGGTGGAGCCCAGACGGGGCGGCGGCACGCAGGTGCGCGTGCTGCTGCCGATCTCCGCGACGGTGACGACGCAAACGCCGGCCCCGGCGCGCGTGGAGGCCCCGGCGTCCACGGAGGGGGCCACGGTGCTGGTGGTGGACGACGAGGCGTGGGTCCTCGAGCTGGCGCAGGAGTTCCTGCAGCGGGCGGGATGGCGCGTGGTCACGGCCCAGGGTGGACACGAGGCACTCGAGATCCTGCGCGCGCGCGGCGACGCGATCGACGCCGTGGTCCTGGACCTGGTGATGCCGGATCTCGACGGCGCCGAGACCTACCGCGAGCTGCGCCGGCTGGCCCCGACGCTTCCCGTGATCCTCGCCAGCGGCTACAGCGAGGAGATGGCGGGCGAGCGCTTCACCGAGCCGGGCGTCGCGGGGTTCCTCAGCAAGCCCTGGGAGCCCGAGCAGCTGGTGCAGGCCCTGCAGGCGGCGCTGGCGAGCGCGCCGCCCAGAAAGCGCTTGCAGGATCGGGCCGATCCTGGCAAACCCTCCGCCTGAACCCGCTTCCCGCCAGGAGGGTCCCCCGTGCGCAGCGCCCACCGATCGGCCCAGGTCTGCCTCGTCACCGCGGTCGCGCTCCTCGCCGCCGGGGCGGCCGCCGCCCAGGAGAGCGCGCCGGCCGCCGCCAGCGGTCTCGACAGCGGCGACGTGGCCTGGATCCTCACCAGCTCGGCCATCGTGCTGATGATGACGATCCCGGGGCTCGCGCTCTTCTACGGTGGACTGGTGCGCACCAAGAACGTGCTCTCGGTGGCCATGCAGTGCCTCGCCACGGCGGGGCTGGTGAGCGTGATCTGGGTGCTGTGGGGCTACTCGATCGCCTTCGGTCCCGACCACGGCGGGCTCGTGGGCGATCTCAGCCTGTTCGGTCTGCGCGGCGTGCCCTGGGAGGCGGGCCCGGACGAGAACATCCCGCCCCAGGCCTTCATGGTCTTCCAGCTCATGTTCGCCATCATCACGCCGGCGCTGATCGTGGGCGCCTTCGCCGAGCGCATGAAGTTCTCGGCCTTCCTGCTGCTGGTGCTGCTCTGGTCCACCGTGATCTACTCGCCGCTCGCCCACTGGGTGTGGGGCGGGGGCTGGCTTGGCGCGCGGGGCGCGCTCGACTTCGCGGGCGGGACGGTGGTGCACATCTCCTCGGGCACCTCCGCGCTGGTGGCGGCGCTCATGATCGGCAAGCGCCGCGGCCACGGGCGCGAGCCCATGCCGCCCCACAACGTGCCCTTCGTCGTGATCGGTGCCGCGCTGCTCTGGGTGGGCTGGTTCGGCTTCAATGCCGGGAGCGCCCTGGCCGCGGACGGGATCGCCACCGTGGCCTTCGTCAACACCAACACCGCCGCCGCCGCCGCGGTGCTCGGCTGGATCTTCAGCGAGTGGATCGGGCGCGGCAAGCCCACGGCGGTGGGCGCGGCGACGGGCGCCGTCGCGGGCCTCGTGGCGATCACCCCGGCCGCCGGCTTCGTGGAGCCCTGGGCCGCGATTCCCATCGGGGTCGTGGCGGGCTGGCTCTGCTACCAGGCCTGCAACCTGAAGACGCGGCTCGGCTACGACGACGCCCTCGACGTGGTGGGCGTGCACGGCGTGGGCGGGACCTGGGGCGCCCTCGCCACCGGGATCTTCGCCTCCACGGCGCTCTCGGACGGCGGCGTCCTCTCCGGCAATGCGGGCCAGCTCTGGACCCAGGTGGAGGGCATCCTCGCCACCATCGCGCTGTGTCTGGTGGGGACGTTCGTGATCCTCTCCGTGGTGCGCGCGACCGTGGGCCTGCGCGTCGACGACGAGGACGAGGAGACCGGCCTCGACCTGACCCTGCACGCCGAGAGCGCCTACACGTCCGCCGGCTCGGGAACGCCGGTCATGGAGCGCTAGCCCGACCGGCTGATCCCAGGGCTGAGCCGCTCAGTCCGCGACGGTGACCGTGGCCTCGCGCATGCCGGCCTGCCTGCGCAGAGCGACACGCTCCGGTGTCGGGGTTCCCCGCGCAGGCGAGGAAACGGTCGGTCCAGGCCTCGGGAGGGCGCGAGGCAGGCGAGGGCGCACGCCCAGAGGCAGCACCTGCCAGTTCTTGGAGACATGCGCATGGGCGGATGCGGGCAGGTTCCGGCACAGGTAGCCACGGCCCGCGGGGAAGGCCTCCTGGAGCGAGAAACACCGGCTCGAAAGGGAGCCCGGCTGTGGTACAGTGCGCAGCCAGAGAGGACGCCCCTTCCCGTTTCTGACGCCGCGCTCGTGTGGGGGGATCGCGCCGGCGCCTCTCGTGCTGTCGTCGAGTAGACGCTTGGATTCCATGCGCGCCGGGCCCGGAACGGCGTCGCCGGAGGTTCTTGATGAGCGAAACCCCCAAGGTCGATCAGCTGCCGGCCTCGCTCACCCGCAAACTCGCACTCCTCGCCGCACGCACCGAGAGCGCCATCGTGGTGGGCGATGCCCGCGGTGGCGTCGAATGGGTGAACGACGCCTGGTGCCGCATGACCGGAGAGACCGCGGAGAAGGCCATCGGCCGTCCGATGATGGCCCTGCTCCGGGAGTCCGAGATCGACGACGTGGCCGCCCGCTTCATGCGCGCGCGCCTGGAGCGCGGCGAGAGCGCGCGTCTCGAGCTCGAGCTGGCCCTGCCGAACGGCGCGCGTCGCTGGGTGGACCTGGAGGTGACGCCCGTGGCGGGCGAGACGCCCGAGGAGCTGAGCTTCATCGCCGTGGCCACGGACATCTCCGAGCGCAAGAAGTCCGAGCGCGCCCTGGTCGAGAGCGAGACGCGCTACCGCACGCTCGTGGAGCAGTGCCCCAACCCGGTGGCCGTGCATCGCGAGGGCAAGATCGCCTACGTGAACCCGGCCGCCGTGCGCCTGTGGGGAGGCACGGATGCCAGCGAGCTGGTGGGGCGCTCGGTCTTCGACCTGATCCATCCGGACTCGCGTCCGGTGGCGGAGCAGCGCATCCGGCAGGTGATGGAGCAGGGCGTGAGCCCGGAGGTCGTGGAGGCCCGGATGTTCCGCAAGGACGGCTCGGTGGCGCACGTCCTGGTGCACACCGCGCCGCTCCTCCTGGACGACCGTCCGGCGATCCAGGCGCTGCTGGTGGATCTCGGCGAGCGGGGCAGGCTCGACCGCTCCCGCGCCCTCCCCGGCGAGGGGGAGGCGGCCTTCGCGCGCGGCCTGGATCACGAGCTGCGCCACGTGGCAACGGCGCTGCTCGAGGCGAGCGACCGCGCCTGGACCTCCTCGCGCGACGCGGCCTCGGCCCAGATGGCGCGCCAGGTGCGCCGCGGCGTCCAGCGCCTGGCGGAGCTCTCCGCGCAGGTGCACGCGTGGGCCGGCGAGACGCGTCCGCAGATCCGGCCCATCGACCTGAGCCAGCTGGTGCTCGAGCTCTCCGAGGATCTCGAGGGCGAGCTGGACGACGAGGCGCGCCTGGCCTTCGAGGTGGG
>JBFGJV010000151.1:0-7506 GCA_041577015.1 Myxococcota bacterium
CTCGTGCGCCGCGCAGAGCTCGCCGCACGGCTTCTACCTGAGGCTGCGCGACGGTGAGAAGCTGGTGCAGAAGGCCACCATCTTCAACGGAGACGTGATCGCACCCAGCTACGTTCCGGACTCGTCCGGCGACCCGTGCGTGACGGGCGGGGATGCCTTCGCCTACGCCTTCGATCTCTTCTGCGGCGTGGGCGCCTTCGAGCCGAGCAGCGGGCCCACGGACCCGGAGGAGGACCGTCGGGTCTCCATCGGGGTGGGTCTGCCCAGCGCGCCGCGGGTCTCCGTGGGGCAGCTCGGCGGCACCTACGGCACCGGATCCGGAGCGGGTACGGCGACCGGCACGAGCACGGGCACCAGCTCGGGGACGAGTAGCAGCAGCAGCAGCAGCGGGAGCGGCGGAGGCGGCTGCGGCGGCGGGCCCAGCTCGTGCGAGAACAAGGTGATCGTGGTGACGAGCGACGGCGAGATGGAGCAGCTCTGCGCCAAGGATCTCTGCAACCGACTGATCCAGCTCGAGACCTGGCGCGATCGCTAGGTCCGGGGGAGGTGATCGAGATGCGACATCCCAAGCGAACGGCCGCGTGGCTCCTGGTCGGCGTCCTGGCGCTCGCAGGAGCGGCGGGGGCGGCCGAGCCCAGCGAAGGGGCCGGCATGCTCACGGCCAAGGACCTGACGGCGCGCACCGTCACGATCGACGGGGACGTCTATCAGGTGACCGAAACCACGCGGATCACGAACCTGGACGGCGCCCGCATCTCCCTGGAGGAGGTGCGGGTGCAGGATCCCTGGGGCTCGGAATACCGCTACGCCTTCGAGGCCGTGAGGGCCGGGGGCCGCAGCGAGCTCCGGACGTTGCGTCTGGAGGAGGAGCCGCGCTAGGCGCGGGCGGGAGGAGCGATGCGAGGAGGGGACCTGCGTGGGATCGCCGTCGCCGTGCTGGCGGTGGCGCTCGCGGCCTGCGGCGCCGAGCAGCCGGAGGTGAAGCCGTCCGGGCCGTCCATGGCGACGAAGCCGCCCGCCGGCAGCGGACGCATCAACCAGGCGCCGCAGATCGAGCGGCTCGCGTTGCGCCCGAGCCGCCCGCGGGCGGGAGAGCCCGTGCGTGCCCTGGTGGAGGCACACGATCCCGACGGGGATCGTGTGCAGCTCGCCTATCACTGGGAGCGCAATGGGCGACCGGTGTACGAGGCGGGGGTGGAGCTCCCGGCCGGGGTCGCGCGCAAGGGCGACGTGCTGAGGCTCACCGTGACCGCCAGCGACGGCGAGGCGGCGGGCGAGGCGCGCCACGCGGAGGCGCGCGTGGGCAACCAGGCGCCCCTGCTGCGCTCGGTGAAGATCCAGCCCGAGCGGGACGTGAAGGCGGGCACGAACCTCTCGGCGGTGGTGGACGCCGAGGACCCCGATGGGGACCGGCTGCGGATCGAGTACGTCTGGCGCGTGAACGGCCAGGTCGCCTCGCGGGGAGAGCCCAACCTCGTCACCACGTCGCTCAAGCGCGGCGACGAGATCCAGCTCGCGGTGGTGGCGCACGACGGCTCGGACGAGAGCCGCAAGCTGACCAGTGCCCCCATCCGCCTGGTCAATGCCTCTCCCGAGATCCGCTCGAAGCCGGAGGCCATGGACGAGGACGGGGTGTTCCGGTACGCGATCCAGGCGGAGGACCACGACGGCGACCGGCCGCTGCATTACAAGCTCTTGGAGGGGCCGCGGGGCATGCGTCTCGACCCGGTCTCGGGCGAGATCACCTGGCAGCCGGCCTCGGGACAGTCCGGTCGTCACCCGGTGGAGGTGGCGGTCGACGACCGCCACGGCGGCGTCGCGTCGCAGCGCTTCGAGCTGATCGTGGACGCCCCTCCGGCCTCGCCGGAGTGACCTAGTCCCGGAGCCCGTACTCCTTGATCTTGTAGAGCAGCGCCCGGTGGCTGATCTCCAGCAGCCGGGCGGCGTGGGTGCGGTTTCCGCCCGTGGCGCGCAGCGCGCGCCGGATCAGGTCCGCCTCCAGGGAGCGGCGTGCCCGGCGCAGGGAGAGATCCCCGGCCTCCGGCGCGGCGGCCCCGCTGCGGGGCGAGACCACGCTCTCGGGGAGCTCCCGCAGCGTGACCCGATCGCCCTCCGCGAGGATCACCGCGCGCTCGATCACGTTCTCGAGCTCGCGCACGTTGCCCGGCCACGGATAGGCCAGCAGCCGTTCCAGGGCGTCGTCGGCCACGCGCCTCACGGGCCTGCCCAGCCGGTTCCGGGAGCGGGCCAGGAAGTGGTCCACCAGCAGCGGGATGTCCTTGCGGCGCTCGCGCAGCGGCGGCACGTGCACGTGCAGCACGTTCAGCCGGTAGAAGAGGTCCTCCCGGAAGCGCCCGGCCTCCACCTCCTTCTCCAGGTTGCGAGCGGTCGCCGCGATCACCCGCACGTCGACGCGACGTGGCTTGGACTCTCCCACGGGCCGCACCTCCTCCTCCTGGAGGACCCGCAGCAGCTTCACCTGGAGGGGGAGGGGAAGCTCCCCGATCTCGTCCAGGAAGAGCGTGCCGCCGTCGGCCTCGAGGAAGAGTCCGCGTCGCGCCCGGCTGGCTCCGGTGAAGGCTCCCTTGGCGTGTCCGAAGAGCTCGCTCTCCAGCAGCGCCTCCGGGATGGCTCCGCAGTTGACGGCGACGAAGGGGGCGTCGCGCCGGGGGGACTGCGCCTGGATCACCCGCGCCATCACCTCCTTGCCGGTTCCGCTCTCGCCGGAGAGCAGCACGGTGGCCTTGAACTCGGCGGCTCGCTCCACCGTTTCCAGGACCTGGATCATGGCGGGGGAGGCCGCCACCACCGGTCGCTCGCCCAGCGCGCGCTGCACCTCCCGCCGGAGCAGCTGGTTCTCGCGCCGCAGCCGCTCACGTTCCTGCGCCTTGCGGATCACGAGCAGGACCTCGGAGGGAGGGCAGGGCTTGGGCAGGTAGTCGTAGGCCCCACGCCGCATGGCCTCGATGGCGAGGTCGTCGCTCCCATAGGCGCTCATCAGGATCACCGTGGCCTCCGGAGCCCGCCGGGACAGCTCGGGAAGCAGCTGGAGGCCGTCCATGCCCGGCATGCGCAGATCGCACAACACCAGGTCCGGGGGGCCTTCCTCCAGGGTCGCCAGGGCCTCGCTCCCGTCCGCCGCGGTCACGATCTCGTAACCCTCGGCGCCCAGCACCAGGGCCAGGCTGTCCCGCAGGGAGGCGTCGTCGTCCACGATGAGAATGCGTTGCGCCAAAACCGCTCCCCGACGGCTTATCGGATCGGGGGGAGCGGGGCGTGAGCCCCCGGCGACCGAGGCGCCCTGCCGGCGGCGTACGGCCTCGGGAGGCGTGATCTGCGCCACCACGCGATGTCCCCCGAGCGTCTCAAGTCCCCGGCAGGGAGGGCCGATAGGCCCGTCGTTCGAGTCGCGTGGTCCGGATCGGCCGGGGCGCGCGAGGAGGAAGCGTGCCGCGCAACAACGTCCAGCGCTTCCGCCAGGCGCTCCTGATGAGCAAGGCGGAACTGGCTCGGAAGGCGGGGCTCTCCACGCTCACGATCGACCGGCTCGAGGCCGGACGGCCGTGCCGGCTCGATACGAAGCGCAAGGTTCTGCTGGCTCTGGGACTCAAGGTGTCCGACAAGGACAAGGTCTTTGGTTCCGAGCCGGACGAGAGGGACGAGCAGATGACGACGGTGGAGGCGGGGCGCTAGCCGCCCGACCGGCGTCCGGAGGAATGCCAGGCCGTGCAGCTTCCGTTTTTCGGTTCCGGCTCGAAGTCGATCGTGGGTCTCGACATCGGGTCCTCCATGGTGAAGGCAGTGGAGCTTGCGCCCCGCGGTGACGGCTTCGAGCTGTTGCACCTGGGCGTGGCCCGGCTCGCGCCCGAGGCCATCGTCGAGGGTGCGTTCCTGAACTCCGGAGCGATCGTCGACGCGATCCGCGAGGCGCTGACGAACGCTGGCATCAAGACCCGCAAGGCGGCCGCGGCGGTGTCGGGGCACTCGGTGATCGTGAAGCAGATTGCGCTCCCGGCCATGACCCCTGCCGAGCTGGAGGAGTCGATTCGCTGGGAGGCTGAGCAGTACATCCCGTTCGACGTGAACGAGGTGAACCTCGACTTCCAGATCCTGAGCCAGGGCGAGGACGGCCAGATGGACGTCCTGCTAGTGGCCGCGAAGAAGGACCTGATCGACGACTACGTGAACGTGATGAGCGAGGCCGGGCTGCAGCCGTCGATCGTGGACGTCTCCGCCTTCGCCATCGAGAACGCCTTCGAGGCCAACTACGACGCGCGCCAGGACGAGGTCGTGGCGCTGATCAACATCGGGGCCCAGGTCATCAACATCAACGTCGTGGCCAACGGTGCGCCGGTCTTCACGCGCGACGTCTCGGCCGGCGGGCAGCAGTACACGGCGGAGATCCAGCGCACGCTCTCCGTGGGATTCGACGAGGCCGAGCGCATCAAGCTGGGCGATCCCCGGGGTGCGGAGACGAAGGAAGTGGTGCCGCAGGAGGTCGAGCAGGCCATGCGCACCGTCACCGACAGCATCGTGGCGGAGATCGCCCGCTCGCTGGACTTCTTCGCCGCCACCGCCGCCGAGACCCGGATCCAGCGCGTGCTCTTCACGGGGGGCAGCTCCAAGGTGTCCGGCATCGAAGAGGCCTTCGCGGAGCGCACGGGGCTGCCGGTGGAAAGCCTGAACCCGCTGGCCAAGATGCTCCCCACCACCCGCTTCGATAGTGACTTCCTGGAAGACATTGCGCCCTCACTCGGTGTCGGTGTCGGCCTGGCGCTGCGGAGGATGGACGACGCATGATCCGGATCAACCTTCTTCCGGTCCGAGAAGCCCGGCGCAAGGCGGATCTACGCCAGCAGGTCGTGGTTCTCGCGGGCAGCGTGCTGGGTGCGCTGGCGCTCATCTGGCTGGTGCACACCTACGTGTCGCACGACATCGGCAACGCCCAGGGACGCATTGCGCAGCTCCAGACCCAGCTCAAGCAGTACGAGCCGCAGAAGGCGGAGCTCGAGCGCTTCAAGCAGAAGAAGAACGAGATCGAGCAGAAGCTCGCGACGATCGCTCGCCTGGAGCACGGTCGTTCGGGACCGGTTCGGATGATGGACGAGCTGGCCACCCACGTGCCCCAGCGCGTCTGGCTCACCGGGCTGCGCACCGAGCCGGGCTCGCTCGAGCTCGACGGCATGAGCCTGGATCACGAGCTGGTCGCCACTCTGCTCACCCGGCTGGAGCGCTCGCCCTACTTCTCGGGCGTGAGGCTCGATGCCAGCGAGCTCAAGCAGGTGGACGAGCTCAAGCTGAACAGCTTCCGCATTCGCGCGACGACCGCCTTCTCGGAGACGGCCCCCGGCGCGAACACGGCGAGCGCGGACTCCTAGGGGACGGAAGATGGATCTCGGTCTCGACAGCGTTCAGACCCAGCTGGAGAAGCTCTCGCGGCTGCCCAAGTCGCAGCGCACGGCCGTGGTGGTGGGCCTCCTGGTGGCCATCGTCGCCGGCTACGGCTGGTTCTTCTTCAAGCCGGCGCAGAAGCAGCTGGCCGCACTGGAGCAGCGCGAGCAGCAGCTGCAGCGCGAGGTCAGCGAGCTCAAGGCGGTAGCCACCAACCTGGAGCGCTTCAAGCAGGAGCTGACCGATCTCGAGGGCCAGCTGGCCCAGGCGGTGCGCAAGCTGCCGGATGGCCAGGAGCTCCCGGTGCTGCTCACGGACATCTCCAGCCTCGGCAAGGATTCCGGGCTGGAGTTCGAGGCCTTCCGGCCTCGGGACGAGGTGCCCCAGGGCTTCTACGCCGAGGTTCCCATCGAGATCGAGTTCAACGGCCGCTACCACGACATCGCACGCTTCTTCGACCGCTTGTCGAAGCTGTCGCGCATCGTGAACGTGGACCAGCTGGAGTTCCGCATTCTCGACGAGGACCCGGAGGACACCCGGCTCGAGGTCAAGGGAAGGGCGACGACGTTCCGTTTCCTGGGCGACGCCCCGGGCGGAAGCGCAGCGACTGGAAGCGCCCCGACGCGGGCGGGCCGGCACGGGAGGCGAACGTGAGGGGACTGGCTCTCGCACTCGTGTGCGCGCTGCTGGCCGGAGTGGCCTGCGGGCGCGATGGCTCCGGGCAGAGCGGCCGCACGGCCGCACGCAAGGCTCCGCAGGCGGCGCCGGCCGAGTCGGCCGCGGACGCCCAGGCCGGGGAGACGACCGTGGCCGGGGCGAAGCCCTACTACTACGACGAGTCGGGGAAGCGGGATCCGTTCCGCTCCTTCGTGCTCGAGCACGCTCGGGAGCTGGCCGAAGTGGAACGTGGGCCGCTCGAGCAGTTCGATTTGAGCCAGCTCAGCGTGGCCGCCGTGGTCTGGGGAACGCGGCGCCCGCGGGCGCTAGTCGCGGACCCGTCGGGACGCGGGTACGTGGTTCAGGAAGGTACGGCGGTCGGCAAGAACGACGGTCGCGTGATCCGCATCGACGACAACCTGGTCATCGTCCGTGAGACCTACGTGGACTATCTGGGCGATCGGACCGAGAAGGAGATCGAGATGCGGGTTCGTCAGAGCCAGGGAGGGTGAGCTCGATGTTGGCATTCGGTAACGCTCGAGGAGGCGCCACCGCGGGCCTTGCGCTCCTCGCCTTGCTGATCGGCGGCCTGCACGCTTGTACGACCGCGCCGACGTCACCGCCGCCGACACGGCAGGTTGCCGTCGTGTCCGATGTCGCCGTGGAGCGGGACGGTGACGCGACGGTCGTGAAGCTGCGCGGGCTCTCCCATCCGGTCTTCACCGCCTTCCGGGGCGAGGATCCGGAGCGCGTCGTGGTGGACCTGACGGCGGTCCGTCCCGAGCGGCTCGCCGAGTCGCTCGCCATCTACGACGGTCTGGTGGAAGAGGTGTCCGTGGCGGAGTTCTCGGCGGGAAGCCAGCCCTCCACGCGGGTCGAGATCTCTCTGGCCGCGGATGCGGACTTCGACGTGATTCCGCTGGACGATCGCCTGGAGATCCGGGTGCGGCCGATCGGGGAATCGACGGCCGAGGCCTGGGAGGACGAGGAAGCAGACCCGGCCTGGGGCGAGCAGGAGGAGGGCGCGAGCACGGCGGCGCAGGAGGCGGCTCCGGCCACCACGTTGACCGCGATCTCGAGCGAGACCTTCGGCTCGGGCGTGATGGTGCGTCTGCACGCCGACGGCCGCATCTCGAACGTCGAGGCCTTCACGCTGGACGACCCCGCACGCCTGGTGGTCGACGTCCCCGGCGTGACGAGTGCGGTGGAGGCGCCGAACCTGGCGGTGGGCGCGCCGCGCGTCAGCCGCATCCGCGTCGGCGCGCATGCGGACAAGGTGCGCATCGTCGTGGACGGGGGTGAGGAGTCCGAGCCCTTCGCCACGCGGAACGCGGCGTCCCTGGCCGACGGCTACGTGATCGCCGTGGGTGACGACGCGTCCCTGACGGCGGCCCTGGAGCAGGTGGGGGCCAAGAGCGTCGTGGCGCGAGCCGCCCCGGAGGAGGCTTCCGCCGAGCC